>JBCBYI010000288.1:0-3456 GCA_039815945.1 Actinomycetota bacterium | reverse complement strand
ACCGCATCACGGCGACGGTGCAGGAGCACCACGCCCACTTCGATCCGCAAGGAGCGCGTCTCCGTGATGCGGTCACCGCTGACCAGCAGGACCTCAAGCGAGGTGCCGGGGGCGGCGAACTCCTTGCTGACCTGCGCCAGGCAGATCGACCGGTTCAGGGTCGGGGACATGCGGCTCGACGTGATGCGGCCGACGATCTCGGTGGTGCCGGCTCGCAGGATCTGCGCCGCTTCCTCCGGAACGACCGACCCATTGTCGGGCTGGCAGGCGACGATGATCGGGTGGTCGCCGGACTCCATGGTCCAGGCGACCTCGGGCATGCCCGCCCAGTCGTCCTTGTCGAGCTTGAGCAGCGGGTGCAGGCCGGTGACCGGCGCCTTCGACAGGCCGTCGGTGTCTTGGCCCACGATGACGTGGCCCTTCTCGAGTCGCATGATGCGCTGGGCCTCGAGGCCGAACGCCTTCACGCCGAGATCGGCGCCCTGTTCGAGTAGCTGCTCCCAGACGTGCACCGCGTGGCCCGAAGGCACGTGGATCTCGTAGGACAGCTCGCCGGTGAATCCGATGCGCCAGGCGATGCAGTTGTCGACGCCGGCGATCGTGCCCCGGCGCACGCTCATGTACGGGAACGCCTCCGGGTCGAGGTCGATGTCGTCGGTGAGGCGGCCGAGCAGCTCGCGGGAGTTCGGGCCTGCGATGTTGATCGACGTCAGGCCGGTGGTGACCGGGGTGACATGGACCTGCCAGTCGGGATGCTCGGTCTGGAGCCACATCTCGATCCAGTTCCAGATCTTGGCGGCACCCGACGACGTCGTGGTCATGAGGTAGTGCTCCTCGCCGAGGCGAGCGGTGACACCGTCGTCGAGCACGACGCCGTCCTCGGCGCACATCAGGCCGTAGCGAACGCCGCCGATCGGCAGCGCCATCCACTTGTTGGTGTAGAGCAGGCTGAGCAGCTTGGGGACGTCGGGGCCCTGCAGGTCGAGCTTGCCGAGCGGGGTGACGTCGATGATGCCGACGTTGGTGCGCGTGTTACGGACCTCGGCGGCGGGATCGCCGTAGTGCTCGGGGCGCACCCACTGCCCGGCGAGGATCGGCGAGGCGCCGTTGGCCTCGTGCCAGGGCTGCAGCACGCTGACCCGCTTCGGCTCGTTGATCCGGCCGGCGAGCGCGCCGAGCGAGATCGGCGCGTAGGGCGGGCGCCACACGGTGGTGCCGACCTCGGCGATCGTTTCCCGTCGGGCCTCGGCGAGCACGGCGACGGTGTTGACCGTCTCGAGCTTGCCCTGGCTCGGGCCCATCGTCGCGGTGGTGAACCGCTTGATGAGCTCGACCGAGTCGAAGCCCTCGCCCGCCGCGCTGTAGAGGTCCTTCGAGGAGACGTCCTCGGAGTAGTCGACGATGCCGTGGGTGGTGGAGCGGTAGAGCTCGGGATGGCGGTAGCGCTCGAGCGGCGTGCGCTCGTCGGCCGGGTAGTCGGGCTCGGGGCCCTCGACTGCCGCGGCCCGGGGAGTGGTGGCCTGGATGCGGTGGCGGACGACGGCGGCCCGGCCGGCGGCGAGTTCGCCGGTGGCGCGACCGTGAGCGATGAGCTCGTCGCGGGTGCCGTCGCCGATCATGCCGCCGGTGGCGAGCACGTTGTCGGGCGGCCCGTCGGGGAAGAAGCGGGCGGCGGCGGGGTCGTAGACGGGCCGGTCGCCGGCCATGTTGAGCAGCGACGTCGGGGTGGTCCAGCCGACGGCGGTGACGAGCAGGTCGCACGGCACGACGGCGCCGTCGTGGAGGGTGACCTCCTTGACCCGGGTCTTGGAACCCGAGGCCGAGACGATGCGCTCGCTCTCGCGGCCGTCGACCACGCGGGCGATCGCGACGCCGGCGTCCTTCAGGGCCTGCACGGCCGAATCGCCGGACTCGTTGGCGGTGAACACCACGGCCTGGGTGCCGGGCTTCACGCCGTACAAGCGGATCAGGCGCTGGACCGCACCCGAGGTCATCACGCCGGGAAGGTCGTTGCCCTCGAAGACGTAGGGACGCTCGATCGTGCCGGCCGCGACCACGAGGGTCTTGGCGCGGGCCTTGATTAGCCGCTCGACGACACCGGGATGGTTGCGCTGGGAGATGGCGATCCAGTTGTCCTCGTAGCGGCCGGTGACCGTCGAGTTGGTGAGGATCTCCACGCCTGCGGCCTCGGCCGCCGCGGTGAGTTCGGCCACCACAGCGCGGTCGTCGTCGGCACCCCAGCAGAGGTGGCCGCCGAGCTGATGCTCGTGCTCGACGAGCATCACCGACGAACCCGCTTCGGCCGCAGCGACCGCCGAAGCCAGGCCGGCGGGGCCACCACCGGCGACGACGACGTCGGGGTGGGCGTAGCGCTTGTCGTAGCGGCCGTGCGGCGTCTCGAGATCGACGGTGCCGCCCGGCGCGAACTTCGCGAGCACGTGCTCGTACTTCGGCCACAGGGCGGCCGGCTTCATGAACGTCTTGTAGTAGAAGCCGGCGGTGAGGAAGCGACCGACGAGACCGTTTGCGGCCTTCACGTCGTACTTCAGCGACGGCCACACGTTCTGGGCCGACACCTTCATGCCGTCTTCGAGCTTGCGATGCGACGCACGCACGTTGGGCTCGTCGCCGACCTGCACGGTCGTGTTCGGATCCCAGAAGTCGGCCGTGAGGATGCCCCGCGGCCGGTGGTACTTCATCGAGCGGCCCATCACGTGCTCGCCGTTGGCCATGAGCGCCGAGGCAATCGTGTCGCCCTCGAAGCCCTTCAGCTTCTTGCCGCTCCAGGTGAACGAGATCGCGGTGGTGCGATCGAGCACTTCGCCGGTCGAGGAGGGGAGTCGGTGGCTCACTTCATGTCTCCCTTGGTCGCGCCGGGCTTGCGGCCGGGGAGGACCGGCTCACGCAGCTCGCCGGTCAGGGTGTGGCGCTCGATGGTGAAGTGCTTGCGGCAACCGGAACTGCAGTACCAGTTTTCCTTCAACCAACCCGACGGGTTCTCCCGCAGGTAGAGGTAGGTGCGCCACGCTTCGGGTGTGCAGGTCTTCGGATCGGGTCGGCTGTGCGACTCGCCGTTGTAGGTCAGATCGGCGGCGTTCATCGGGCCGCAGTAGGGGCAAGGAACCAGCAGCATGATCAGTGCCCCACTGCGGCAGCGCCCTTTTCACCGACGAGGGTTCCCTCGGTGAAGCGGCGGAGTTCGAAGGGCTTGATGAGTTCCGGCGTGGCGCCGTTCGCGACACAGGCCGCCCTCTGTTCTCCCGACACGGGTCCGGCCTTGAAGCCGTAGGTGCCCCACCCGACGTCGACGTAGAACCCGTCGACCGGGGTCGGGCCCATGACGGGCGAGGAGTCAGGGGTCATGTCGCAGAGGCCAGCCCATTGACGGAGCAGGCGCATCTTCGAGATGCCCGGCATGAGCTCGAGCACATGGCCGGCGAGCTCCTCGGTGAATTC
>JBCBYI010000287.1:0-3460 GCA_039815945.1 Actinomycetota bacterium | reverse complement strand
CTACGACCGACCCGAGGAGGTCCATCGTCTGGCCACCCTCCACGACGAGGCCAAGGACCGAGCGGTCGCCCTCATGGACGAGTGGGAACAGGCCGCCGAGGAACTCGAGGGCTGAACCCCCTATGGTGTTTCGCCATGTCGCAGGTCACCCTCTCCTCCGGAATCACGATCGAGTACGAACGCCACGGGTCGGGTGAACCCCTCCTGCTCGTGATGGGTCTCGCCGGCCAGCTCACCGACTGGCCGCCGGAGTTCGTCGAGCGGCTCGTCGAAGCCGGCTTCGAGGTCGTCGTCTACGACAACCGCGACGTCGGATTCTCGACCAAGACCGACTGGGAGCCGCCGTCGCGACTCAAGTCGATCCTGTCGATGGTGATGCGTCGCCCGGTGAAGGGCGTCGGCTACACGATCGACGACATGGCCGACGACGGCGCTCAGCTGATGGACGCCCTCGGGTTCGAGTCGATGCACGTCGTCGGCATGTCGATGGGCGGCATGATCAGCCAGGCGCTCACGATCAACCACCCCGAGAAGATCCGTTCGCTGTGCTCGATCATGTCGAACACCGGTGACCGCAAGACCGGCGGCATCGCGCCGAAGCTCATCCGCGGCATGGGCCTGCCCAAGGACCCGACCAAGGAGACTGCGGTCGAAGAGGGCCTGAAGCTGTGGAGCCAGATCTCCGGCGACCACTATGTCGAGGACGACGCCCGCACCCGCATCCAGGCGGCGATGGACCGATCCTGGACCCCGGACGGTGTCATGCGCCAGACCGCGGCGATCGGCGGCAGCCCCGACCGGACGCCGGGACTGCGCGAGGTGACCGTCCCGACGCTCGTCATCCACGGTCTGAAGGACCTGCTCGTCGTGCCGTCGGGCGGGATGGCCACCGCGGCCGCCGTGCCCGGCTCGCGGCTGCTGATGTTCCCCGACATGGGCCACAACCTGCCCGAGCCGCGCCAAGACGAGATGGTGGCGGCGATCGTCCGCAACACCTTGCGGGCGTCGACCGGCGTCAGCGTCTGAGCCCGGCCGGCCGCCGAGCGACTCAGCCGACGCGCCCCATCGACGCGGCCCTGCTCCGGCGCGCCCGTGCGACCCCTTCGGCTGCGAACACGATCAGACCGAACCAGATGATCGAGTAGCCGACGACCTGGCCGCCCGACCAGTCCTCGTCGTAGGCGAGCACGCCCAGCAGGAACTGCAGTGTCGGGGTGATGTACTGCAACACGCCGACGGTCCACAGCGGGATCTGGCGGGCGGCGAACCCGAAGAGCAGTAGCGGCGTCGAGGTCATGACGCCGGCGCCGGCGACCCAGATCCACCCCGGCACGCCGTCGACGGCGTGAATGCCGTCGCCATCGCCGGTCAACACGAACAGGGCGACCACCGCGACCGGGAGCATCACCGCGACCTCGATGCTCAGCCCGTCGAGCGACTCCACCGGCGCCGTCTTACGGATCAGCCCGTAGAGACCGAAGGTGATCGCCAGAAACAACGACACCCACGGCAACGAGCCGAGATCGATCGAGAGCCATGCGACACCGGCGCCGGCGATCGCGATCGCGGCCCACTGGCCCGAACGGAGCCGTTCGCCGAGCACCGTGACCCCGAGGACGACGCTGACCAACGGGTTGAGGAAGTAGCCGAGGCTGGCCTCGAGCACCCGATCGCTGTTGACCGCCCAGATGAACCCGAGCCAGTTCGACGACAGCAACACCGACGAGACGATCATCGATCGGGCGACGCCCGGCACCGCGAACGCGGCCCGGGCCGCAGCGGCGCGATCCCGGATCAGCTGGATCGACGCCAGCAACAGAAACGTCGACAGCACCCGGAACGTCAAGATGTCGACCGAGGAGCCCTGACCGAGGCGCCAGAAGATCGGAGAGAGACCCCACAACACGTACGCCGTCAGTGCGATGGCGATCCCCCGGTTCATGCCGGCACGCTATCGGCGCGCAGCGAATAGCTTGGCCGGTAATGCGCCTCGCCGATCTCGTCGCCGCCACCGACGCCGTGGGGGCGACGACGGCCCGAAAAGAGAAGGTCGCGATCCTCGCCGACGTGCTGCGAACGGCCACGCCCGAGGAGATGGAGATCGTCGTCGGCCTGATCGCCGGCGACCCCCGCCAGGGCCGGATCGGGGTCGGCTGGGCGACCGTGGCGGGCCTCGAGGTCTCGCCCACCGACGAGGCGGTGCACGACGTGACCGACCTCGACCGGTTGCTCACCGATGTCGCGGCCACGAGCGGAGCGGGATCGAAGGCGCGGCGAGAGGAGCTGCTGCGAGCCTTCCTCGAGCAGGCCACCGGCGCGGAGGTCGACTTCGTGCGGCGCCTGCTCGTCGGTGAACTCCGGCAGGGCGCCAACGCCGGGATCGCCACCGACGCGATCGCCAAGGGCACCGACGTACCGGCCGCGGTGCTACGGCGGGCGGCGATGCTCACCGGCGATCTGCGGGTCGCGGCCCGCATCGCCGCGGCCGAGGGACGCAAGGGCCTCGACGCGATCGGTCTCGAACTCGGCCGGCCCGTGTCGCCGATGCTGGCCTCCACCAGCGCGTCGGTGGCGGCCGCCGTCGAGGAGCTCGGCCGGGTCGCGGTCGAGTGGAAGCTCGACGGGATCCGTATCCAGGTCCACAAGCACGGAGACGACGTGCGGATCTGGACCCGTGGCCTCAACGAGATCTCGATCCCGGGAGTCGTCGAACGGGTGCGGAGCTTTCCGGCCGACTCGCTGGTGCTCGACGGCGAGGTCCTCGGCATCCACGAGGACGGCACGCCGGTCGACTTCCAGGACACGGTCGCCCGAGAGGCGGCGGTGACCCCGTTCTTCTTCGACGTGCTCCACGTCGATGGCCGCGACCTGCTCGACACCCCGCTCGAGGAGCGTCGCGCCGAACTGGCCCGGGTCGCGGGCGACGCCCACGTGCCCGGCGAGATCGTCGACGACATCGCCGCAGCCGAGGCGGTGCAAGCCGCCGCCCTCGATCTACGCCACGAAGGCGTGATGGTGAAGGCGGCCGACTCGACCTATCAGGCCGGTCGGCGGGGCAAGACCTGGCGCAAGGTCAAGCCGGTCCACACCCTCGACCTGGTCGTACTCGCCGTCGAATACGGGAGTGGTCGACGCCAGGGCTGGCTCTCGAACATCCATCTGGGCGCCCGCGATCCGGAGACGGGCGGCCTCGTGATGGTCGGGAAAACGTTCAAGGGCATGACCGACGAGATGTTGCGATGGCAGACCGAGCGGTTCCGAGAACTCGAGGTCGACGACGACGGATGGCTCGTGCGGCTGCGGCCCGAACAGGTCGTCGAGATCGCGATCGACGGCATCCAACGCTCGACCCGCTACCCCGGCGGGGTCGCGCTGCGGTTCGCTCGGGTCGTTCGCTACCGCGACGACAAGTCGCCGTCTGACGCCAACACCATCGACGACGTCCGTTCTGTCAGAGGGA
>JBCBYI010000286.1:0-3487 GCA_039815945.1 Actinomycetota bacterium | reverse complement strand
GGCCTCTCCGATGGGGTCGAGATCAACTCGGCGGGGACCAACCCGCTCAACAACGACTCGGACGGCGACCTCGTCAGCGACGGCGACGAGGTCAACCTGTACGGCTCGAACCCGCTGGATGGCAGCGACGACGGCACGTTCACCCTCGAGGTCCAGCTCGAGGACCGCACGGGCATCGTCACGATCGTGGACACCGTCGGGACCTCGGGCAACCAGATCACCCAGCCGCGTGACCCGCAGAACCCCGAGTCGTTCTCGGTCGGCAAGATCCCGGTCCTCGACGGCAAACGCAAAACGATCGGCGGCCTGTGGGGCAACATCACCCGCGACGGCTATCTGGACATGGGGCTGAACGTCGGCGATGCCTTCGAGTTCGACGTCAACGCGCCGAACGCCGACACCTACACGTTCGCCTTCCGCTACGCCATCGCGCAGAGCTCGGGCACCAACACGCGCCCCATGAACCTGCTCGTCAACGGCGGACCGCCCACGGTGCTGCCGTTCGGGCCGACCCCCGACTGGGATCAGTGGGAGGACGAGGTCGTTCAGCTCGCCCTTCCGGCTGGCGTCAGCACGATTCGGGTCGAGAACTCGATCGCGAACGGGCCCAATCTCGACCGCGTGACCGTGACCCGGCCGCCGATGACCATCACCCCGACCGTGCAGCCGGGTCCCCGCAGCGTCCTCGGTGTCGACTTCCGAGACGGCGCCGCGTCGGCCGAGCCTGGCTTCGACGTCGACAACTTCGATGCGTTCGGCCTGCGGGCCAACGGCGAGACCTATGGGTGGGTCACCGAGGCCTCGGTGCTCGATGCCGATGGCACCACCAACGCGCCGCTCACCGCGACCTACCCGCCCGAGGCGATCGACGAGCGCATCGGGACCCCGTTCGACACCTACGATTCCCGGCTCACCAGCTACGTGAGCTTCGATCGTCCCAGCTATCCGCAGACCGGCGACGACGGCCGAGTGGCCTGGGAGCTCGCGGTGCCCAATGGCTGGTACGAGGTCACGGTCAGCGTGGGCGACACCGGCGGCCCCGACGACAGCGTCAACCGCCTGTTCGTCGAGGGCACGCTGGTCA
The DNA here is from genome assembly GCA_039815945.1 of Actinomycetota bacterium. Classification (GTDB taxonomy): domain Bacteria; phylum Actinomycetota; class Acidimicrobiia; order Acidimicrobiales; family Aldehydirespiratoraceae; genus UBA11606. The sequence continues at coordinate 2,403 of JBCBYI010000286.1, read as the reverse complement.
CCTCGTGGGCGGCGACCCCCGAGTTCAAGTCACAGCTCGTGACCGCCGTAGCCGACGTCCAGGACGGTCTGCTGACCCTGTCTGCACAGGGCGGCACGATCACCGAGATGCAGTACCTCGAAGTCCGCGCCTTGCCCGACCTCACCCCGGGCGACGGCAACCCGGCTCCCGACGACTACGCCAACTTCAGCCTACCCATCGCGGTCTGGGGCGTGGGTGCGGGCCAGATGCAGGTGTCCCTCGACGTGGGTGACGGGCTTCGGCCCGAGGGCATCGACCCGGCCGCCGACCTCGTCCTCGACATCGACGTGGTGTCCGGTCGCGGGGGCGCGCTGCTCGCGAGTCTCACCGATGGCTCCGTCGAGCTGTTCGAGACGCTGACCGGCAACCCCGTCGCCTTTACCGCGAACACCACGGGTGGCTTCGACTCGATCACGATCAGCCCGGTCGGCAACCTGCAGGACGCCACCAGCTACACGCTGCGCATCGACGGCTTCCGCGACCGCGGCGACAACGCCGACCCGACGCTGCCGACCCGCGAGTTCCTCAAGTTCTCGACCTCGTTCGTGACGGGCACGGCACAGGTCATCACGCCGTCGGCGGTGGCGTTCAACGATGTCGTCGAGCTCAATGGCGCGGCCGACAACGCATTCACGTTCACCTCGACCGAGATCTCGCCCGACGGAACGCAGATCTACGTCACGACGCTCGGTGGCGACATCAAGCGCTACGACCTCGACCCGACCACGGGTGCGCTGCTCACCGCCACCGAGGAGGTCTTCTCCCCGGGCGGTGACTTCGTGACCGTCGACGGCCGCCGCGGCATCATCGGCATCGCGTTCGACCCGGTCGACACGAACAGCTTCTGGATCACCGACAACTGGCCCATCCCCCTGTCCGGTCGAGACAATGGGGTGCCCGACTTCTCGGGTCGCCTGTCGAAGGTGACCTTGGGCGGCGGCGGCTCGCTCGCGAACGCGACGGTCACGCCCTACGTCTCGGGCTTCCCGCGGTCCAACGGCGACCACGTGACCAACTCGATCGAGTTCCGCGCCAACCCGGCCTTCGGTCAGCCCGGCGAGCCGCCGTTCCTCGGCTACGTCATCCAGGGCTCCAACACCGCGATGGGCGCGCCCGACAGCGCCTGGGGCTTCCGTCCCGAGCGCCTGCTCAACGCCGCGGTCATCGAGATCGACACGTCGCTCACGCCGCCCGTCGGGGGCTTCGACATCACCACCGAGCCCCTCCCCGACGACGGGCTGAACCGACGCTTCGCCGACAACGACAACGACCTGAAGAACGGCGGCATCCCGATCACCTCGGGTCCGTTCAACGGCAACTTCCTGCACTTCGACACCGATGGCGTGGCGACGGTCCGCACGGGGGCGAACGCCTCCGACCCGATCGCCCCGAACGGCACCTTCTACGACCCGTTCGCGCCCGGTGCGCCGGTGCGGATCTTCGCCCAGGGTCAGCGCAATGCCTACGACCTGGTCTGGCACAGCAACGGCTTCCTGTACATCCCGACCAACGGCTCGGCGGCGGGCGGCAACGTGCCCGACAACCCCGCAACCGCGACCGACGAGTCGATCAACGGCGTGAGCCGCCAGGACGACTACCTCTTCCGGGTGGTGGGCGGTAGCTACTACGGCCACCCCAATCCGCTGAAGGACCGCTTCATCCTCAACGGCGGCAACCCGACGGCGGGAGCCGACCCGAACGAGGTCGGCGACTATGCCGTCGGCATCGGACCGGAGGCGGACTACGATGTGATCGGCTCCTACTCGGTGGGCCCGAACCGGTCCCCGAACGGCGCCATCGAGTACACGGCCAATCCGTTCGGCGGCAACCTGCAGGGGGCGGTGCTCTTCTGCGAGTACTCGAGCGGCAACGACGTGCGCGCGGTCACCTTCTTCGGCGACGGCACCGTCGACCAGGACTTCGTGCTGCAGCGCCCCGACGGCTCCACGATCAGCTACCCCGACCCGCTCGACATCACGCAGGACGCGGCGGGTCGCCTGTACGTGGTCACCCTCAATCGCGGCAACGGCCAGAGCCAGCTCATTCGCCTCGATCCGGCCGCGGGCAGTGGCCCCGGCGACACGACGGCCGACGAGAACGGCGACCTGAACCTCGTGGTCGTCGACCAGACGACGGCGTCCGCGGTGGTCTTCGACGTGCTCGGTCTCGACGCCGACATCGTGACCACCGAGGTGAGCATCGACGGGGGCGCCCTGCAGGCGGTCACCCTCGACGCGAACGATGAGTTCACGCTGGATCTCTCGGCCTTCGCCGTCACCATTCCAGTTGCCCTGACCGTCACGGACGGCGTGGGCAACCAGGCGACGGACTCCGTCGACGTGACTCCCGGGGGCGCCAACCCGCCGCCCGGCTTCATCGATG
>JBCBYI010000285.1:0-3566 GCA_039815945.1 Actinomycetota bacterium | reverse complement strand
AGAGCGGTGGTAGAACACTGGGTATGGAGCGCATCTCGTGATCAGGGAGAACCTGTCCGGAAAGCGGATCGCCATCACCGGCTCGACCGGCTTCCTCGGCACCGCGCTCGTCGAACGCTTCTTGCGCGCTGTGCCCGACTGCGAGCTCGTCCTCCTCGTGCGCCCGGGCCGGCGGGGCGCCGAGCATCGGGTGAAGCGCGACATCTTGAAGAACGACGCCTTCGACCGCCTCCGGGCCGCGTTCGCCGACGACCCGGTCGCCGCCGGCGGTCTCGAGGGCGAGACCTTCGACGAGATGTGCGATCGCCGCGTCTTCGCGGTGAAGGGCGACGTCGGCCAGGATGGTCTCGGCCTCGACGACGACGGCCTCGCCCTGTTCAGCACCGTCGACATCGCCGTGCACTCCGCCGCCACGGTGAGCTTCGATTCCGCCCTCGACGACGCCGTACAGGTCAACCTGCTCGGCCCCGGTCGTGTGGCCGCCGCCCTGCGCACGGCCGCCGAGGCCCGCACCACGCCGACGCCGGGTGGCCTCGCCCCCGGCGAGAAGGCGTACCTGGTCGCGGTGTCGACCTGCTACGTCGCCGGTTCACGCCGCGGCAACGCCCCCGAGCAGATGGTCCAGGACTCGCCGTTCTTCGTCGAGGTCGACTGGCGGGCCGAGGTCGAAAACGCATTCCAGGCCCGCAAGGACGCCGAGCAGGCCAGCCGCACCCCCGCCCGCCTCAAGGCGCTCGAAGCCGATGCGGTCAAGACCCTCGGCGCGGCCGGCACGCCGGCGATCGCCGATCGGGTCGAGAACCTCCGCCAGAAGTGGGTCGGCGAACAGATGACCCAGTCGGGTCGCGTTCGCGCCGCCAGCCTCGGTTTCCCCGACGCCTACGCCTTCACCAAGGCGCTCGGGGAGCGCAGCCTCGTCGAGACCCGCGACGGCGTGCCCGTCGCCATCGTGCGCCCCTCGATCATCGAGTCGGCCCTCGCCGAACCGGTCCCGGGGTGGATCCGCGGCTTCCGCATGGCCGAGCCGGTCATCGCCGCCTACGCCCGAGGCCTCCTCAAGGAGTTCCCGGGTGTGCCCGAGGGTGTGGTCGACGTCATCCCGGTCGACCTGGTCGTCGCCTCGATCCTCGTCACCGCCGCTCGCGGCCCCCACGTGGACGAGGAGTCCGGCGAGCACGAGCCCGACATCATCCAGATCGCGTCGGGCTCGGCCAACCCGTTCAAGTACGGCCAGATGGTCAACCTCGTCCAGGCCTACTTCACGGCCAACCCGGTCTACGACGAGAAGAACCAGCCGATCTCGGTGCCCGACTGGACCTTCCCGGGCCGCGGTCGGGTGACCCGCCAGCTCAACCGGGCCAAGTTCGCGCTCAACACCGGCGAGCGCATCCTCGATGCCCTGCCCCTTCGCGGCAAGCAGGCCGAGATCGGCGCCGACCTCGAACAGCAGAAGGAACAGCTCGACCGCGCCGGCGGCTACGTCGAGCTCTACGGCGCCTACACCGAGTGCGAGGCGCTGTACCAGCTCGACCGCATGTACGCCCTGTGGAACAGCCTCGACGGCGCCGACCAGCGCGACTTCAACATGGATCCCATGTCGATCGACTGGCCCCACTACGCCCACGACATCCAGCTTCCGTCGACGGTCAAGATGGCGCGGCTCAAGATGCAGCCGAGCAAGGGACCGTCCGTCGATCGCAACGACCGCATCCGCAAGAACGTGCTCTCCGAGGATCGCCACCTCGCGGTGTTCGATCTCGAGAACACCCTGATCGCCAGCAACGTCGTCGCCAGCTACTCGTGGCTCGCCACCCGTCACCTCGACGCACCGGACCGCATGCGCTTCGTCGCCAAGACGCTACGCGAGGCCCCCACGCTGTGGAACCTCGATCGCGCCGACCGCAGCGACTTCCTGCGCTACTTCTACCGCCGCTTCGAAGACGCCCCGATCGAGCGACTCGAGCGGGACTCGATGGAGATGATGAGCGACCTCCTCATCACCAAGTCGTTCCCGGCCGGCATCCGCCGGGTGCGGGCCCATCGGGCGCTCGGCCACAAGACGCTGCTGATCACCGGTGCGCTCGACGTCATCGTCGAGCCGTTGCGCCCGCTGTTCGACCACATCGTGTCGGCCGAGCTCGGCCAGCAGGCCAATGAGAACGGGACCAGGGCCTACGACGGAAAGCTCACCAACGTGCCGCCCACCGGCGAGGCCCGCTACCAGGCCCTCGCCGACTACGCGAAGGAACACGATCTCGATCTGAAGGAGTCGGTCGCCTACGCCGACTCCACCTCGGATCTACCGATGCTCGAAGCCGTCGGCTTCCCCGTCGCCGTCAACGCCGAAACCAAGCTCGCCGCCATCGCCCGCCGTCGGGGCTGGCTGATCGAGCACTGGTCGAAGTCCGACGGCGCCCCCAACCGCACCATCCCGATCGGACCCCGCACCCTGCGCGGGCCACTGCGCAAGCAGCGAGTCGCCGCGCGCCAGCAGCGAGTTGCCGCTATGCAGCGTCGCGCCGCCGGCTGAGTCCCTGGAGTTCTCATGGCCACTGATCCCCGCAACCGTTCCCCTCGTCCCGGCTTCGTCCTCAACGTCGACAAGCAGACACCGCCGCTGTTGTTCCACCACGGCGACAACTTCCGGCTCGAGAAGCTGCCGGCCGATCGCACCCGCGTGATCTACCCGGCCGAGCCACTGCCGGGTCTCCCCGACCCCGAGGAGTCGATCCGTCAGGCGCTGCTCAACCCGATCGACGACGACCCGTTGCCCGAGTTGCTGACGCCGGGCATGAAGCTCACGATCGCGTTCGACGACATCTCGCTGCCGCTGCCGTCGATGCGCAAGCCCGACATCCGCCAGCGCATCATCGAGCAGGTGCTCGACATGGCTGCGGCCGCCGGTGTCGACGACGTGCACCTCATCGCCGCCCTCGCCCTGCACCGACGCATGACCGAGGACGAGCTGCGCCATGCGCTCGGTGACCGCGTCTACGACGCCTTCGCCCCGCAGGGTGCGCTCTACAACCACGACGCCGAAGATCCCGACGGCATGGTCGAGCTGGGCACGACCCGCCACGACGAGGCCGTCACGATGAACAAGCGGGCCGCCGAGTCCGACCTGCTCGTCTACGTCAACCTCAACATCGTGTCGATGGACGGCGGCTGGAAGTCGACCGCCACCGGCCTGTCGGGCTACTCGGGCATCAAGCATCACCACAACGTGAAGACGATGCGCGAGTCGAAGTCGTTCATGGATCGCCACAGCTCCGAGCTGCATCACAGCAACTGGCGCCAGGGCGAGGTCATCAAGAATCACGGCCCCCGGATCTTCCAGATCGAGACGACGATCAACAACAACACCTTCGGCTACGACGGTGCGCTGTCGCTCCTTCAGAAGCGAGAGTGGGAGTGGACGGCCAAGGACCGCGTCACCTTCATGGGCATGAAGAAGGGCCTCGACCTGATGCCCGCGTCGCAGCGCCGCCAGATCTTCAACGGCTGGAAGGCCCCGTACGAGCTCACCTCGGTGCAGGCTGGCAACGTCGAGTCGGTCCACGAGGTCA
>JBCBYI010000284.1:0-3631 GCA_039815945.1 Actinomycetota bacterium | reverse complement strand
CGACCCCGCCGGTCGACGCCACCACGGCCCAGCCCGTCACGCCGACCCCTGCGGCCGCTCCCCAGCAGCCCGTCGGCGCCGTGCCCCAGCAGCCGATGCAGCCCGCCGCCGGCTATGTCGATCCAGCCCAGCAGGCCGCGATCGCGCAGCAGCAGGCCGCCTACGGCGCCGGTGGCTACTACTACGAAGAGCCGCCTCGCAGCGGTGGCATCTGGCGTACCGTCGCGCTCCTGGGATCGCTCGGCGTGCTGATCGTCATCCTCGGCTTCCTCTTCGCCTCCTTCCTCGATGCCCTGGGGGGCGACGAGGATCCGGCGGAGGGCGACGACACCGACCCGATCGCCGATCTCGTCGACGTGCCCAGTGTCGAAGGTCTCGACGTCCAGGAGGCCCGCGAGCTGCTGCTCGAGGCCGGCCTCGCCCAGCCCGACGTCGAGTTCGAGACCAACGACGAAGTCCCCGTCAACCAGGTCTTCGCCCAGAACCCGCCGTCGGGTCAGCGGGTCGAGCCCAACTCCGTCGTCGTGTTGCGGGTCAGTTCCGGCACTGCCGACACGGTGCCGAGTGTGATCGGCAGCCTCCGCGACGAGGCGTTGAGCATCCTGCAGGAGTTCCAGTACGTCGTCACCGAGGTCACGGCAGCGAGCCCCCAGGACGCCGGCACCGTCATCAGCCAGAGCCCCTCGCCGGGTTCGGTGCTCGCGCCGGGCAGCACGGTCGAGATCACCGTCTCCACCGGCCCCGAGGTCCTCCCGGTGCCCGATGTCGAAGGACTCGACGTGATCGCCGCCGTCAACGCCCTGCGAGAAGAGGGCTTCGTCGTCAACGCGGCCCAGCTCGAAGAGGCGAGCGAGGAGATCGAGGAGGGCAAGGTCATCCGCACCGAGCCCGCCGCCGATCAGCTCGTCGCCGTCGGCTCCCAGGTCTCGATCGTCGTGTCGACCGGCCTGCCCACCGTGCAGGTCCCGGCCGTCACCGACCTCTTCGCCGACACCGCCATCCAGACCCTGCGCAACGCCGGGCTCGACGTTGCCACCGTCTTCGAGCAGGTGCCCGCTGGTTCGCCGAGCGTGGGTCGGGTGATCGCCCAGGATCCGGCGCCATTCGAAGAGGTCGAGGTCGGCCTGATCGTCACCATCACCGTGGGCGAAGCCGCCCCGGAGACGACCACCACGACCACCACCACGACCACGACGACCACCACCACGCCGACCACCACCACGACCGAGGGCGGCGGGGGCTGATCCCGGCTGGCCGACTGATCCGGCCGGCGACCGGCGCCTCAGCGACAGCGATCGAGGAAGTTCGTGATCAGCGCGTGCCCCGCACTGGTCAGCACCGACTCGGGGTGGAACTGCACCCCTTCGATGTCGCGCTCGCGGTGGCGCAAGCCCATGATCAGGCCGTCGTCGGTCTCCGCGGTGATCTCGAGGCTCTCGGGCACGGTGTCGCGCTCGACGATCAGCGAGTGATAACGGGTGGCCTCGACCGGATTCGGGAGGCCGGCGAAGACGCCGATGTCGTGATGGCGGATCATCGAGGTCTTGCCGTGCATCACCTGCGGCGCCCGCACGACATCGCCACCGAACGCCTGACCCATGCACTGCATGCCGAGGCACACGCCAAAGATCGGGGCGTCGGTGTCGAGTTCGGTGAGGACGTCCATGCTGACGCCGGAGTCGTCGGGGTTGCCGGGACCGGGGGAGATGAGGATGCCGTCGGGGTCGAGCGCCCGGATGCCGTCGAGGTCGATCTCGTCGTGGCGGTGCACGACCGGCGTCGCCCCGAGCTCACCCAGGTACTGGACGAGGATGTAGACGAACGAGTCGTAGTTGTCGATGACGAGGATGGTCGGCGAGTCCGTCACGGTCGCTGAGGCTATCGGTCGGCCGGATCAGCCGTCGCTGAGAATCGAGCGCACGCCCTGGACGAGCGTGGCCTCGGCGAGCGGTCGAGCGACGTGATGGGTGGCGCCCGCGTCTCGAGACGCCTCGGCGTCGCCCGCACGAGCCGGGTCCGACCCCAGCACCACGATGTCGACCGCGGCGATCTTCGCGTCGGCCAGCGACCGGATCGAGCGCACCACCTCGAGGTCGGTGTCGACGAGCACGAGCGCGGGTTCGTGCTCGTTGGTCTCGGCCGCCGCGCGTCCGCTCGGCACCGCTCGAGCGCCGATGCCGGCCCGAACGAGCACCCCGGCGATGAAGTCGCGGGCGGCTTCGTCGGCACCGACGACGAGCACGGCGTCGCCCACCCTCAGCTCCGATCCGGGATGCCGAAGGCGTCGATGTAATCGGCCATCGACGCCTCGATGACCTGCATGGCCTCGTCTCGCCCGTAGGTGCCGACGACCTCCATCGGGTTCTCCTGGTCGCCGGTCATGTGCATCTTGTAGGTGGCGAAGTAGTGCACGAGACGGTTGGTGACCGCCTCGGGCAGGTGCTTGAGGTCACGGGCGTAGTCGAACACCGTGTCGGATTCGAGCACGGCCACGATCTTGTCGTCGGCCTCACCTTCGTCGAGCAGGCGGATGCCGCCGACCACGCGGGCCGGCACGACGACCTCGGCCCGGTCGATGCGCTGCTGGGACAGCACACAGATGTCGAGCGGATCCTGATCGCCGATCTCGGAGCGCGGCGTGAGGGCCGCGACCCGATCCCCGCAGTAGGTCTGCGGGATGAAGCCGTACAGCGACGGGGGCAGCGCCGACGAGCCCTGCGGGCGATCGACCCGCAGGTAGCCGGTGGTCTTGTCGATCTCGTACTTCACCGCGTCGTACGGCGTGATCTCGATGTAGGCCTCGACGACCGACGGCGCGTCGTCGCCGATCGGCAGCCCGTGCCACGGGTGGGCGCGGTAGCGATCGAACGACGCGTCCACGGTGCGGATCAGTCCTGCTGGGTGGCGTTGTCCGGGGTCTCGTCGGGCAGCTCGGGCAGGTCGGCCGTCTTGGCCGGACGGGTCTGGGCGAGTTCGGCCGCCTGGCCGACCCAGTCGTCGCGCTCGATGCGGCCGACGAAGGCCAGATAGTTGTCGAGCCTGGCGATGTAGTCGGCCGGGAAGGCTGCGACCTGCTCGTAGGTGACGATGCCGAGCTCGTGGAGCAGCGCCTCGAGCTTCGGTCCGATGCCCTTGACGACCTTGAGGTCGTCGGGCTCGATCTCGGCGGCGGCGACGATCTCGGGTTCGGCCTCATCGGTGTCGGTCTCGGTGTCGACCTGGGCGAAGCCCTGGATCTCCGGGGCGGCCTCGTCAGCGACCTCGGTCTCGACCGCCACCACCGGCTCGGCGACCGCGACGGCGGTGCCGCCTCCGTCACCCGACGGGCGCTGCAGCGACAGCGAGGCGAGCTCGGTCTGCGACGCGATCGACTCGGCCTGCGCACGCGCCTCGCCAGTCTCGATGGCTTCGAGCACGGTGATGGCGATGTCGGCGACCCGGACCTCGACCTCTCCGAGGCCGAGCTCGACGAGCGGGTCGTCTACCACGACTCCTGCTACCTGGGCCGCCACAACGACGTCTACATGGCGCCGCGCAAGGTGCTCGGTTCGCTCGGCGGCATCCAGCTCGTCGAGGCCGAACGCAACGGCACCAAGGGCATGTGCTGTGGCGCCGGTGGCGCCCGCATGTG
>JBCBYI010000283.1:0-3651 GCA_039815945.1 Actinomycetota bacterium | reverse complement strand
CAACTCGGGCTACATCCGTGATCCGTTGATCGCCGATCGGGTCGTCGCCTGGCTCGAGGACCGCTACGCCCGACGAGCCGCCGGCGATGCCGACGCCGAGAAGCCGTTCCTGTTGATCTGCTCGTTCGTGAACCCCCACGACATCGTGCTGCTGCCCGTCCATCTTCGCCAGGGCAAGCCGTTTCCGCCGTCGGTCGCCCCGCCGCCCTCGATCCCCGCATCGCCGACCGACGACGAGGATCTCTCGACCAAGCCGGCCCTCCAGAGCGCCTACCGCGATGCCTACTACTCGGGCTACGCCGTGACCCGCATGGTGAAGAACACCTACGAGAAGAACCTCGACGAGTACCGGTCGCTCTACTACCGGTTCCATCACGACGTCGACGGGCCGATCGATCGGGTGCGCAAGGCCGTCACCGATCATGCCGACGACGCGGTGGTGTTCTTCAGCGCCGACCACGGCGACCTGCTCGGCTCCCACGGCGGGCTGCACCAGAAGTGGTACCAGCTGTACGACGAAGCGGTCCGAGTGCCGTTCCAGATCGCCCGGGTCGGTGCCGAGGCGACGTCGTCGGCGTCGATCGAGCGCACCCCGACGAGCCACATCGATCTGCTGCCGACGCTGCTCGGATTCGCCGGCGCGGACGAAGGCGAACTCGCCGAAACGCTGAAGCAGACCCACTCCGAGGTCCATCCGCTGCCCGGACGCGACCTGAGCGGTGTCGTGACCTCGCCCGATGCCGCCCCCGACGGCGAGCCGATCTACATGATCACCCGCGACAACATGCTCGAGGGTGACGGCTCAGCCAGCGCCGCGGCCCGTGCGCGTGGCCAGCGGGAGCCTGCGTTCCCGCTGCAGATCCGCATCCCGGCCCACGCAGCGACCAACGTCGAGGGGGTCGTCGTCGAGCACGACGGCACGCTGTACAAGATCGCTCGGACGTTCGACGATCCCGCGACCTGGACCGACCCGCACGTTCGGCACCTGTCGGTCCGGGGGCCGGCCGGGCCCGCGTATCGCACCGAGCCCATCCCGGATCAGTGGGAGCTCTACGACCTCGATGCCGATCCGATCGAGGCGGTCAACCTCGCGGTCGATCCGGCGAAGGCCGATCTGCTCGCCGCTCTGCGTGAGCGGTTGATCGCCACGAGGGCCGACAAGGTGAACGAACGTAACGTCGCCTGGCCCTACGTGCAGCGTCCCGAGCGGGCCACACCGAAGAAGAAGCGTCCGCCTCGCCCGGCGATGCGGATGCGCAAGGTCCTGCAGCGCGCCGGCCTGCATCCCGACGACGACGTCACCGGCGTCGATCTGTCGGCCGTCGCCGGTCGCCGGGCGCTCGTGGTCGCCACCAATCACGGCACGCTCAAGCCCGGCAAGGCGACCGGTGTGTACGCCTCGGAGCTGACCGTGCCGTACTACGCCTTCCTCGACGCCGGGATGATCGTCGACGTCGCCTCTCCGCGCGGTGGCGACATCCCGTTCGACCCGCAATCGTTGCGGGGTCCGATGCGCACCGACGAGGACGATCGCTACCTCGCCGACCGCGACCTGCAGGATCAGTGCGTCAACTCCCTGGCGATCGGCGCTCTCGACATGGACGACTACGACATCGTCTACTTCGCCGGCGGTTGGGGCGCCGCATGGGATCTCGGCACCTCCGACGTCGTCGGTGAGCAGGCCTCGAAGGCGATCGCCAACGAGGCCGTCATCGGTGGGATCTGCCACGGTCCGCTCGGCCTGCTCAAGGCCACCAACCCCGATGGCACGCCCTTCGTCGAGGGCCGCCGCATGACGGCGGTGACCGACAAGCAGGTGCGAGAGCTCGGCATCAAGCACACGCCGCAACACCCCGAAACCGAACTCCGCAAGCTCGGTGCCGATTTCGAATCGGTCACCGGCAAGCGTCGGGATCCGCTCGCGAACCACTACGTGGTCGACGGTGATCTCATCACCGGGCAGAACCAGAACGCAGGCCCGATGGTCGCGCGCGAGATGATGCAGCGGGTGATCGAGAAGCTCGCCGACAAGGTCGGCGCCGAGGGCTAGCCCTCGTTGTACTCCTTCACGAGGGCGTCCCGCTGCGCCCGGAGCTCGGCCCGGCGAGTCGCCGGGCTGGTGGGGCCGCCGCAGCGATCGCAACGTTCGCCGTCAAGGTCGAGCGGAGCGAGCGCGCCGCCGGCAGCCCCGCCGCTCGCCCACGTCGACGACTGCAGCGGCGCAGCACACACCGAACAAACGCGGCTGGGCGAAGGCGCATCGCGTGGAGTCGACCAGAGTTGCTGTCGGTAGACGGCGTGGATGGCTCGCCATTCCGTGGCGTAGCTGATTGCGAACACTGCGCCGAGCGCACAGAACAACGCGCCTGAGACGGCGAAGACCGGGAAACCCTGGAGCGACGGCAGGAAGAACCCCACGGCACCGATCGCGATAAGGATCATCGAACCGCGGAGGGCTCGTCGCCGGATCGCTTGGACGTCTTCCAGCGTGAGCGGCCGTGTGACCACTTCGGGCTAGCCCTCGGGGTCGGCGAGGAGCCGGCCGGCGAACTCGTAGGTGTGGGCCGGGCTCACCATGGCGTGCTGGCTGCCCGCGTGGAGATCACGGAAGCAGCGCTGGAACGGTCCGTCGCGCAGGGCGGTCGTGCCGATGTGGAGGTAGAGGTCCTGCACGACCCGGCAGGCCCGCTGGGTGAGGAAGGTCGTGGCCTGACGGGTGTCGTTGTCGAGTCCAGGGTCGGCCGGGTTGCCCGCCAGCACGTGCTGTTCAGCACGGGAGAACGAGTCGCGGATCCAGAGCTCGCCCGACCGCAACGTCGACTCCGCCATCGCGAGATCGTGCTGGAAGCGGGGATCATCGGCGAGCGTCGTCTTGCCGGTCATGCGCTTCTTGGTGCGGGCGATCTGCGCCGCTTCGTCGATGGCACGGCGCAGCACGCCGAGCACCCAGCCTGCATGGCCAACCTCGGTCAGGCACAGCACACCGAGGTCGTACATCGGCCCACCACGGTGGCGGGTGTGGCCGCCGAAGCTGAACGTGCGATCGGCGGGGACCGTCGAGTCGATCGAGTAGTCGTAGCTGGCGGTCGCACGGAGTCCGAGGACATCCCAGTTACCCGTGACGTTCGCCTCGTCCTTGGGGACGACCGCGAAGACGTAGTCGGGCGCAGAGCCGTCGGCCGGCGCCGTGAACGAGCCACAGCCGACCCACTCGGCGTGCTCGATGCCGCTGCCGAAGTTGTAGGAACCGGTGATGGCATAGACATCGCCATCCGGCACGGCGACGCCGTTCGGGGCGAACTGGCCGGCGACGAGCGGCACTGGGCCCTCGCCGAACGCCTGGTCGACGAACGAGTCGGGGCAGTACGCCGAGAAGTAGGCCGCCGCGGTCGACGACGCCATCACGACCCAGCCGGTCGAGCCGTCGGCCCGGGCCAGTTCCTTGAATACGTCGAGACTTTCGGCGATCGACAGCTCGGCGCCGCCGGCGTCGCGGGTGATCATCGTGCCGTAGAGACCGGCTTCGCGGCACAACGCCACCGCGTGGTCGGTCATCGGCGTGCCGGCTTCCTCGGCGATCGCCGCTTCGGCGTCGAGGTCGTCGAACAGGTCGCGGGCGGCGTCGAGCAGAGCAGTCATGGGCAAGATTGT
>JBCBYI010000282.1:0-3678 GCA_039815945.1 Actinomycetota bacterium | reverse complement strand
CGCTTCGCCAAGCGGTCGTTCGATGCGCCGTCGGTGCTGATCGACCGAGTCGATCCCTCTATCGCCGGTTGGGTGCGCGATCGTCTCGTGCCGAAGGTGCTGGTCGCCTCGCAGACACGCGTGCTGGAGGCGATCGTCGATGCCGAGGGTCGACGGGTGCCGTGCACGCCGGTCGTGTCCGTCGAGCCGACCGGTTCGGCGTCGGTGTGGCATCTCGCCGCGCTGTTGACGAGCCCGGTCGCCAGCGCCTGGCTGCTCGCCGATGCGGCCGGCACCGCCCTGTCGGCCGATGCCGTGCGCGTGTCGGCCTCGACCCTCGCCGCCCTGCCGCTCCCGGCCGATGACCGGGCGTGGGACACCGCTGCCGAGGCCGCACGCACCGGCGACGTCGCCGGCTGTGGCCGGGCGATGCTCACGGCTCACGGCATCGACGACGACACGCTGCTCGCCTGGTGGTGGGAGCGAATGCCGACCCGATGACTCGGTAATCGGGTGGTCATTGGTACCCTTGACCGTCCACGCTGTCGTCGGACCACCGGCGCCGCCCAGAGCGAGGATTCGTGACCCAGCGACCCGAACACCTCCACTACGACGCCTCCCAGCGCTTCTCCGCGGGCCTGCCCGCCTCGGGCGCATGGCGCCAGGGCGATCCGGTCGGGAACCGCCAGTTCGCCACGGTGTGCTGTGAGCGTCCGTTCGTCCTCGAAGGTGGCGGCGTCCTTCCCGAGGTCACCGTCGCCTACGAGACCTGGGGCGAACTCGACGACGATCGCGGCAATGCCGTGCTCATCACCCACGCCCTCACCGGCGACTCCCACGCCGCGGGCGACATGGGCCCCGGTCATCCGTCTGACGGCTGGTGGAACGACCTGATCGGTCCGAGCAAGGCGATCGACACCGACGAGTACTTCGTCGTGTGCGCCAACGTGCTCGGCGGCTGCCAGGGCACCACCGGCCCGTCGTCGATCGACCCCGCCACCGGCGAGCCCTACGGCCCGACCTTCCCGCAGGTCACCATCCGCGACATCGTCCGCACCCAGCACATGCTGATGAACCACCTCGAGTTGCCGTACTGGCTCTCGGTCGTGGGCGGCTCGATGGGCGGCATGCAGGTCCTCGAGTGGGGGGCGATGTACCCCGCCCTCGTGAAGTCGCTCATGCCGATCGCGTCCACCGCGGCCGCCAGCCCACAACAGATCGGTTGGAGCGCCGTCGAGCGCATGGCGATCGTGCAGGATCCCAAGTGGCGCGATGGCTGGTACTACGACGCCGAACCGGGCGACGGTCCCTGGCACGGCCTCGCTCTGGCTCGCGAGATCTCCCAGATCACCTATCGCACCACCGAGGTCTTCGACGACCGCTTCGGTCGCGACCCGGTGAGCAAGAAAGAAGAGCTCCAGCCGTGGGGCCGCTATCAGGTCGAGTCCTACCTCGATCACCACGGTCAGAAGCTGGTCCGTCGCTTCGACGCCAACTCCTTCCTCGTGTTGTCCAAGGCGATGGATCTCCACGACGTCGGCCGCCGTCGCGGCGGCGTTGAGCAGGTCCTCGGGGCGTTGCGCATGCCGGTGCTCACCGCGTCGATCACCAGCGACGACCTCTACCCGCCGTACCAGCAGGCGGCGATCCACGAGGCCATTGCCTCGGGTGGCGGCAGCTGTGAGTACCACGTGGTCGACAGTCCGCAGGGGCACGACGGCTTCTTGTTGGAGTCCGCGTTTCTCGGTCCGCTGATCGCCGACACGCTGCTGCGGGCCGCCAAGGAAGCCGCCGAGTAGTCCGGGCCCGCCATGCCCGAGATGCTCGAGATCGAGGAGTATCGGCTCGCCGCCGACCCGGTGATCGGACGCACGATCGCGGCCGTGCACGCCCCCGACGAGTGGTACGCCAAGGGCGCCACGACCACCGACGCCCTCCGGGCCGAGCTTCCGGGCGTGCGCATCAACGGCACCCGCCGGATCGGCAAGCTGATGCTCGTCGACACCGACGGCCCGGTGTTGGGCCTGCGGTATGGCATGACCGGCCGCATCCTCGTCGACGACAGCGCACCGATCGCGGCGCTCGAGTACTCGAGCGACCGCAACGACCCGGCGTGGGATCGCTTCGGCCTCGACTTCGTCGAGGGCGGCTCGCTGGTGATCCGTGATCCCCGTCGCCTCGGTGGTGTCGAACTCGACCCCGATGAGTCGAAGCTCGGTCCCGACGCCGCCGCCGTCACGCTCAAGCCGTTCCGAGGGATCCTCACGACGTCGTCGGCGCCGCTGAAGGCCCGCCTGATGGATCAGGCGAAGATCGCCGGCATCGGCAACCTGCTCGCCGACGACATGCTCTACCGGGCCGGCCTCGCGCCCGACCGGCCCGCGAACTCGCTGTCGGACCAGGAGCAGGCCAGGCTGCACCGAGCCATGCGGCGCACGATAGCGGTGCTCGGCGGCCGGGGCGGCAGCCACACCGGCGATCTCCAGGTCGAACGCAAGCGGGGCGGCGTGTGCCCCAAGTGCCCGACGATCGAGCTGCGGCGCGACGACGTCGGCGGGCGCACGACCTACTGGTGCGCCGAGTGTCAGAGCTGAGCCTCGATCGACGCACGGTGCACTACGGTCGCCGGGCGATGCCAGGCCGTCATCTCGTTCGTTCCGTGCTCGTCGCGTTCGCCGTCGTCGTTGCGGCGCTCGGCGATTCTGCCGGGTTCGCTGCGGCGCAGGACGGAGCGGACGCCGAGGTGTTCGACGCCAACGAGACCGAGAGCACCATCGACGCGATCCGCTACCAACTCTGGGGCATCGCCGCCGTGACGGGTGCGCTTCTCGTCGTCTACGTGTGGCACACCGATCCCGCGCGACGTCAGCGGGTGGCCGACCGGCGCCGAGCCGATCGCGAGCACGCTGCCGCGGCGGCGCTGGAGGAGATGTTCGTGCTCCCCGACGAGATCGAGGGGGAGCCGGTCGACGAGGGGGAGCCGGTCGACGAGGAGCAGCTGGTCGACGAGGGGGAGCTGGTCGACGAGGGGGAGCCGGTCGACGAGGACGAGCCGGCGGAGGCCGGCGCCGACCCCGACGCGAGCTGACCCGAGCCCGAAGCCGCGCGGTACGGTGGGGTCATGTCCGACTCTCTCGACATCGACGCCATGTTGGAACGGTTCCGCGAGCGGGCCGAAGCGGTGAAGCGCCGCAATCTGCCGCCCGTCGGCGGTGACGAGCGGGCGGCGTTCGTCAACCAGGCCCAGACCGATTACAGGGACTACGCCATGATCGGCGACGCCGCCGGTGAGTTGGTCGACGGCGTGTTGACCCTCCGGATCGATCTGCGGTCGTCCAATGGCTGACGAGGACGTTCCGCCACCGCCGCCCCCGCCTCCGCCGCCCCCTCCGCCTCCTCCCGCACCGGCACCGGCACCGTCGGCGGGCCCCGCGTCCGGTGACGATCTCGGTGGCCTCCCGATGAGCGGCGACGTGCCCCCGATCGCGGGCATCGACCCGTCGCCACCCCAACCGGTGCCGGCGATGCCGTCGTCGCCGCCTCCTCCGCCCGACATGGTGCCGCCCTTCCATCTACACTGATGCCGCCCCTCTAGCTATACTGATGTCACCACTCTAGCTACACTGATGCCGCCCCTCTAGCTACACTGATGCCGCCCCTCTAGCTACACTGATGCCGCCTCTCCTTGAAGGCCTACAC
>JBCBYI010000281.1:0-3706 GCA_039815945.1 Actinomycetota bacterium | reverse complement strand
CCGCCTCGCCCACGCCGACCGCCGACCCGTCCGGCGCGGTCGCCGGTTTCGCCGACGCGACCGGTGGCTTCTTGCCGCTCGTGTGCACGCTCAACGCGACCAAGGTCACCGACACCATCGCCGGCTGGCTCGGCATGGATCACGAGGTGTTCGCGACGGCGGCGCTGACGGCGCCCGTCGGGGCCAACGGCGCTCGGCTCACGCCCTACTTCGACGGCGAGCGCACCCCGAATCTGCCCGACGCCACCGGCACGTTCGAAGGTCTGCGCAACGACACCAGCCCGGCCGATCTCGCACGCGCCGCGCACGAGGGCGTGTTGCGGGGTCTGCTCTTCGGGCTCGACGCGCTCGCCGAGGCCGGCGCGTCGGTCGACGGTCGCCTCCACCTCATCGGCGGCGGGGCGAAGAGCGCCGCCTACCGCCAGATCCTCGCCGACCTCCACGGTGCCGCCATCCGGGTTCCCGACGCGGACGAGACCGTGGCGACCGGCGGCGCGGTGCAGGCCGCGGCTGTCCTCGGGGGGTCGTTCGCCGCTACCGCCGAGGCGTGGGATCTGGGCGCGGGCGTCGACATCGACCCGGCCTGAGCGCTACTCGATCACACCCCGCTCGCGCAGGTCGGCCAGCGTCGCCGGGTCGAGGCCGAGTTCGGCGCCGAGGATCTCGTCGTTGTGCTCGCCGAGCCAGGGCACGCGGGTCTCGGGACCCTCGGCCATGCGGCTGAGCTTCACGGGGTTCCCCGGGATCAGCACCGGATCGCCGCCGGCGGGCGGGTCCATCGCGACCAGCATGTTGCGGGCCGCGACGTGCTCGTCGGCGACGATATCGGCCGGGGTGTAGCTCTCGCCGACGGCGAGCCCCTCGGCCGCCAGCACGGCGACGGCCTCACGGTTGGTCATCGGCGCCGCCCATCGCTCGACGTCGGGTCGGATCACGGTGGCGAAGTGGTCCCGCCAGCCCTCGCGGGTCGCCAGCCGCTCGTCGGTGAGCCACTGGGCGTTGCCGGTGACCTCGGCGAGCTTCTCGAACTGGTGCTCGCGCACACACTGGACGATGAAGTGGCCTTCGCCGGCAGCGAAGGTCTCGATGATGCCGACCGCGCTGTCGGCCTCACCGGCGATCCCCATCGAATAGAAGTTGGTGACCAGGTCGGTCATGGCGACGGCGGCGTCGAGCATGGCGATGTCGACGTACTGGCCCTCGCCGGTGGCATCGCGGTGGCGGAGCGCGGCGAGCACCCCGATCACACCGAACAGGGCGGAGCTGATGTCACCGAGGGCGCCGACCGGATTGACGATCGGCGGTCGGTCGGGGAGTCGCTTGTACTCGTAGATGCCAGACATCCCCTCGACCACCGCCGCATAGGCGGCACGGTGGATGTGGGGGGACGCAGGGTCGTTGCCGAACCCGGAGACGGAGAGATAGATCGCTGCGGGGTTGACCGCCTTGACGGCCTCGTAGCCGATGCCGAGCCGGTCGGCGGTTCCGGCTTTGAAGTTCTCGCACACGATGTCGGCGGTCTTCGCCAGCTCGAGGCACAGCCGCACGCCGTCGGGATCCTTCAGATTGAGGGTCACCGACCGCTTGTTGAGGTTGTTGCGAAGGAAGGTCGCGCCAACGGTGCGGCCGTCGGGGTCGTCGATGGCGGGGATCGACCCGCGGCCGGAGTCGCCGGTGCCGGGCGACTCGACCTTGATCACATCGGCGCCGAGCCGGGCGAGCAGTTGGGTGCCGAACGGCAGCGCGGCCATCTGCTCGACGGCCAGGACCCGGATCCCGGCGAGTGGCTTGGGCTGGTCGGCGGCGGCGTCGTTGGCGATGTCGCCGAGGCGCATGTGTGAGGTGTCGGCCATGCGGCGCAGTCTGGTCCACGAGATCGCAGCGGACACAACCTCCCGCAGGCGCCGGTGCCCTGCGCGGCGGGAACGGTCACGGCCCGTGAGAACCTGGCGCATGTTCCGGTGTGACCATCCTCACATCGGGTGAGAGCATTCGCTACTCTGCGCGGCATGGAGATCGGTGGCGAACGGTATCGAATGGCCGGCGGTGTGCACCGCATCCCGATCGACGACGTGCCGGGATCACTCGTGCTCGCAGGACTCGAAGCGGTCGGCCCCGATGCCGCCGCGCTGCTCGATCACGTCGGTGCCGACACGCTCGTGTGTCTGCAGACCGACGCCGAGATCGAGCGCCGCTACCCGTCGTATCTGCGCTGGTTGCAGGATCCCGAGCCGCACGAGGCGCTGCGCCTTCCGATCGAAGATCACCTCGTCGCGCCCGACGGACCCATGACCTCGCTGATCGAGGCGGTCGTCGACCGCATCGAGCGGGGCGAGTCGGTGGTCGTCCACTGCGGCGCGGGCTGGGGTCGAGCCGGCCTCGTCGGTGCGCTCGTCCTCATCGCCCACGGTGCGGCCGTGCTCGAAGCGCTCGACCGCATCCGGGCGGCGCGGCCGGCAGCCGGCCCGCAGTCCGAGGAGCAGCATCAGCAGTTGGCCCGGCTCGCGCCGCGGTTCAACGACGCAGTCACCACCGCCTGACGCGTCCCCCTCGTGCCCGTCAGTCGGGCCAGGCGGCGATCGATGCGAACGTGGCGTCGAGCGCCTCGACGAAGGCGGCAGGTCCGACCACCACCTCGAGGCCGCGCCGACCACCGCTGCACCAGACCTCGTCCAACGCCGTCGCCCATTCGTCGACGAACGTGGCGAGCACCTGCTTCTGGCCGAAGGGGCTGATTCCGCCGATGACGTAACCGGAGCGCCGCTCGGCCTCGGCCGGGTCGGTCATCCGTGCCTTCTTGGCGCTGGCGGCTGAGGCGATCGCCTTGAGGTCGAGCATGCACGACACGGGGACGACGCCGATCACTGTGCGTCCGTCGTCGAGGGTGACCATCAACGTCTTGAAGGTCGCGGTCGGATCGAGGCCGAGGAGTTCGACCGCTTCGTCGCCGAACGACGGGTGGTTCGGGTCGTGGTCGTACTGCACGACCCGATGCTCGATGCCGAGCCGACGGAGCAGATCGATAGCGGGGGTCACACGGCTATGGTGCCGCACATGGCTGAGATCACGCTCGGGGGCAACCCCATCAACACCAACGGCGACCTTCCCACGACGGGCGCCGCCGCACCGGACTTCACCCTCACCAAGGCCGACTGGTCGCCGGTGAGCACCGCCGACCTCGCCGGTCAGCGCGTCGTCCTCAACATCTTCCCCTCGATCGACACCCCCGTGTGCCAGACCAGCGTGCGGACGTTCAACGAGCGAGCCGCCGACCTCGAGAACACCGCGGTACTCTGCGTCTCGGCCGACCTGCCGCCGGCCGCCGCCCGCTTCTGTGGCGCCGAGGGCATCGAGAACGTCGCCACCGCCTCGACCTTCAAGAACCCCGAGGTGCTCGATTCGCTCGGCGTGAAGATGGTCGACGGCAAGCTCGAGGGCCTCGCCGCTCGGTCGGTCGTGGTGCTCGACACCGACGGCACGGTGCTGCACAGCGAGCTCGTTCCCGAGATCGCCCAGGAGCCCGACTACGACGCCGCGATCGCCGCGCTCGGCTGAGCCGGCTTCCACAACCGAATCGTCGTCTCGCCCGGGGCACAGGGCCGGGCGCGCCACGGGTCGGGGCCCGACAGCAGGGAGGTGGAGGTAGGGAGGGCGGGGGGGGGGGAAAGAGTGTTCACGTGGGGGGTGGGGGGGGGGGGGGGGGGGG
>JBCBYI010000280.1:0-3769 GCA_039815945.1 Actinomycetota bacterium | reverse complement strand
GGGGCGTACTCCTGCATCGTGGCGATGAGGTCCTGCATACCGGGCGAGTCGCCGATGCCCCAGAGCACGGTGTAGGTGCTGTGGGTGTAGCTGGCGTCGAACACCTCGGCGAGGCCGGTCCCGAGCAGCGCCGGGTTCCACGACGGGCTGTTGCCGCCCCACTGGCCGGTGTAGCCGGCGGCCGCAGCGCCACCGACGATCTCGGAGGTCTGGGTCGGGCCGGTGGTCAGCCAGACGAAGTCGGCGCCGGATTCGGCGATACCGGCGACGACCGGGGTCTGATCGGCACCCGGGATGACCTGGGCCTCACCGTCGAAGACGATGTTGAGGCCGAGTTCCTCGGCGGCGATCTTGGCACCGATGGCGCCGTCCTGGCCGTAGTCACCGGGGAACGAGACGATGGCAATGTTGTTGCCGTGCTGCTCGCTCATGTAGGTGACGCCGTTCATGGCCTCGATGCAGTAGTTCGCCTGCACCTCGAGCACGTTCTGGCCGATGGCCGGGTCGGTCCAGCCGGAGTACCAGCTCAGCGGGATGGCGAGGAGATCGTCGTCGACGAGGTCCTCGGCGATCGCCGCGGTGTGGGGCGAACCGGTCGAGTTGGTCAGCATGACCACGCTCTCACCACCGTCGCCGGCGAAGGCGTCGTAGTTCTCGAGGTGGGTCGGGACGTCGTAGGCGTTGTCGAGCACGACCGGCTCGATGGTCCAGCCCTTGTAGCCGCCCTGGTCGTTGTAACGCTCCCAGAACACTTCCTGACCCTCGACGATCACCGAGGTGAGCGCGGCGAAGGTGCCGGAGAGGTCGGCGTTGAGACCGACACGGATGACCTTGTTCTCGGCGTCGACGCCGGCACCGGTGAGGATCTCACCGCCGTCGTCTTCGTCGGCCATGTCGTCATCACCGTCTTCGTCGGCCATGTCGTCATCGCCGGAATCGGTCGAGGCCGAGTCGGTGCCACCGTCGCTGGTGTCCTCGTCGTCATCGCCGCACGCAGCGGCGACGAGCGAGAACGCCAGCAACAGCGCAAGGAGAAGGCGCAGTCGCTTCATGGGTTTTCCTCCAGTTGGTTGGGCTCACGATCCCTGGTGGGACCGAGATCTGTTGTTGTTGACGAACGGTTGGTGGTGGAAGGCGCTCAGTAGCTGAACGGCCAGCGCTTCCAGTAATTGCGAATCTTGATCCAGATGCCGTACATGCCGAGCGGCTCGAAGATCAAGAACACGATGATCAAGACACCGAAGAGGACGATGTTCCAGTCGAAGACGGAGAGGGTCCAGCCGGGGGTCACCGTCGAGGTGTTGATGAAGCCGAGGTCGTCGCCTTCGGTGAGAATGGCGTTGCCGACCGCGCCGCCGACACCGGTCTCCTGGTCGCCGAGCCACTTCGTGGCCTCCTCGACGAACTGGGGCATCATCCACACCAGGAAGGTCCCGACCACGACGCCTGAGGTGGTACCGGCGCCACCGATCAACAAGATGGCGATGAACTCCACCGACAAGAACAAGCCGAAGTCGGTGGCGAGGGTCTGGCCGGAGAGGCCGACGAACAACGCACCCGCCACACCGGCGAAGAACGAGCTGATGGCGAAGGCCTGGACCTTGTAGCGGAACTCGGCGATGCCCATCACCTCGGCGGCGATGTCGCGGTCGCGGATGGCCTGCCACGCCCGACCCGTGCGGGTGCGGATGAGGTTCTTGGCGAGGAGGGTGAAGCCGATCGCGAGCACGAGGTACAACAGGTAGCGCTTGCCCTCCTCGGCGATGTCGAACCACAGCCAGCGGCCGTCGTCGGACATGTTGATGAGCGGGTCCTCTTCCTTCCAGAGACGGATGTCGAGCTCCGGAGCCTTGCGGCCGAGCGCCGGCGGACCGGCGATCTTGGTACCCCAGCTCGTGTTGCCGAGGTGGATGCCGAGGAAGACGAGACCCAAGGTCACGATCGCCAGATAGAGACCTCTGAGCTTCACCGCCACCGGTGAGACCAGGATGCCGATGAGGGCGGCGGCGACGCCGGCGCCGGGCAGCCAGATCCAGATCGGGAGGCTGTGGCCCCAGGTGCTGTCGCCCGAGGCGCTGCCCAGGTAGGTGGCGGTGCACGCACCGACGCCCATGAAGAAGGCATGGCCGAGCGAGACCTGACCGGCCACGCCACTGAGCAGGTTGAGCCCGTGGGCGGCGATGATCAGCATCAGCACCGTCGTCGTGGCACGGATCCACTCCCCGTCACCGAGGAAGCGGAACAGCGGGAGGCCGTCGCCGATGATCGGCAGCCAGCTGAGGCCGGGGATGTCGTCGTTGAGGACGGGGATCGAGAACGGCAGCAAGAAGAGCTGCACGATGAAGAAGGCCATGAGGGCCTTCTGGGTCCAGGTCGGGAGGATCTGGCTCTCGGCCTCGTAGGAGGTGTAGAGATTCGGTCGCTTGTACATGCGTCAGTCCCTCCTCAGACCCGGCGAATCTCGGGCGTGCCGAACATGCCGTAGGGCCTGACGAGCAAGCCGATCATCATGACGACGTAGGGGACGATGACGGGGTAACCGGCACCGAGGATGTCGGTCTCACCGGCGGCGTACTGACCGGCGAAGATCTCGGCGGCACCGACGATCAAGCCGCCCAGCAGGGCACCGGTGGCGGAGTCGAGCCCGCCGAGGATCACCGCGGGCAGCGCCCGGAAGGCGATGTTGGCCGTCTCGTTGTCGACGGCGAGCGACTGCTTCACCGGGGGCTGGGTGGCGAAGATGCCGCCGATCATGGCGAGCACCGCACCGGCGGCCCAGGCGATCGCAAAGACGCGGCCCACGTTGATGCCCTGGGCCATGGCCGCTTCCTGGTCGAAGGCCACCGCTCGCATTGCGATGCCGAGGCGGCTCCGGTAGAAGATGAAGACGGCGATGAACGCGATCGCGGCGGTGACCATCGCGGCGATGATCGAGTAGTTGATGGTCTCCTTGCCGACCTTGAACCCGTCGATGCCCCAGGGGACCTCGACGTTGCGAAACTCGACCTTCACCGTGTCGTTGTTGAACACCCGCAGCACGATCTCGAGACCGAGGGTGATCACGGCCACCGAGAACAGCGGCTGACCGACCATCGGGCGGATCGTGAGGCGCTCGATGACGAGGCCGAGGATGGCGGCGAACACCATCGCGAGCAGCAGGCTCACACCCCAGTGGAACCAGTCCGGGCCGGGCAGGCTGTTGATCGGGTTGTCGATCGTGGTGAACGGGATGTGATCGTCCGCCACGGCGAAGGACAAGAACAGTGCACCCGACACGGCGAGCGCGCCCTGCGCGAAGTTGACCGTCTGGGTCGCCTTGAAGATCAGCACGAAGCCGAGCGCCACGATGGCGTAGGTCGAGCCCATGCCGAGCGAGCGCATGAACGTCGCGAAGAAGATCTCCGGATCGTTGAAGAGCTGCATGATCAAGAAGATCGTGATCGGCACCATGATCCCGACCAGGAACGCAAGCGCCGGCTCCTGCCGGAGCTTCAACATGTAGTCGTTCACGTGTACATGTCCTCGATCAGGTCAGCGAACATCTCGTCCATCGCAGAACGCTTGAGCTTCTGCGTCGCAGTGAGCTCGCCGTCTTCGTGATCGAGCTCCTTGGGGATCATGCGGAACTTCCGCACGTTCTCGACCCGGGCGAACTTCTCGTTCGTCTCGTTGACGACCTCTTGGATCAGTTCGAGCACCTCGGGCTTTTCGGTGAGGTCGCGGTACGTCGTGTAGGGGATGTTCTGACGCAGCGCCCAGTCGCCGACCG
>JBCBYI010000027.1:0-25385 GCA_039815945.1 Actinomycetota bacterium | reverse complement strand
GTCGCCTTGGTCGCGATCTCGGCCTCGTCGTAGCCGAGGTCGGCGAGCGGAACGATCGCGCTCGGGGCCTCGAGCTGCAGATGGCGGGCCGGGTCGAAGGCCGGCTCGTCGTCGAACCAGTGATAGCCCGGCGGCTGGGTGTCGGGGAACGGAACGGCGATGCCCATCGCGCCAGTATCGGACCCGGTCGTCGATGCGTCCAGTGCAGCTTTAGAGACGAACCAATGCATAGGATGCATGCATGCCGTTGGATCGTCAGCACCTCGAACTCCTGCGGGCGCTCACCGAGAACCCCACCCTTCGCGCCGCCGCCACGAGCATCAACCTGAGCCCGTCGGCCGCGAGCCGGCGACTGCACGACGCCGAGCGCTGCGTGGGCGTGGCCCTCACCCGCACCGACGGGCGGTCTCTCGAACTCACCGACGCCGGCCGCTATCTCGCGGACGCGGCCCGCGACGCCGACCGGCTGCTCGCCGAGGCCGAAGTCGCCGCCCGCTGGCTCGATCGGGGCACGGTCGATCCGGTCCGCATCGGCCTCGCCTTCCACGACACCATCGCCTGGGCGATCGATCCTGATGCCCCGACCGAAGTCCTCCGCACGACCGAACGCAGCTGGCCGGGCGCCGTCACCGACGGCACGCTCGATCTCGTCGTCGAGGTCGGCGACGTGGCGCCCGGCCTCGAACGGATTCCGCTCGCGACCGATCGACTGGTCGCGGTGGTCGCACCGGACGATCGACTCGCCGCCGGACCCCCGGTCGACGGCCCCGACCTGGCCGAGCCCACCTACTACGCGTCGTCGGTCGAGCCCCGCCCTGGCTTTGAGTTCGAGGCGCTGTTCCGACCGTCGGGATCGAGCCCTGGCAACATCGTCCGCATCGAGTCGGCCGCCTACGCACTCGACCTGGTCGCCGCCGGCCGAGGCGTCACGATCCAGCCGTCGATCGTCGTCGCCCGTCGTCGCGACATCACCGTGGTCGAGCTCGCCCGGTCGATCCCGGTCGTGTGGTACGCCCATCTCCGCGACGGTGCCGACGCCGCGACCCTGTCGCTCGTCGAGCATCTCGCGACCGAATTCACCACGGCGCTCGAAGCCGGCGCCGTTAGCGTGCCGAGGTGAGGTCCGACGCCGAGAACGACACCATCTTCAGCGGCGACAAGAAGGGCCTCACCATCGCGGTGATGGCCTCGATCGGGATCATCGCCTACAGCAACCTCGGCCTCACCGCCGCCCTGCCCGAGATCGGCA
This sequence comes from Actinomycetota bacterium, assembly GCA_039815945.1. Taxonomy (GTDB): domain Bacteria; phylum Actinomycetota; class Acidimicrobiia; order Acidimicrobiales; family Aldehydirespiratoraceae; genus UBA11606. The sequence goes on along the minus strand of JBCBYI010000027.1, from coordinate 24,136 downwards.
ACGACCTCGGCGACGTCGCCCTTCTCCCCTGGACGATCACCATCGAGTTGCTGATGTCGGGCGTTGCGGTGCTCGCCGCCGGACCCGTCGTCGACGGTCTCGGCACCCGACGGGTCTTTCGCTGGTCGGTCGTCGCGTTCGTCATCACGTCCGCGCTGTGCGGTCTCGCTCCCACCATGCTCCTGCTGGTCGTCGGTCGGGCGCTGCAGGGCATCGCCATCGGGGTGCTCCTCACCTCGGCGATGGCGGCGATCGGCCTGTCGTACCCCGCCCACCAGCGCGCCCGGGTGTTCGCTGCGAACTCCACCGTCTGGGGCGTCATGAGCGTCGCCGGCCCCTCGATCGCGGCGGTGATGGTCGCCGCCATCAGCTGGCGTGGCGTCTTCTTCTTCAGCGTGCCGGTCGGACTCCTCGCCGGGATGCTCGCCTGGAACAAGCTGCCCGGCCCCTCCGACGGGGCCGAGACCTCCGCGGCCGACGTCCGCGGCATCGGCATCGTGGCTGTGATCGCGGCTGCGGGTCTCGCCGTCGCCCAGGGCTCGGTGCCTGCGATCGCCGGCGGCACCGTCGTCGTCGCCCTCGGGGTCGTCGCCTACGCCCGCCACGCCCGGTCGGTCAACGACCCCGTGGTGCGCCCCCGTCACCTCTTCGCCCAGCGGTTCCGCAGCGTGCACACGACCTCGCTGCTCGCCGTCGGTGGCGCGCTTGGCTTCCACTCGTTCCTCCCCGTCTACCTCAACGGTGCCCGCGGCCTCTCGACCACCGCAGCGGCGTTCTCGGTCGCGTACATGTCCGCCGGGTGGACCACCGGCGCCGTGACCAGCAGCCGACTCCAGGATCGAATGCTCCGCGAGGAGGTCGTGTTGCTCGGTTCGGCGTTCCTCGCGGTCGGCGTCGGCGCGACGAGCCTGCTGGTATCGATCGAGGCGCCGATCACGGTTCTCGCGATCGGATTGTTCATCGCCGGTCTCGGCGTGGGCTCCATCTCGACCACCGGGATCAACGTGCTCCAGGAACGGGCCTCGCTCAACGAGATGGGTCGCGTCAACGGCGCCCACCAGTTCGCGCGTTCGTTGTCGGTGACCTACGGCGTCGGGATCGCCGGCGCGGTGATCCTCGCCACGGTCGATCGACGAACCGGCGATGTCGAAGCGGTGCGCGATCTGCTCGGGGGCGACGTCGAGACCGTGAGTCAGCCCGTCGCCGACGCGCTCGGTGCCGGCTTCCTCTACGCCACCGTCGTCGCGGCGGTGGCGGCCGCGTTGGCGGTGCCGGCCGCCCGACACCTCGTGCGCAGCCGGCCCGAAGCGGTAACCTCCGCGGCGTGAAGGCTCTCCGGTTCTCCCGCAAAGAAGGCCGATACGCCGCAGCCATGGCTGCGTCCCGGCTCCGCCCCGGCGCCGGCGCCTCCGTCGGTCCGCTGTCGCTCGTCGACGACGACGCCCCCGACCTCCCGGCCGACGACTGGATCCGGGTCTACCCCCGGCTCGCCGGCATCTGCGGCTCCGACCTCTCGACCGTCGACGGCCATGCCTCGCGGTACTTCGAGGAGTTCGTGAGCTTCCCGTTCGTTCCCGGCCACGAGGTGGTCGCCGACACTCAGGACGGCCGACGCGTCGTGCTCGACCCGGTGCTCGGCCACGCCGCCCGCGGGTTCGAGCCGCCGTTCGAGGGCGCCCAGCCCGGCGACGGCGATGACTACCGCCACCTCACCAACGGCGATCTCGAGCCCGGCATCCAGACCGGCTTCTGCGAGACCACCGGCGGTGCCTGGTCGACCGAGTTCGTCGCCCACCCGAGCCAACTCCACGAGGTCCCCGACTGGATGAGCGACGAGCTCGCCGTCCTGATGGAGCCGGTCGCCGGCGGCGTACACGCCGCCCTCCGAGCGAAGATCCAGAGCGGCGACACGGTCGCGGTGATCGGCGCCGGCACCATGGGGCTCGTGACCGTCGCCGCGTTGCGCCACCTGACCTCGCCCGGCTCGATCCTGATCGGCGCCAAGTACCCGATCCAGAAGCAGCTCGCCGAGGAGTTCGGCGCTGACGTCGTGTGTGCCCCCAACGAACTGTCTCGTGCGGTCCGCCGGGCCACCGGGTCGTTCATGATCGACGGTCGACTGTCAGGGGGCGCCGACGTCGTCATCGACGCGGTCGGCTCCCAGGAGTCGATCGAGACCGCGATCGGCATGTGCCGGCCCCGCGGACGGGTGGTGCTCCTCGGCATGCCGGGCGTGGTCGAGCTCGATCTCACCGCGCTGTGGCATCGCGAGACCGAGCTCCTCGGCACCTACACCTACGGCTCCGAGACCACCGACGACGGCCGCCGGACCAGCAGCTTCGAGCTCGCGTTCGAACTCGCCGGCAAGGTCCCGTTCGACAAGATGCTGTCGGCCACCTATCCGCTCGCTCGGTACGTCGACGCCATCGCCCACGCGGCGGAGTCGGGCAGCCGCGGCGGGGTCAAGGTCGCGTTCGACATGCGCGACGAGAAGCGACGCGGCGTCGGCGACGCCTGAGCCGGATTTCGCCGGTCGTCGAGTCGTCATCGCGCCGAGGACCGGCCAGACTACCGCCATGGCCGAAACCGAGACCGCCCCGTCGCTCGACGACGAGACGACCGCCGCCCTCACGCTGTTCAACGAATACGTCGATGCCGACCGTGAGCGCACCCGCCGTGAGAAGCGGGTGAAGAAGGCCGAGCGGGCCAAGGACGACGCGGCCGCCGCCGTGCGCAAGGCCGGCGAGTCCGGCTCGGCCGAGGAGAAGGCCGCCGCCGAGGCAGCGTACCGAGAGGCGCAGGAGGCCTTCAAGAAGATCCGCGACGGCGAAGAGCCCGAGCCGGCCCCGGCCGAAGACGCGCCAGCCGAGGAGGCCACGGCCGAGGGGGCCACGGCCGACGACGCGCCGGCCGAGGAAGCCCCAGCCGAGGAGCCCGCCGCCGAAGCCGAGGCACCCGCGGAGGAAGCCACCGTCGAAGAAGCCCCGGCCGAGGAAGCCCCGGTCGAAGAGGCCACGGCCGAGGAAGCCCCGGTCGAGGAAGCTCCGGTCGAAGAAGCCCCGGCCATGGAAACCGACCGCACCGACGACGATGCCGAGGACGCAGCGGAGGGCCACGCCCCGGCCGCCGACGAAGAGCAGTAGTTCGTCGGCTCACGCCACCGAACGCGAATCGAGCGTGCCACCCGGGGACTTCCCGGAGGGCACGCTCGATTCTGTTTTGGGCGGCCATGCACCCGGGTGGCGTCAGCCTCCCTGGTAGGAGTTCCAGACGAGCTCGCCGTTCTCGTTCAGCCAGGCGTCGATGAACCAGATCTGTTCCTCGCCCTCGAAGTCGACCTTGATGGTCGGCGCCGCGGCGCCCTGGTTGTAGTCCCAGGATTCGAAGCCCTCGGCGGTCTCGGTCTTGACCAGACGGATCAGGCCGTCGTACACCTCGAACTTGGCCGCACCCACGCCCCCGATCTCGGCCCACTGGTAGACCGGCTGCGGGGCGAGCGACTCGTCCCAGAAGTGTTGCTCCACCTCGCCGGCGTCGTTGATGAGCGCCTTGCCGAAGTACACGTGGTCGTCGGTGAAGAACCCGACGTAGACCTTCCATCCCTGGGCCTGCTGGACCTCGTACTCGTAGCCCTCGTAGGCGGTGACCTCACCGAGGTAGAGGGTCTCGCCCTCTCGCTCGACGACGAAGCTCCCCTTGCCCGCGACGTCGACGACGAAGCGGTCGACGACCGGAGCGGGGTCGGGGTCGGGGTCAGGGCGAGGTTCGGGCTTGACGGTGGTCGTCGTGGCCGGGAGGACGAACTCGTCGACGATCACGGAGATCTCGTCGCGGACCCCGGGCTCGATCATGATCACCTTCATGCCGTCGGCGTTGCCGATGACGAGCACCAGCACGCCGTCGATCACGTCGGTCGACAACACCTCCCAGCCATCGCTGAAGCCGTAGTCCAGCACCGCGAACGCGTCACCGTCGGGTTCGACGTCGACGGTGCCGAGGGCACCGAGATCGACGCGTACCGGGGCATCGGGGTCCGGCGCCTCAGTGGTCGTGGTCGTCGTCTCGACCGGTTCGTCGACCGGTTCGTCGGCGACGTCGCCCTCCGCGTCCTCATCTCCGACGGGGTCGGCATTGGTCTCGTCGCCACCAGCGGCGCCGATCTCGGGCAGCGCGACGGTGGGGTCGTCCTCGAGCGCCGGCGCAGCGGCCGTCTCGATCTCGGCACCGTCGCCGGCGGTCCCCGCCATCGCCATGGCACCGATCCCGAACAGCGGGATGGCGGCGACTCCGGCGAACAGGCGGCGCAGATGCCCGACGCGGGCGGCCTGCATCCGGGGGCGGAGCGTTTCGAGGATCTGGTCGGTCTGGTTCGTCTCGTTCATCGGGCGATCTCCTGGCGGCCGAGGCGCTCGACCATTAGGGGCTTGAGGGCGGTTCGGCCCCGGCTCAGGTGGAAGCGGAAGGCGCCGGGCGAGATGCCCATGCGGTTCGCGGCCTCTTCGGTGCTGAAACCGGCGCCGTAGTAGAGCTCGACGGCTTGGCGCTGACGGGGCGGCAGCGTGGCCAGGGCGTCGTCGAGATCACCGGACTCGCGCGGCGAGTCGACGATGGCCTCGGGCACCGCGACCTTCGGAAGAGCGCCGTCGCGCACCGATCGGCGGCGGTGTTGATCCCGCACGACGTTCACGGCGACCCGACGCACCCATGCGGCCGGCTCGCGGAAGTGACCGACACGCCACCATCGGGCGTAGGCCCGCACGTACGCCTCCTGGGCGGCGTCGTGTGCGTCCTCGGCGCCGGTGCCGTCGAGGATCAATCCTCGCACCGTCATGTCGTAGTTCTCCCGGAAGAACCGGTCGAAGTCTCGGGCCATGCCCATTCACCCCTGCTGATCGTGCCGTCGTGCATCGCCATGCCTCCCACCGTGTTCACGGATGAGACGCCGGAAATGTTTGGCCGGAATCGAAAAAATCTCGGCTGCTCTCCTGATCGGCGGCGAGGCGTGGTCAACTAAGGCGATGCGAGCAGTCCGGATCGTCGACGGCACGCCGACCCTGGAGCGGCTCGACCGGCCCTCCGGCGACGGGGTGACCGTGAAGGTCGCCAGTTCGTCGATCTGTGGCAGTGACCTGCATCTGCTCGACGGGGGCCTGGCCGAGGGGATGATCCTCGGTCACGAGTTCTGCGGGATCGCTCCGGACGGCACGCCCGTCGCCGTCGAACCGATGGCGGGCTGCGGCCGGTGTTGGGCCTGTGATGAGGGCCACCTCAGCTTCTGCGCTGACGGGGCGACCTTCTACGGCATCGGGCTGCCCGGCGGTATGGCCGACGAGATCGTCGTGCAGGCCGATGCGCTGGTCGCGTTGCCATCCGGGCTGCCGCTCGAACACGCCTGCCTCGTCGAGCCGCTCGCGGTGGCCACCCACGCACTGGACCGGGCCCGGGTCGGCGGCTCCGATCGAGTGCTCGTGATCGGCGCAGGCCCGATCGGGCTGGCTGCCGCCGCGATGCTGCGCCACCGAGGGATCGCCGCCGACCTCTCGGCCCGCCACCCCCACCAGCAGCAGGCTGCGGAGCGGCTCGGGGCGTCGCTCGACGTCGGCGACGGCTACGACGTCGTCATCGACGCGGTCGCGACGTCGGCATCGATCGCCGAGGCCGTGCACCGTGCGAGACCGATGGGGCGGGTCGGCCTCGTCGGCACCACGTGGCAGCCGGCGGAACTCGGCATCGCCGCCTGCATGAAGGAGGTCGAGATCCTCCCGGCGATGACCTACCGCTGCCGCGTCCCCGGGCGCGACTTCGACGAGGCCGCGGCGGCGCTGGCCGCTTCCCCTGACATCGCCCCGACGATCATCACGCACCGATTCCCACTCGACGGGTGCGTGGAGGCGTTCGCCACCGCCGCCGATCGGGCGTCGGGGACGATCAAGGTCGCGTTCGACCTCTGAGCATCACCTGCGGCGACCACCGACGGTCGCCACGACGGCGACCCGGTCGGTGCCGGCGTCGACGAGTTCGATCCTTGCCAGCCGGGCGTCGCCCCGGTCGACGGTCTCGACGATGCGAACGACGCCCGGACCCTGCTTGACCGAACGCAGGTAGCGGGTCACGAAGTCGGTCGGTTCGACGATACCGGCGCGGAAGGCGGCCTGTTCGACCAGCAAGCCCGTGAGCCCTCCGTGGAGGATCCCCCACGGGTTTCGGGTGCGTTGGGTGATCTCGACCGCGAGCTCGTCGGCGTCGAGATCGATCCCGAAGTACGCCTCCAGCGACGTGTCGGGATCGGGCGGCGGGGCGAAGATCCGCCGGGTGCCGATGTCCATGGTGCGCAGGGAGTCTTCGAAGGTGGGCTCGAGCACCCCGTGGTTCGCGGTCGCGAGCGCCACGACCGCGTCGCCGGCACCGGCATCGACGACGCGGCAGTCGACCACCGACATGGTGCGGCCGGGCTTGACGGCGCGACTGTCGACCCGAAGCGGACCGACGGTGCACGGCGCGATGATGCGCGTCTCGATGTCGGCGGTGACGGTCCAGCTCGGCAGGACCTCCATGCCGGCGGCGAGCCCGGCGCCCATGTCGATCCCCATCAGCACCGCGGCGACGCGCAACGAGCCGTCGGCGGCGGCGAGGTCGGGCCGCATCGTGACGAACGTCGAGGTGCCGAACGTCGTGCGCTCGACCTCGACGCCGTACCGCCCGGGGATGTGTTCGTACTCCGGCGGTCGATTCACGCGCAGTAGGCGTCGAACAACAGATCGAAGAAGTGGTCGCTCGGATAGTGGGTGACGATGTCGACGTTGGGTTCTCCGCCGACGAAGCCCATCCGGTCGATCTCGAGCACGCCGCGCTGGCCACCGTCGCCGAACATGACGTTGACGTGGAGTCGGCTCACCTCGGCGACCGACGGATCGATGGCGTGGGCCATGGCGATCGGATCGGGGAGGTCGTCGCCGTCCATGCCGTTCGCCTTCGCGAATCGCCGCACGGCCTGCGCCACCGCCACCCCGAAGCGGGACAGGTCGGTGTCGATCGCCCGCATCTGCGCGTGACGCTCGTCGCTCACGACCGCCGAGGTGATCGAGATGTCCCAGCCGACGAACTCGAGCGGCATGCCCGAGGCGGTGACGATGTTGGCGGCCTCGGGGTCGGCCCAGAAGTTGAACTCGGCGAGCGCGCTCACGTTGCCGGGCCCGTGCACGCCCGTGCCGCCCATCACGACGACCCGGTCGACCGCGTCGGCGATCTCCGGCGCTCGCAGCAACGCCGCCGCCACGTTGGACAGCGGCCCGAGGCACACGAGGGTGATCTCGCCGGGCGAACCGAGGATCGTGTCGACGATGACGTCGACCCCGCGACCTTCGGCCGGTGTGCGCCCGTGCAGCGGCAGGCCGCAGTCACCCATGCCGTCCTCACCGTGGATGTTCTGCGCCGTCTCGAGCGTGCGCATGATCGGCTGGGCGCGACCGGCGTACACCGGCGTGTCCGCCCCACACCGCTCGACCGTGTAGAGCGCGTTCTGCACGGCCTGGTCGAGCCCGACGTTGCCGGCGACGACCGTCAGCGCCTCGACATGGACGTCGGGATGCTGGAGCGCCATGACAATCGCGACGGCGTCGTCGCTGGCGGTGTCGGTGTCGATGAGGAATCGGCGCATGGCCGAACACTACTGTGGGTGGCGGTGTGCGCACCCGTGCGCGAGAAGGGGGGAGAGCGATGATCCGTCGGCTGGCCGACCTCGTGCTCCGCTGGCCACGTTCGGTGTTGGCGGGCGCACTGATCGCGCTCATCGTCAGCGGCGCGATCGGGGGCACGGTCCTCGACCGCCTGACCGCGGGCGGCTTCGAGGCGCCCGGCTCGGACTCCCAGCGGGCGCGGGCCGAACTCGACGCACGGTTCGACACCGGCTTCGCCGACTACGCCCTGCTCGTCACCACCGACGGTCGCTCGGTCAACGACCCCGATGTCGTGACCGCCGGCGTCGACCTGACCCGTGAGGTGGCCACGATCGAGGGCACCGACGACGTCGTGTCCTACTGGACCACCGGCGACGCGTCGCTGCGGTCCGTCGACGGCGACCGGGCCCTCGTCTTGCTGCGCATCCCCGGCGAGAGCACCGACCTCGACCGCAAGGCGACGATCGAGGAACTCGGTGAGCTCTACGGCGGCGTCGAACGAGGCCCGCTGCTCGTCGAGGTCGGCGGGCGCGAAGCGGTGTTCGATCGCATCAGCGTGGTCGTCGAGAACGACCTCGCACTCGCCGAGACGATCGCGATCCCGCTCACCTTCCTCGTCCTCGTCGTGATCTTCGGCGGCATCGTCGCCGCGTCACTGCCGGTCGGCGTCGGCATCCTCGCCGCCCTGGGCACGTTCCTCGTGCTGCGGGTGGTCACCGCGTTCACCGACGTGTCGATCTTCGCCCTCAACCTCGTCACCGCCCTCGGACTCGGTCTCGCGATCGACTACTCGCTGCTGATCGTCGCCCGCTACCGCGAGGAGCGACGATCGGGTCGATCCGACGCCGAGGCGATCCGTCGCACGGTGATGACCTCGGGCCGCACCATCGCGTTCTCGGGACTCGTCGTGTCGATCTCACTCGGCACGCTTGTCGTCTTCCCACTCACCTTCCTGCGCAGCTTCGCCTACGCCGGCGTCGGCGTCGTCGCCCTCGCGGTCGTCGCCTCGATCGTCGTCTTGCCCGCCGCGCTCGTCCTGCTCGGTCCCCGCATCGACCGATGGACGGTCTACAAGCGTGCGGTCGGGCGCCACGCCGCCAACCCGTGGACCCGAATCGGGGAGCGCATGACGGCGCGCCCCGTGCTCGTCGCCGTGGTGGTCGTGCCGCTGCTGTTGCTGTCGGCTCTGCCCTTCCTCGGTGTGCAGTGGGGCGAGGCCGACGATCGCTCGCTGCCCGCTGACGATCCCGTCCGCGCCGTCAGCGACGTGCTTCGCGAGGAGTTCGACACGGCCGAGGCCAATGCGTTCCCGATGGTCGCCGTCGGTTCCTCGGATCCTGCGGCCACCACCACGTTCGCCATCACCGCGTCGCTGGAGTCCGGCGTGGCGCGTGTCGACACCGCCACCGGCAGCTTCATCGGCGGTGCGGCGGTGAGTCCGCCGAGCCCCGGCGCCGAGCGCTTCGCGACCACCGATGCCGTCTGGTTCAACATCGTGCCCTCCGTCGAGCCGATCTCGGCCGAAGGCGAGGACCTGATCGCTCGTCTGCGGGCGCTCGAGACCCCCCTCGGCGACGTCTTCGTCGGCGGCGGCACCGCCGAACTCGTCGACATCAAGACCGCGATCACCGAGCGGGTGCCGATCGCCGCAGCCGTGATCGCCGCCGTCACCTTCATCGTGTTGTTCGTGATGTTCGAGAGCGTGCTCGTGCCGATCAAGGCGATCCTGCTCAACCTCTTGTCGCTCGGCGCGACCTTTGGCCTGATGGTGTGGATCTTCCAGGACGGCAACGGCGCCGGCCTGCTCGACATCACCGCCACCGGCCAGACCGACATCACGACCCCGGTCTTGATGTTTTGCATCGCCTTCGGGCTGAGCATGGACTACGAGGTCTTCCTCCTCGCCCGGATGAAGGAGGAGTGGGACCGCACCGGCGACAACCAGCAGGCCATCGTCGGAGGGCTGGGCGCCACCGGCCGCCTCGTCTCGAACGCCGCGATCCTGTTGTCGATCACGTTCTTGTCGTTCGCGGCGACCGCGAGCGTGTCGACGCTGACCCTGTTCGGACTCGGACTCGCCGTTGCCGTGCTGGTCGACGCGTTCATCGTCCGGATCACGCTCGTGCCCGCGCTCATGACCCTCGCCGGTCGCGGCAACTGGTGGGCGCCGGCCTGGTCTCGACGGCTCGCACGGCGCCTGCCGAGCCACGACCTCGACGACACGATCGATCTCCGCGACGAGATCGACCTCCGCGAACCGGTCGACATGCGCTCGGAGGTGATGCATCCGGGCGAGGTAGCGGCAGAGTACGACCAGTGATGTCTGCCCGCCTGTCCGCCCTGATCGCGCTGATCGCCGTCGTGGCGGCGGCGTGTGGCGGTTCGTCGACGCCGACGATCCAGGCGCAAGCGTCGACGACCACCACGACCACGACGATCGCGGCCGAGGAGGCCGAGCGAGAGGTCGTGTCGATCACTGAGCTCTCGGTCGGCATGTGTTCCGACACGGCCGACATCGACACCGCGCGCGATCAGTTGACCCTCGTCGACTGCGACCGTCCGCACCGCTACGAGGTCTTCGCCGCCGTCCCCGGCTCGGCGGTGGTCGTCGGTGACGACGGCCTGGCCGCCGCCGTCCAGGAGGCCTGCGAACTGGTCTCCGAGGCCGAGACCGGGATCCGTCCCCAGGGCTCGCTCATCGGGGTCATCGGCTTCAGTCCGCCGGACTCCGACGGTGCGACCTGTGTGTGGGAGGCGCCGGACCAGCGCGTCGACTTCTTCGCTCGGGCGCCACTCGACCTGCCGGCCGTCCAGGTCAATCGCACCCAGCTCGACGGCGCGTCGACGACCTCGTTCGCGTTCGTCTCCGACGTCGCCGGCGACGGCGACGATGTGGTCGTGTTGCTCGGCCAGACCGACCGGACCGATCCCGGCGGTCTCGACGGCATCATCTGGCGGTCGGTCAACGGCGGCGACTCCTTCGCCGCGGTCACCGACTCGTCGCTGCAGACCCGCGGGACCGCCGAGGTGCCCGAGGCGATCGAACCGATCGCCAGCGGCTACCTGGTGATCGGCACCCGCTACGGCGATCTCGACCCGCAGCCGTGGGCGCTCGTGTCCGACACGGTCGGCCAGGTCTGGACACCGCTGGCGGTGCCTCTCGACGGCAACGCCGGCGCCGAGCTGCGCTTCGCGGTGACGCGCGCCGACGGCACGGTCGAAGTCATCGGTTCGGTCTATGACCGCCGGGGCCTGCGTCGTCCGGTCGTGTGGACGTGGGGTGGCTTCTCGCTGAGCCAGCCGGTCCCCCTCGTCAGCCCCGACGACGTGCCCGACGCCAACGTCTTCGTCGAGGCTGCCTTCGTCGACAGCACGGGCGTGACCGTCTACGTCAGCGATCTCTTCGCCAACCGCCGCAGCGGCTTCCGGTCGTCGACGCCCGGGGCATGGTCTGCGTTCTCCGACGTGCCCGCCCTCCAGTTCACGACCGTGGTCGTCGACGACGCCACGTTCGCGATCCGCGGCGGTGAACTCACCCGACAGGAGACACCCGGCGGCGGGTGGGACCGGGTCGAGTTGCCCGGCCACGACGGCGCCCGCCCCGACCCTGTCGCGGTCGCCACCGACGGGTCCGGCGTGCTCGCGATCGGCGCGCTCGCCGCGGTCGAGGGCACCTCGTCGGCCTTTTGGTACCGCCCGGCGGGCGGCGAGTTCGAGCTGATCTACTTCGACGTCGACCAGGCTCCCCGCGACGACCGCCCCTTCGCGGCCACCGCCGTCGCCGGCGGATTCCTGGTCGTCGGCAGCGAGGATCCGGAGTACGACGGCCTGCGAGCACCCGTCGCGTGGACCATAGACGGACCCTGAGGATGGGGAGCGAGGCCATGATCGTCGGGCTGCCGGAGAACGAGACGTGCGACGAGTGCGGCTTCGACGCTTCGCGCTGGAGTCGCCAGGACGCGATCCGAACGGTGCAGCACGCAGCCGACCTCGTCGAGTCCGCCGTGGAGGGCCTCGCCCCGGACGACTGGAATCAGCGGAGCCGGCCCGACATGTGGTCGATTGCCGAGTACGTCGACCATGTCACCGAGATCATCGAGATCAACCGGGCGGGTTGTGAGCTGGCCATCGCCGAGCCCGGCCGCGACATCTGGGTCCCCGACGCCCAGCCGTTCCCGCCCGAACCGGCAGGGCACGACCCGACCGCAGTGATCGACGCGCTCCGCGCCCAGGCCGACGTCGCTGCGCGGTTCTTCCTCGGCCTCCGGGACGACGACTGGGATCGACGACTCTCCCTGGACCACCTCCGGTGGACCATCGCGTGGGATCTCACCCACATCTGCCACGACCTGTTCCATCACCTGACCGACATCGCCACGATCCGCCGCGAGCTCGGCGACACGATCGGGCCGCTCGCCGGCGCCGTCGCCCAGGTCAACGCCTCCGACGGTGGCGTGCCCAAGCGGTCGGTCGAGTGGGGTCACGTCGGCTTCGGCGGGCTCGATGGTGACCGACAGGCGACCCGTCGCCACCACGGCCGACCCTGGCAGGCGATCTGTCTCTATTCGGCCGACGTGATCGAGGCGCTCCGAGCGGAGGGCCACCCGATCGAGTCGGGTTCGACCGGTGAGAACCTCACGCTCTCCGGCATCGACTGGGCGCAGCTGCGGGCCGGTCTCGTCATCGAGATCGGCGAGATCCGGCTGCGCCTCAGCGCCCCTGCGGTCCCGTGCGCCAAGAACCGCCCGTTCTTCGCCGAGGGCGACGTCAAACGAATGGACCACGACCGCCACCCGGGCTGGAGCCGCTGGTACGCATCGGTCCTGCAGCCCGGTGACATCGCCACGGGCGACGAGGTCGTCATCAGCTCGGACTGACGTTCGGCGACGCCGGGCCTCAGCTGTCCTCGGAGCGGTTGAGGAAGGTCTCGCGGGTCGGGCGGTCGGCCCGGTCGGGGAATCGCACGATGAGGTCCTTCGCCTGCGGGACCCACTCGTCGCGTTCGATACGACCGGGGAACTCCTGCAGCGCGTCGTCGACGGTCTGGACCTGGCCGTCGGTCAACCAGGCGAGCTGTTCCCAGGTCTGGATCCCGAAGCCGTTCAGCAGCATCTCCATCTTCGGCCCGACACCGTTGATGACCTTCAGGTCGTCCTTGTGGGCTGCGCCCGGCGTGCCGAGGCTCGTCACCCCGACCTGCCAGTTGGTCTCGGGATCGTCGGCGGCGCTGAGCGCTTCGACCTCGGAGCGGCATTCGGCCAGATCAGCCTGGGCGCGCTCTGCGTCGAGGCGGGCAGCATCGGCGGCGGCCTGCGCGCTCGAGGCCTCGGCTCGGGCCAGGTCGAGTTCGGCCTGGAGCGACGCGGTCGCCTCACGAGCGGCCGCGGCGTCGCCCTTGGCGGCGTCGAGATCGGCGAACGCTGCGACCTTGGCGGTCTCGGCGTCGGCGCGAGCGGCGACCGCATCGGCGTTCGCCGTGTCGATCTGCGCACGGGCGCCGTCGAGGTCGCTGGAGAGCGCCGACAGCTTCGAGGTCAGATCTGCGGCCTCGATCTTGGCGCCGCCGAGTTCGGCATCGAGTTCTCCGACCCGGGCATCGGCGGCGGCCTTGGCCTCGGCGACGGCCGCCATGTCGGCCCTGGTCGCCTCCAGGTCGGCCTCGACCCCGCGGATCGCCTTGCGAGCGTCGTCGCGTTCGACCGCCGCTGCGGCACGGGCGGCGTCGAGGCGTTCGCGCTCGGCCTGGTTCTCGGCGAGCTCACCCTCGAGGGTGCGGATGCGCTCCTGGGCGATGATCCACTCGGTTTCGCTGATGACCCGACGACGCCATCGCCAGATCAACCAGCCGATGAACACGCCGAGGACGACGGCGAGGAGCAGGGGGATGATGATCTCCCACAGGATCGGAAGCATGGCGGGATGCCTTTCTGTCTCGTTCGGTGCACTCAGCCGACGAACTCGGCGGCGGCGGTCAGTTCCACCCGACGGTTCTGTGCTCGACCGTCGTCGGTGGTGTTGTCGGCGATGGGTTCGTCCGCGCCTGCACCTCGCGACTGGAGGCGGGCGGCATCGATGCCCTGGCTGATCAGATAGTCGACGACCGCCTGCGCCCGGGCACCGGACAGGGCGCGGTTGGCGTCGGGGTCGCCGGTGGAGTCGGTGTGGCCGACCACCTCGACGACCGGCAGCGGATGACGAGTCATCGCGTCGACGACCTTGTCGAGGGTGGTGGTCGCGCCGGCGTCGAGCACGTCGCTGCCGGTCGTGAACACCACGTTCTCTCGGATCTCGGCGGCGAGCTCGTCGAGTTCGACCTGGAGCTCGTCGATCTGGGCTTCGTCGGCGAGGCCGTCGTCGAGCTCGACGGTGACGCCGTCGTCGGTGAGCTTGGCGGTGCCCCCGGCAGCGTCGCCGAGACTGCGGATGGCGTCGGCCATCTCGTCGACTCGGGCATCCGCGCCGGCCGCGAGCGGCTCTGCGTCGAGGACAGTGAGATCGTCGCGCACGTTCTCGGCGCCGACGACCGAAGCGGCCGCGGCGACGAGCTGGGTCCGGTGGCGGCCGGTGAGAACGGTGCCGGTGAGCGTGATCGTCTCGCCATCGAACACGGCGCTCGCATCGGTGGAGCCGAGGGCGATCACCTCGAGATCGCCACCGGCGTCGAGTCCGGCATCGGCGGCTGCGGCCAGCGCGGCGTCGAGCCCGTCCCGCCGGGTGGCGGAGATCGTGCCGTCGACGTCGAGCGTCGTGTCGGTGAGCGCGAAGGTGAGGTCGTCGGTGGCGCCGGCTGCGCCGAGCGCGGCAGCCAACGCTGCGATGCGGGCGTCGGCGCCGTCGTCGGCGGCGCCGTCGGCGACGACGAGTTCATCGACGACGTTGTCGGCCCCGACCACCGCGGCCACTGCGTCGAGCAGCGCCTGGCGGTGGGCCTCACTCGGGACGGTGCCGGTGAGGGTGATGACGCCGTCGACGAGACGCGCCTCCACGTCGGTGCCGACCAATTCGACGACGTCGTCGGCGGCGGACGTGTCGGTGTCGGCGGTGGCGACGGTGGTGGCGGTGGTGGCGGTGGCGACGGTGCCGCGCTGGTGCACGTCGAAGTCGCGCAGGAGGCGGTGATCGACGAACGCCTCGGCGTCGCGCTCGGTCAGGCCGTTGGGCAGCGGCCCCCAGGCGTCGCCGTCGCGATAGTCGAAGTCGATCCGCCACTCCTCGGGGTCGAGCCCGTTGGCCTCGAAGTCGTCACGGGTCTCCGCCACGAGCTGGTCTTCGACATGGTCGACAGCCCACCACGTCGCGAGGGCCGTGAACACGGCGGTGAGCGGCAACCCGATGAGGAGCAGCACGGCCACGCCGGGCCACGGCGCCTTGCCGCCCACGCCCTCGATCATCACGGTGCCGTCGCCTGCGTTGCTCTCGTTGCTCATTCGCTCGCCATCTCCCGGTCCGTGCCCCCGACGCCCCACGGCGCACGGAAGTCGCGGCATTTCTGTTGTGCCGCTTCGATTGAGACACCCGTCTCGCCGGACAGGAACCTCTCACATCGATCCGACGCTGTCGACCTGCTCGCCACCCGGGGAGAACGACGTCCAGGCCTCGACGCCGGGGACCGAGCCCGGCGTGGGCCCGCCGAAGTCCCACGGCCGCCGAAACAGCGTCCGACGGGTCGGGCGGCACCGGTATCCTGGGACGCTATGAGTGACGCAGAGAAGGCGCCGTACCCGCACGTCGAGAGCCCGGACCTTCCGGGCATCGAGCGGCGAATTCTCGCGCGGTGGAGCGCCGACGAGACCTTCGAGCAGAGCATCGACAATCGTCCGGAAGCCACCCCGGACGGCGCCAACAACGAGTACGTCTTCTACGACGGTCCCCCGTTCGCCAACGGCCTCCCCCACCACGGTCACCTCCTCACCGGCTACGTCAAGGACGTGGTGCCGCGCTACCAGACCATGAAGGGCAAGCGGGTCGAGCGTCGCTTCGGCTGGGACTGTCACGGGCTGCCGGCCGAGATGGAGGCCGAGAAGGAACTCCCCGTCAGCGGCCGCGCCTCGATCATCGACTACGGCATCGAACGCTTCAACGAGTACTGCCGCACCTCGGTGCTCAAGTACACCCAGGAGTGGGAAAAGACGGTTACCCGTCAGGCCCGCTGGGTCGATTTCGAGAACGACTACAAGACCATGGACCTCGACTACATGGAGTCGGTCATGTGGGCGTTCAAGCAGCTGTGGGACAAGGGGCTGATCTATCAGTCCAACCGCGTGCTGCCCTACAGCTGGGGCGCCGAGACCCCGCTGTCCAATCACGAGATCCGGCTCGACGATGCGACCCGCCCTCGCCAGGACCCGGCGATCACGGTCTCGTTCCAGCTCGACGACGCCTCGGGCCTCCCCGGCGACGCTGCCACTCCCGCCAAGATCCTCGCCTGGACCACGACACCGTGGACCCTGCCGTCGAACCTCGCCCTCGCAGTCGGCCCCGAGCTCGACTACGCGGTGATGGCCGACGCCGACGGCTCGCGCTACGTGCTGGGCGAAGCGGTGCTGGAGAAGTACGCCAAGCAGCTCGAGAACGCCACCCACGTCGGCTCGGTGAAGGGCGACGTCCTCGTCGGCCGCACCTACGAGCCAATCTTCCCGTACTTCGCCGACATGGCCGAGGTCGACCCGGCCAAGGATCACCACGGCACCGAGCGGGCCTTCCAGGTCCTGGCCGGCGACTTCATCGACACCGCCGAAGGCACCGGGGTGGTCCACATGGCGCCCGGCTTCGGTGAGGACGATCAGCGTGTCGTCGGCGAAGCCGGTATCGGCATGGTCGTCCCCGTCGACGACTCCGGTCGATTCACCGACGACGTCCCCGAGTGGGCCGGCGAGAACGTGCTCGAGTCCAACAGCGGGATCATCAAGCACCTGCGCGAGACCGGCCAGCTCGTGCGCCACGACAGCTACACGCACAACTACCCGCACTGTTGGCGCACCGACACGCCGATCATCTACAAGGCCATGCCCTCGTGGTACGTCAAGGTGACCGACATCCGCGACCGCCTCCTGGAGACCAACCAGGAGATCAACTGGGTGCCCAGCCACATCCAGAACGGCCGCTTCGGACAGTGGCTCGCCGGCGCACGCGACTGGTCGATCAGCCGCAACCGCTTCTGGGGATCACCGATCCCGGTGTGGGTCAGCGACAACCCCGAGTACCCGCGCACCGACTGCTACGGCAGCCTCGACGAACTCGAAGCCGACTTCGGCGTGCGCCCGACCAGCCTGCACCGGCCCGCCATCGACGAGCTCGTGCGCCCGAACCCCGACGACCCGACCGGTCAGTCGATGATGCGCCGCGTCCCCGAGGTGCTCGACTGCTGGTTCGAGTCCGGCTCGATGCCCTTCGCCCAGGTCCACTACCCGTTCGAGAACAAGGAGTGGTTCGACGAGCACTTCCCGGCCGACTTCATCGTCGAGTACATCAACCAGTCGCGCGGCTGGTTCTACACGATGCATGTTCTGTCGACCGCGCTGTTCGACCGGCCCGGCTTCCAGAACGCGATCTGCCACGGCATCTTGCTGGCCGACGACGGCGCCAAGCTCTCCAAGAAGCTCCGCAACTACACCGAGCCGGAGCTGATCTTCGAGAACCAGGGCTCCGACGCGCTGCGGTGGTACTTCATGTCCACCAACATCGTGCGCGGCGGCGACACCCGGATCTCCGATCAGGCGATCGACGACGTCGTGCGTCAGGTGATCCTGCCGATCTGGAACGCCTACTCGTTCTTCACGCTCTACGCGAACGTCGAGGGCCACCGGGCGACCTTCACGCCCGACCCATCTGCCTCTGGCAGCGACGGCAACGCCGACGCCGATCTGCTCGATCGCTACATCCTCGCCAAGACCCGCGATCTCGTCGCCGCCGTCGAGGCCAACATGGACGACTACGACCTCCCCGGCGCCGCCATGGAGATCCAATCGTTCATCGACGCGCTCAACAACTGGTACATCCGCCGTAGCCGTGACCGCTGGGGGGTTACCGCCACCGCCTAGGGGGGTGCCGACAAGCAGGGCCTCGACACGCTCTACACCGTGCTCGTGACCCTCACCCAGGTCGCCGCGCCGTTCCTGCCGATGATCACCGAGGAGATCTGGTCGGGCCTGTGCACCGGCGATGACTCGATGCCGTCCTCGGTGCACCTGTCGGACTGGCCCGACGCGGGCACGTACTGCGACGACACCGACCTCGTCTCGGCGATGGACCGTCTGCGCGACGTTGCCTCGACCGGCCTGCGCCTCCGTGAGGACAAGGGTCTGCGCGTGCGGCTGCCCCTGGCGTCGGTCACGGTGGCCGGCCGCGACGCGTCGACGCTCGAACCGTTCGCCGATCTGTTGCGCGACGAGCTCAACGTCAAGGACGTGCACGTCACCGAAGAGATCGGCTCGCTCGCGACCTTCATCCTCCGCCCCGACGGCAAGGCCCTCGGCCCCCGTCTCGGCAAGGACGTGCAGGCCGTGTTCGGCGCCGCCCGCAGTGGCGAGTGGTCCGCCAACGACGACGGCACCGTCGAGGTCGGCGGCCACGTGCTCCAGCCCGACGAGTACGAGCTGGCGCTCGAGTCACCCGAGGGGGTCGCCGCCGCGGCGCTGCGGTCCAACGACGCCGTCGTCACGCTCGACACCGACGTCACGCCCGAGCTCGAAGCCGAGGGCCTGGCCCGCGACGTCGTGCGTGAGATCCAGAACGCCCGCAAGGCCGAGGATCTGGTGGTCACCGACCGCATCGACATCTGGGTCGACGTCGCCTCCGACGCGGTGGCCTCGGCGATCGACACCCACGAGGCCTACATCGCCGAGCAGGTGCTCGGCACGTCGATCACGATGGGCGCTGGCGCCGACGAGCTGACGATCCACGACGCCAAGGTCGGCGGCGACGTGTTGCGCTTCTCGCTGAAGGTCAGCTGACCGGGCCGTCGGCCCCACCGGGGCCGGCGGCGCTCAGTTCCGGCTGCCGGGCATGTTCCGGGCGATGTACTGGACGATGTCGTCGGGGTTGCGCGACTGCATCATCAGCTCACCTGGCCCGGTGAAGACGAACACGAGACCCTCGCCGGTCTTGGCCGACTTCATCAGCGACTCACTCGCCCGCGTGAGCTCCATCTGGACGCTCTCGGCGAACGCCACCATGTGGTTGGTGTCGACCACGACCTGCTGACCGGGCTGGAGCTCGAAACGGTCGAGCGCGCCGTAGGTCGACAGCACGACCTTGCCCTGACCGCTGGCCCGCAGGAGAAACCCGCCCTCACCGCCGACGAGGTTTCGCATGCCGCCCCACTGGGTGTCGATCTCGACGCCCTGCTCGGCGCACAGGAACGAGCCCTTCTGGATCAGCAGCGGCGTGTCGGGCGTGACGTCGAAGACGGTGATGTCGCCGGGCAGCGACGGCGCGAAGTCGATCCAGCCACCCTGGGCCGACGCCGTCGCGGTGGTGATGAACAGCGACTCGCCGCCGAGCACGCTGCGCTTGAGGCCCTTCATCAGGCCGCCCTCGATCTTGGCATCGAGGTTGAGATCGGCGGCCATCGCCATCATGGCCCCCGACTCGGCTCGGATCGCCTCCGCCGGACCGAGGATGGCTCGGGCCACCGAGAACGAAGGGGTATGTCGCAGTTGGATCTCCATGCGGGGATCGTACGTGGCTACCGTCGCGGCGTGACCTCGGCCCGCGTGTTGATCCGCCCACCCGAGAAGGGCGACACCGCCGAGTTCCTCGACGCCGTCGCCGCGAGCCGCGACCTTCACCACCCGTGGGTGTTCCCCGCAGCAACCACCCGTGCGTTCCACGCCTATGTCCGGACCCGCAAGCGCGTCGACCAGTTCGGCGTGCTCGTGCGAACGATCACCGACGACCGACTCGTCGGGGTGATCAACGTCAACAACATCGTGCTGGGAGGCATGCGCAGCGGCGCCCTCGGCTACTACGCCTTCGCCGATGCCGCCGGGAAGGGCCTGATGGCCGACGGCATGGCCCTCGTGCTCGACCACGCCTTCGCATCCGACGGTCTCGCGCTGCACCGGCTCGAAGCCAACATCCAGCCCGGAAACCTGCCGTCCCGACGACTCGTCGAGCGCCTCGGCTTCGACCTCGAGGGATTCTCGCCGAAGTTCCTGTTCATCGACGGCGACTGGCGCGATCACGACCGGTGGGCGATCACGGCGGACGCCTGGCGTCGGAGATGACGCGCCGATGACTTCGGCATCTCCGACGGCATCGGCCGGATCGAGACCCCCGATCTGCAGGGCGTCGGCGGCACCGAGATCGGCAAGGCGGCCGCCATCCTGTCGGGCGACATCTTCGTGTACCTGCAGATCAAGGCCGGCGAGCGCAACGCGAGTGCGATTCATCGGATCGACCTTCGAGAGCTCGACAACTGACCTCGACCGTCCGCCTGTGCAAGGGTCGTCGTCATGACGGACCCACGCATCGCATTGGTCACCGGCGGGGCCCGCGGCATCGGCGCGGCCGTCGCCCGCCGGCTGCACGCCCAGGGCCGACGGGTCGCCGTCGCCGATCTGCTCACCACCGAGGCCGAGGCGTTGGCCGACGAGCTCGGCGGGCGGGCCTACCGCTGTGACGTCACCGACTCCGACGGGGTGCGCGAGATGGTCGAGGCGGTCGAGACCGACCTCGGACCGGTCGACGTGCTCGTGAACTGTGCCGGGTTCGACCGGTTCGTGCGCTTCGTCGACACCGACGAGGACTTCTGGGACACGATCATCGATGTCAACTACAAGGGCACCTTGCGCACCTGCCACGCCGTGCTCCCCGGCATGACCGAGCGGGGCTGGGGCCGCATCGTCAACTTCGCCTCCGACGCCGCCCGAGTCGGCAGCTCACTCGAGTCGGTCTACGCCGGCGCCAAGGCCGGCGTGATCGGCTTCACCAAGACGATCGCCCGGGAGTCGGTGAAGCGAGGCGTGACCTGCAACGTCGTGTGTCCCGGCCCGACCGACACGACGCTGATTCGCGAGATGGGCGAACAGGGGGAACTGCCGGCCAAGATCGTCGGGGGACTCGACCGGGCGATGCCGATCGGGCGTCTCGCCATGCCCGACGAGATCGCCTACGGCGCCGGCATCTTCACCCACGACGACGCCAACTTCATCACCGGCCAGACACTGTCGGTCTCGGGCGGGCTCACGATGGCCTGAATCCGGGCCCGGCGATGCCGAGGTGTCGATAGCGTCCCGGCATGCCGTATCAGCTTGCGGCCTTGATCGCAGCCTCGCTCTGGGCCACCTCGAGCATCATCGCGACCGACGTCGTGCGTCGGATCGGCGGACCCCGCTTCACCCGGATCCGCATGGTGGTCGTGTGCGTCCTGCTCGGGACGCTCGTGACCGTGAGGGGTGGCTGGGAGACGCTCGCCGTCGACGACGTGTGGCTCGTCGGCCTGTCGGGCCTGGTCGGGCTCACGATCGGCGACATCGCCCTGTTCACCGCCATGAGCCAGATCGGCCCCCGCCGGACCTCGGTGCTGTTCACGGCCAACGCGCCGATGGCAGCGATCGGTGGCGTGTGGCTCTTCGGCGAGACCTTCGATCTCGTGTCGGGAACCGGGGCGGTGCTGACCGTCGTCGGCATCCTGCTCGCGGTCGTCTACGGCAACCGGGCGGGGGCGAGCGACACCTTCGAAAAGATCGAAGGATCGCTCCCGATCGGAGTCTTCTGGGGATTCATGGGGGCCGTCGGGCAGGCGGTCGGAGCGCTGGCCGCCAAGCCGGTGCTCGACGACGGCGCCGACACGCTGGCGGTGGCGGCGACCCGCGCGATCATCGCGACGGTGGCGATGTGGATCGTCGCCCGTCCCGCCGACGACCGCCTCGGCGCCACCCGCCGCGGCCCGATCATGCCCCGTGACTGGGTGATCATCGCGGCGTCCGGCACGGTCGCCATGGTGATCGGCCAGTCGCTCGTGCTCTACGCCCTCGGCGAAGGCGACGCCGGCATCACGACGATCCTGTCGTCGACGACCCCGGTGCTGCTGCTCCCCGTCCTCTGGGTGATCACCAAGAAACCCCCGACCATCGGCGCCTGGATCGGCGCCGGCCTGTCGGTGTTCGGTACCTCGCTGTTGATCTGATCGAGGACGTCAAGCCTCGAAGCGTGGGGCCGATGGGAGAACCATGGCCGCTTCCCACGCTCGTTCTCGGTTGACGCCGATGCGCACCCGCCTCGTCGCCGTTCTCGCCCTGCTGTCCTTGACCGCCGCCTGTGGCGGCGGATCCGACGACAACGCCGACCCCGTGGCGGACACGACCGCAGCGGCCGACACGACCACCACCACGACCGCCGACGCGACGACGACAGCGCCGCCCACGACGGCCCTCGCCGACGAGACTGAACCCGTCGACGACACCGCGGGGTCCGACGACACCGCGGGGTCCGACGACGCCACGACCACCGTCGCCCCGCTGGAGTCGACGCCGATCCCCGTCATCGGGGTCGACGAGATCCCCGACCTGATCGTCGAGTGGGGCACGGGCGAGGGTGATCCCCTCGATCTGGCCCGCCGCCTCATCGGCTTCCCGCTGGAGATCGTCGCGCCCGACGGGTCGACGCCCTACAACGTCGACGTTCGCCTTCGCGGCGAGGACACGACGAGGGACTGGCGGTGGGAGTGGACCTATGAGACGTTCGCCGCGCCCGGTGTGGTGCAAGAGATCGGTACCGACCTGCCCGAGGGCGGTCCCGGTACGGTCGAAGGGCGCCTGCACTTCGAGCCGCAGTTCAACGCCTTCGGCTGGAGCAACAGCGCCCAGGTCATCAGCGATCCCAGCAATGGCGGCGGCGGTCCGCAATCGGTCAACTGGGCGTTCAGTGACGACGACGGCACGTTCCGGCTCGGCGAGATCGACGCCACCCCCGTGTCGGCGCGGGCCTGGGCCGACGAGGACATCGACTTCCGCGACGGACCCGACCGGGCCGGCCACCAGATCGAGGTCACGCTCGAGTCCCAGCCGAACTTCATCCCCGTGCCGTTGCTCGAGGCGCTGTTCCGAGAGGTCCCGGTGGCCCCGGGGGCGCGGCTCATCACCGTCGACTTCCGGTCGTTCGACCGCCTTCCGGACAGCTTCGACGCCGAGGAGGGCCTGCGCTATCTCGAGCTGAGTTATGTCTGTGAGCTGCTGCCGAACTCCCAGAACGCAGCCCGCGAGGTCTACTCCGCCGGCCTCGCCGGCACCGCCTACCAGATGGGTGAGGAGGACTTCTTCAACGACGGCTTCATCCGGGTCACCGAGGGAGCCGTCGACGGCAGCGGCGTCTGGCGCCAGCCGGTCATCGTGCTGGATCGCTACGAGGGCGAGATCAGTGTCTGGACCGCGGACGATGGCACCGTGATGAGCGAGGTCGAGGTCACCTTCGAACCGGCCCGCGAGGCGCTGCAACTGCTCCAGGAGTGAGTCTGAACGGGGTTTGATCCCGACCCGACGAATTTCGAAATTGGGCTATAGTGCCCAGGCCGGGTGGTCGAAAGACCTCATTGTGACGCTGACAGATGCAGACGCCCGTCACCTGCTGCGGCGCACCGGATTCGGTGGCCTTCCCGCAGAGGTGGACGAACTCACCGGCAAGACCCGAGCCCAAGCGGTGGCGATCGCCGCGTCGGCGGTCGGGTACACCAGCCACCTGGGCGTGCCCGCCGCGACCGAGGGCAACCTCTTCGGTCAACGCCGCACCATGCAGCGCTGGTGGATCGACGTCATGGTCGGCACACCGGCACCGCTCGTCGAGAAGCTCGTCTACTTCTGGCACAGCCACTTCGCCTGCACCACCGAGCGGGTGCGGGACTGGCGCAACATGCGAGATCAGCACGCCCAGTTCCGCCAGTTCGGCCTCGGACCCTTCGAGCCGCTGCTCAGCGCGATCTCGTTCGGCCCCGCGATGCTCATCGACCTCGACAACGCGTCCAACGTGGCGGGCGACGAGCAGGAGAACTTCGGCCGCGAGCTGATGGAGCTGTACACGATCGGCAACGGCATGTTCTCCGAGGCCGAGGTCATCGCCATGGCCCGTGCGTGGACCGGGCACAACCTGGAACAGGGAGCGAAGCCGCCGCGCTACCAGTTCCACTCGAACCGGCACGACAAGCACGAGAAGACGCTGTTCGGCATCACGGCGAACTGGGACGCACCCGAGACCATCACCGAGCTGGTCGACGGTGTCCGCAAGGACCAGACCGCGTGGTACCTCGCCACCAAGCTCTGGCGGGAGTTCGGTGATCCGGGCTGGGCCTCGGCCGAGCTGATCACCCACCTCGCCGACGTGTGGAAGGCCAACGACTCGACGGCGTGGGACGTGCTCGAAGCGCTCTTCCTGCGCGACGAGTTCTGGGCCACGGATCGGCGCTACGCCGTCGTGAAGCAACCGGTCGCCTGGGTCGCCGCACTCGAGCGTCGCACCGGCGTGCG
>JBCBYI010000279.1:0-3845 GCA_039815945.1 Actinomycetota bacterium | reverse complement strand
CTGATTGTTGAGGAGGCGAGCCATCTCCGCCGCTCGGCGCAGGTTCTCGGAGCGATCGCCCGAGGTGAAGCCCAGGTCTCGGCTGATGCCGAGGCGCAGGTTCTCACCGTCGAGGCGAACGGCGACTTTGCCGCGATCGAAGAGTTCGCGCTCCAAGGCGCTGGCGATCGTGGACTTGCCCGACGCAGTGAGGCCGGTGAGGACCACGGTGCCGGGCTGCTGGCCGAAGCGGATCGCTCGCTCGGCCGCGCTGACCTGGGACACCTGACGCTGGAGGCTGACCTCGGGCGTGCGGTCCCATGCGGAACCGACGCCGGTGATCATGCCGGCGCCCACGGTGGCGTTGGTGAGCCGGTCGACCAGGATGAACGCGCCGGTCTGGCGGTTCTCGGCATAGGGGTCGAACAACAGCTCACGATCCGCGCTGACCTGGACCGAGGCGATGTCGTTGAGCGCCAGTTCGGAGGCGTCCTGGTGCTCGAGGGTGTTAATGTCGACCCGGTGGTGGATCGTGGTGACCGCTGCGTTGGACACGCCGTTGGCGTTCTGCAGCAGGTACTGGCGGCCGGGCGCAATCGGCTCCTCGGCCATCCAGACGACGGTCGCGTCGACGTCGTGCGCGCGCAACGGCTCTTGGCCCGGGGAGACGAGAACATCGCCGCGGCTGACGTCGATCTCGTCGGCGAGGGTGAGGGTGATCGCCCGACCGGGACCGGCGACATCGAGGTCGCCGTCCATGGTGACGATGCGGTCGACGGTCGACGACACACCCGACGGCAGGCTGACGACGGTGTCGCCGGGCCGAACCACGCCGGAGGCGATCGTTCCGGCGAAGCCACGGAAGTCGAGGTCGGGGCGGGTCACCATCTGCACGGGAAGACGGAAGGTCTCGAGGTCGATGCCGGCCTCGACGTCGACGGTCTCGAGGTGTTCCATCATCGTCGGGCCGTCGTACCAGGCCAGGTTCTCGCCCTTCTCGACAACGTTGTCGCCGAGCAGCGCCGACATCGGCAAGAAGACCGGGTCGATCAGGTCGAGGGGCTTTGCGAACTCGAGGTACTGCTCGCGGATCTCGTCGAAGCGGTCCTCGCTCCAGTCGACGAGATCCATCTTGTTGACCGCCACCGCGACGTTGCGGATCCCGAGCAGGTTGGCGATGTAGCTGTGGCGCTTGGTCTGGGTGATCACGCCGTGGCGGGCATCGATCAAGATGATCGCCAGCTGACAGGTCGAGGCGCCAGTGACCATGTTGCGGGTGTACTGCTCGTGGCCGGGGGTGTCGGCGATGATGAACTTGCGCTTCGCGGTCGAGAAGTAGCGGTAGGCCACGTCGATCGTGATGCCCTGCTCACGTTCGGCCTTGAGGCCGTCGGTCAAGAGGGCGAGGTCGACCTGATCACCGGCGCTGCCCTGGGTGGTGGAGTCGGCCTCGAGGCTCGCGAGTTGATCCTCGTAGATCATGTGCGAGTCGTGGAGCAGACGGCCGATGAGGGTGGACTTGCCGTCGTCGACGGAGCCGCAAGTGAGGAAGCGAAGGAGATCCTTGCGCTCGTGCTCGGCGAGGTACGCCTCGATGTCGGTAGCGATGAGTTCGGACTGGTGACTCATTAGAAGTACCCCTCCCGCTTCTTCTCTTCCATCGAACCGGACTGGTCGTAGTCGATCACCCGGCCCTCACGCTCGGAGCGGGTCGCGAGGAGCATCTCCTGGATGATCTCGGGAAGCGTCGTGGCGGTCGACTCGACGCCGCCCGACAGCGGGTAGCAACCGAGCGTGCGGAACCGCACCCACTTCTCCTCGGCCTCTTCGCCCGGCTCGAACTGGAAGCGGTCGTCGTCGACCATGATCGTCACGCCGTCGCGGTTCACCACCGGGCGCGGCGCCGAGTAGTAGAGCGGCACGATCTCGATGTTCTCGAGATGGATGTACTGCCAGATGTCGAGCTCGGTCCAGTTCGAGATCGGGAAGACCCGGATGCTCTCGCCCTTGTTGACCCGGCCGTTGTAGAGACTCCAGAGCTCGGGGCGTTGGTGCTTGGGATCCCAGCGGTGGAACTTGTCGCGGAAACTGAAGACCCGCTCCTTCGCACGGGACTTCTCCTCGTCGCGGCGAGCGCCACCGAACGCGGCGTCGTAGCCACCGGCATCGAGTGCCTGCTTGAGCGCCTGGGTCTTCATGATGTCGGTGTAGTTCTTGGAGCCGTGGTCGAACGGGTTGATGCCTTGCTCGACGCCTTCCTGGTTGGTCCAGGAGATCAGCTCGAGGCCCATCTCCTGCACGATCCGATCACGGAACTCGATCATCTCGCGGAACTTCCACGTGGTGTTCACGTGCACCAGCGGGAACGGCAGCGGGCCAGGGAAGAAGGCCTTGCGGGCGAGGTGCAGCAGGACCGAGGAGTCCTTGCCGATCGAGTAAAGCATCACGGGGCGCTCGAACTGAGCGACCACTTCACGCATCACATGGATGGCTTCGGCCTCCAGCTGCTTGAGATGGGTCAGCCGAAGCTCGTCGGGCAAGGTCGGGGCGGACATGAAGCCGGATCGTAGCGCTCCGGACGGTAGCACCGCTGGGTCCCAGCTCGGCGACGGACGGTGGGGCCGTCGCCGCTTGACGCTGTCCTGGACGTTCGTCCAGTATCGCCTCATGTTGTTCCTGTGGGCCACGCCTCGGTCGATCTCGACCGCCTTCGAATGGATGATGCGCCAACGAGGTGACGTCGCCTGCTTCCACGAGCCGTTCAACGAGGCCTACTACTACGGCAGTGACCGGCGCAGCAGCCGTGATGCCGGCGTCGCCGACACCGACGGTCTCTCGTTCGCCGCGGTGTGGGATTCGCTCGCCGCGGCCGAAGCGGCGGGGCCGGTCTTCGTGAAGGACTTCGCGTACTCCGTCGAGCACGACCTCACCGACACCCGGCTCGCCCGCATCACGAGCACCTTCTTGATTCGCGACCCTCGCCGGGTGATCCAGGGGCTCGCCAACCATTGGCCCGACTGCACCAGTGACGAGGTCGGGTTCACCGCGTTGCATCGCCTCTTCCACCGGGTCGCCGATCGACTCGGCGCGCCGCCGCCCGTGCTGTCGTCGGCCGACCTCCTCGACCACCCCGAAGCCGCGACCGAGGCGTATTGTCGAGCGGTCGGGATCGCCTTCGATCCGGCCGCGCTGGCCTGGGACGCCGGCGAACGGCGCGAAGTCAGCTGGTACGGCGATGGCAGCGGGCCGTGGCACGACACCCTCCGGGAGAGCACCGGGATCCAGAAGCCGACCACGGTCTATCCACCGCTCGAAGACGACCCTCGTCTGGTCGAGCTCCACGACGAGGCCCGGCCGCTGTACGAGGAGATGCTCTCCTACGCGCTCCCGGTCACCGCGCCGGCATGAGCCTCAGGCCCAGCTGACCCGGGCGAGGGTCAAGGTGGTGCAGTAGTACACGTCGCGGGCGCCGCCGGCCGTCAAGAACATGCCGTTCGCGATCCGCGAGCCCGTGTCGACCCGATCGAGCATCTCGCCCGATTCGATGTCGACGACGATCAGCTCGTCGCGGCCGGCTTCGGTGAAGTCGTTGATCACCAGTTCCCCGGAGTCGGGGAACACGACCGGCTGCATGCTGGGCCGGGCGTCGACGTGCCAGACCGGCTCCATCGACTCGATCGACACGCCCGCGAGTCCTCCGTTGACCGAATCCCACGCGATGGCGACCCCGCGCTCGGGGACGGCCACGGGAGGCGCGATGATGCCGCCGCCCGGCGCACCGAACGGCGCGACGGACCGGACCTCGCCCGACTCCGGGTCGATGCGGTGGAGACGCTGCGGCCCGTCCCACGGGGCCGGTTGCCGCC
>JBCBYI010000278.1:0-3903 GCA_039815945.1 Actinomycetota bacterium | reverse complement strand
CGCCCGCAAGGTGAACCGGCCCCGCACCCCGAGGCGCCAGTGGGCGAGATCGTCGTCGCCGCAGCCGTACACGAATGAACGCAAGGCGGCGACGGTGGCGAGCTCGTCGGTGGGGTCGGCGACCGCGGCCAGCGCGAGCAGGACCTCGCGGATCTCGCGCGACGCGTAGACCAGCGACGAGGTCTCGGCCCGGTACGGCACGCCGGCGGCGGTGAGTGCCGTCTCGAGGGCCGGCAGGCTGGTGCGTGCCGGCAAGAGGATGCAGACGTCGCTGGCGATCGCCGGGCGCCAGCCGCCCTCGCCATCGTCGACCGACCACGGCGTGGGGCCGTGCAGCAGCTCCGAGACGGCAGCGGCGACGTCGCGGCTCTCGACGACCCGCAGCTCGTCGGCGTTGAACTCCTCGGTGTGGGGATCGGCGCCGAGCACTGCGACGGCGGGGCCGACCGGGGCGGAATCCTCCCGATGAGCCGAGAGGGCGACATAGGCGGGCTGGCTCCCCGGTTCAGCGACGATCAGCGCACCGAAGACGTCGTTGATCCACTGGATGACCGGAGCGGTGGTGCGGAAGTTGACCGTGAGGGCGGGGCGGTCGGCGATGTGGTCGCGAGCGGTGAGAAAGGTGCCGATGTCGGCTCGGCGGAAGCGGTAGATCGACTGCTTCGGATCGCCGACGAGGAAGAGGCTGCCGGGGCGGGCCTCGATCTCGTGCCATGCCTTGCCGGCGACATCGGTGTCGGCTGCGGCGATCAACACCGCCAGCTCGATCTGAATCGGGTCGGTGTCCTGGAATTCGTCGAGCAACAGCCGCGGGTAGCGCTCGCCGAGCGAGCCGCGGACCTCGGCCCCGAACTCGTGACTGCGGAGCAGGCGTCGGGCCCGAACCAGCAGGTCGTGGAATTCGAGCCGCCCGATCTCGCGTCGCTCCTCGGCGGCGTCGAGCACGAACCGGCCGAGCCGAGCCGCCATGTGGGCGAGCGCGGCGGTGGTGACCTCGGCGACCGCGTCGTCGCAGGCGACGATCAGCTCGGCGAAGGCCGCCTTGACGTCGGCGACGTCGATGGTCCAGTTGCCCTTCTTGCCCTTGTTGCCGACCCGCATCGAACGTGATCTGCCCGATCCGCTGCCCATGTCGGCGGCGATGGCCATCGCGTCGATGTCGTCGAGGGCGCCGGCGAGGTCGGCGCGGTTGTCGCGAAGCCGCGGGAACTGGGCGAGAAGGGAGTCATCGGGGGCGGCGTACTGGCCCATCTCGAGGATGTTGTCGATCCGAGTCAGCAGCCCGGACCGATCGAAGGCCGGCGGGGTGGGGGCGTCGAAGTCGAGGTGCTCCTCGACGAGATCCCAGTTGGCGGCCATCTGCAGAGCGAGGGTGCGTAGGGCATCGAGGCGCACGCCGGCGGCTTCGAGGCAGAGGAGGGTGTTGGCCATCGAGCCGTCGTCGAGGAGCATGTCGAGGAAGACCCGCCACCGCTGCTCGAACTCGACCTGGCTGCCGATCTCATCGAGCACGTCGACACCGGGTGGCAGCCCGGCCTCGACGGGATGCTCGCCGAGGATCCGCTGCGCGAAGGCGTGGAGGGTGCCGATCGCTGCCGCGTCGAGTTGGAGCAGCGCCTCGGCGGCTCGGGCTCGGCGCTGCGGATCGTCGACGTCGACCGCCTCGAAGCGTTGCCGGACCCGATCACGCAGCTCGGCGGCCGCCTTCTCGGTGAAGGTGATCGCCGCGATCGCCTCGAGGGGGATCGCGTCGTCGAGCACGAGGGCCTCGACTCGGTCGACGAGGGCGCGGGTCTTGCCCGAACCGGCACCGGCCTCGACGAACTGGTTCGCGTCGCGGACACCGACGATGCGGTCGCGGTGGGACTGATCGACGGGAAGGCGTTCAGCCACGATCGCCTCCACTCAGATCGACGTAGTCGGCGAGCTCGGGGTGCGGCGCGAGACGCCGCCAGTCGGCGTACTGGTGGCTCAGGCCGAGGGCGTCGGGTTCGCAGAACTCACAGTCGACCCAGGGCCGGAACTTTGGCACGGCCGGATGGGCGGGGAAGTGCCCTGCGGCGATGCCGTCGACGATGCGGCCGACGGTGTCGAGCGCCGCCGTCTCGATCTCGGGCGTGACGGGGTAGCCGATGGTCGAGAAGCCCCCCTTGGCGGTGACGAACCAGTAGACGCCTCGTCCGGGTGCGTCGGGCCGGCTGAGGATCCGGCGGGCGGCGAGGGTGTAGAGCACGAGCTGGAGGTGGGTGCCACCCGGTGTCGGGTCGTCCTCGGAGACGTCCTTGTAGGAGCGGGTCGAGCCGGTCTTGTAGTCGATGACGATCACCGTGCCGTCGTGGGTCTCGTCGACCCGGTCGATCGCCCCGCGCACGGTGAGGGTTCGTCCGTCGGCCAGAGGGAGCTCGACGGGCGGGGTGGGTGATTCGGGCATCCCGAACGGCAGCTCGGTGGCGATCGGGCGACTGCCGTAGGCCGCCCGCTGGCTGTCGTCGAAGGCGACGAAGTCGTCGAGGTCGCGCAGGAGGATCTGGTGATCTCGACCCCAGTAGACCCGGCGGCCGACGAGGCCACGTTGTTGCAGCCGGGTGGCTTCGCGCTCTGCGAGCTCACGGAGATGATCGATCGCGCCCTCGGGCCACGCCGTGCCCGGCTCGGGGATCTGGCCCGAGCGGAGCGCCTCGGCGATCCACGCGTCGAGGGCGTCGTGGACCAAGGATCCGCGGGTGAGCGGCGAGATCCGGTACTGCTCCTCGGGATCCTCGACCGGCGAGACCCCGAGCACGTAGCGGACGAAGTAGGCGTGGGGGCACACCGCCCACCTCTCGAGCCGGGTGGCGGAGGTGACGTGCCCGATGGACGTCGGATCGGGGAGCACCACGCCGCGCAGGTCGCCGTCGGTCGCGAGGTTGCCGTCGAAGCGGGTGTAGGCCGATGAGAGGCGGCCGGTGAGCAGCTCGGCGCCGGCGCGGACTTCGTGCCGGGCGGCGGGCACGGCCGACTCGCCGAACGGGCGCCCCGCCTCGCTGTGGTCGAGCAGGGATCGCACGTCGTATTCCTGCACCGAGGCGGGGAAGCCGGTGGCGCGCAGGCCGGCCACGAACGACGGCACCTCGACCAACCAGTCGCCGGTGAAGGACGCGAGCGTCTCGGCCGACGGGCGGCGGCCGTCGCGCGCCTCGGCCGTGTCGAGCAGCCAGCGAGACGGCGCCCGCTCGGCGTTGCGACGCAGATCGCCGCGGGGGAAGGTGAACGTGACCCGACCGGCTGCGGCCATCGTCGCCAGCAGCGCCCGGTGATCGTCGTGGACGAGATCGCCCCGTTGAGGGAGGTCGGGGCCGACGACCGTGCGGTGGCGGTCGGGGAGCAGCGGATCGTCGCGTCGGCGGGCGGGGAACGAGCCCTCTGCGAGGCCGACGACGATCACCTCGTCGAGTTCGAGGCCGAGCGCAGAACCGGGCGTGCCGACGAGCACACCGTTGCCGAAGGTGCCCCGGCGGCCGAGATCGTCGCCGAGTTGGAGTTCGAGGGCGCGGCGGAACGCCATCGGTGACGGATTCGGGTCGATGCCGTCGAGATCGCCGAGCCGGTCGATGGCGGCGTCGATGCGTTGCGCAGCGGCCTGCTCCTCCGGTGGCCAGTCGCCCCGGAGGGTCTCGCCGCCGAGGTAGGTGCGAACGAGGGAGCGGCACCAGCTCGCCAGCCCCGACCACGACGAGCCCTTGCCGCCGGGCTGCAGCGATCGGGCGAGGGTGGTGACGAATTCGGCCAGGCCGCGGGCGATCGCCGCGTCGCGTCGCAGCTGCTCGGCGCGCCACTCCTGCTCGTCGTCGCGCTCGGCCTGGGTGGCGTCGGCCTCGAGGTCGTCGGCGTGGCGCCCGAGACGGGATTCCCACTGATCGAGCC
>JBCBYI010000277.1:0-3932 GCA_039815945.1 Actinomycetota bacterium | reverse complement strand
CCCCCCGCCGAAGGAGGCATTCATGTTGTTCGGCCGTGACAAGCAGACCATGCCGGAGCCCGACAAGGCGCTCCCTGGTCGATCTGAAGCCGTGCCGGTCCAGCCGGCCCATCTGGTGCTCGGCACCCCGCTCGACGGTCCGGTGCCCGACGGCCACGAGGTCGCGGTGTTCGGCCTCGGCTGCTTCTGGGGCGCCGAGCGCTTCTACTGGCAGCTCGAAGGCGTCTACACGACCGCCGTCGGCTACGCCGGCGGCTACACCCCCAACCCTCTCTACGAAGAGGTGTGCAGCGGCAAGACCGGGCACAACGAGGTCGTTCGGGTCGTCTATGACCCCGCGGTCGTCGCCTACGACGCCTTGCTCAAGATCTTCTGGGAGATGCACGACCCGACGCAGTTCATGCGCCAGGGCAACGACATCGGCACCCAGTACCGCAGCGAGATCTACGTCTACTCCGAGGAGCAGCGTGAGGCCGCCTCAGCGAGCAAGGTGAAGTATCAGGACGCCCTCAGCTCCCGTGGCTTCGGCGAGATCGAGACCACGATCGTCGATGCACCCACCTTCTACTTCGCCGAGGAGTACCACCAGCAGTACCTCCACCGGAACCCGATGGGCTACTGCAACCACGGCTTCTGCCAGGTCAGCTACGACTGAACCCCGCGGCGGTGCTCAGCTGAGCGCCGCCACGACCGGGGCGAACTGCTCGGCGTCGCGCACGACATAGTGCGTGACGCCGAGTCGCGTCCGGAGCCGTTCGAGCTTGTCGACGATCTGCTCGACGGAGCCGATCAGGGCGAACGGGCAGTCGTCGAGCTGCTCCGGCGACAGGCCGAACGCGTCGGCCGTCTCCGTGCGGGCCTCGGCGGTGTCGTCGCCGACGGTGAGGCGCTGCACGAGCGCGGATCGCTCGATGTCGTCGATGCGATCGCCGGCCGCCTCGATGAGCCACTCGCGCCGGATGTCGAGTTCGTCGATCACGAACCCGCCGGGCGACAGGTTGCCGTCGGCGTCGAAGGTGAGGCCGGTGAACTGGAAGCGATCGGCGAACCGCCCGGCCAGTCCGACGACTCGCTCGCCGTGGCCACCGACGAGGATCGGCACCCGGCGAGCGGGCCGCACGCCGAGATCGTCGATCGCGATCGTGTGGTGTTCGCCCTCGAAGGTGCACGCGCCGTCGTCGAGCAGGGTGCGGACGACCTCGAGGGTCTCGCCGAAGCGGGTGACGCGGGCACCCGGCGCCCGAAGTGGGATCGCCGTTGCGTCGTGCTCGCTCTGCGCATACCCGGTGCCGAGGCCGAGCACGAAGCGTCCACCGCTGAGCTGATCGAGCGATGCGGCAGCCCGGGCGATCATCGCCGGGTGGTGGAACTCGTTGTTGAGCACGAGCGGGCCGACCTCGACCGACGAGGTCGCGTCGGCCGCGAACTGCAGCGGGAGGAACGGATCGGCCGCGCCGATGTGATCCGACGACCACACGTCGACGAAGCCGAGGGACGCCGCCGTCGTCGCCGCGGTGCGAACGAACTCGGGATCAGCCGTCGCCCGGAACTGCACGCCGAAGCGGAAGCTCACAGGTCGACCTCGCCGGCGATGCACGTGACCGAGCCGCCACCGACCCAGATCTCCCCGTCGACCTCATTGACGTGCACTCGGCCGGACCGGCCGATCGCAGTGCCCTGGGCGGCGACATAGGGCACGGTGACGATGTTCTCGGCGAGCAACCACTGGGCCAGCGCCGCGTTGAGGCTGCCGGTGACCGGATCCTCCGCGCCGGGACCGTCTCCCATCTTGAACAGCGCTCGGACCTCGATCGCGGTGTCGGTGTCCTCGGGGTGTCGACCGACGACGCCGATCGTGTACGTCGGTCGAGCCGTCATGTTCGGCTCGAGCGCGAGCACGGCATCGGCGTCGACGAGCTGCACCGCGATCCAGCCGGGTCCGTTGTCGGCCCATACGGCGTCGACCACCTCGCGCCGGTCGATGTCGAGCACGGCACAGACGTCGTCGAGGTCGGCGTCGTCGACGGGGCCGCTCTTCATCAACGGGGGAGCCGCGAAGGCGAGCCCGTCGTCGTCACGGATCGTGATGAGCCCGGCCTCGCACTCCTGGATCACCACGCCGTTGCTCTTGGGTGTGCCACCTGATTCGAGCCAGGCGTGGCAGGTGCCGATCGTCGGGTGACCGGCGAACGGGAGCTCGACCTCGGTGGTGAAGATGCGCACCCGGTAGTCGGCTGCCGGATCGGTCGGCGGCAACAGGAAGGTCGTCTCGCTGAGGTTTGTCCAGTGGGCGAACCGCTGCATCTCTTCGGTGGAGAGGCCCTCGCCGTCGATGACGACAGCGACTGGGTTGCCGCGGTACGGGACCGCAGTGAACACATCGACCTGTTTGAAGGGGCGCATGCGCGGACCCTACACGCAACTGCTTGGTTGCGCTCACCCTGGGTTGGGGCGACTCGTCGGGCATCGATGTGGAATGCTCGAAGTCTGGGCCTTTCGCCTCCATAGCGGCGAGTGCCGGAAAGGGAACAATGCCGGGACGCGAACAGTGTTGACGCGGTGGTGGACCGTCGGTCCGATCGTCGTCTCGCTCGTGGCTATGTGGGCCGCTTCGGCGACGGCTCAGGAGGCAGAAGCCCCGCTCGATGTGCTCGCCTCCACCCTTCTGGCGGAGCTCGACCCTGTCGAAAGCGAAAGCGTGGCGGTGACCGACGGGTCGGCTGCTGAGTCGGTTGCAACACCGGTGCAGGGCTTTGTCGTCGCTACGTTTCGCGCAACTCCGGCCGAAGTCGCGACCTTGTTCGGCGAGGGAGCGTCCGGAGCGGTGGTGCCGGAACAAGCGCCCAGCGAGGAGTACTTCGTAGGCCAGTCGACCGTCACCGTCGCCATGTGGTGCACGCCGCCTGCACCGGACTCGCCGCCCGCGATCACCGAAACAGCTCTGTACTGGAGCTACGCGGGTGTGCCGGTTCAGCCGGCGAACCCGTCGCTTCAGGCCGATCCCGCCGCCGGGGCGGCTGGTGCGTACTCGACCGCGGTTGTTGAGGGGGTTGCGTTCGACTCGTTCACAGTGTCGAACGGGACGAGCCTGGACCCCTTCGCCAATCCGCTGGGCATAGCCACGTTCGAGATCGACGGCTCGGTGTATCGGCTGGCGGCCCTGCCGGGGGTCCCCGATGCGGTGTGGGCCGGGGCTTCGAGCGCACCGGTCGTCGAGCTGGAGGCACTCACCGTTCAACGGACGCCGGTGGCGAACCCGGGCCTCGAAATCCGCGACCTCCCGACGGTGGGCGATCTCAGCGACACTGCCCAGGGCTTCCTGTCGGAGCTCGGCGGCGGTCCGGTCGCCGCGCCCAGCCAGGCAGATGAGTCTCCGCCGTTGACCGACGATGGCGGCACGGAAGGCTCGACCGGCGAATCGACCGGCGAATCGACGAGCGAGTCCGGCGGTGGGTTCCCGCCGATCCTCGTGCCGATAGCCGTTGCGTTGCTGTTCCTCCTTGTCTTCGCGTGGTGGCGCTGGCAGAGGCGGGGGCTCGAGCCGGTGCCGCAGGATCCGACTTCGGTCGGCGATCCGGGTCCGGCCACGGGCGCCACGGAAGACGGACCGCCCGAACTACCCATCCCGGCGTCGCCGATCTCTGAAGAGGACGAGAAGGTCGACTGGGAGGTCTCGGTGCTCAATGGCGGCAACTGGAAGAAGATCCGGACGGCCGCCCCCGACACCCGTGTGCTCGTCGAGTACTTCGTGCAGCTGCACTCGACCGTCGACGGCCAGGTCGACCAGGATCGCGAGCGGACGAGGATCTACTTCACCAGAACGGGCACCGACAACGGCAACCGCTACAAGACCAGAAGTGATTTCCTCAACGACTGGCCCAACGAGGGCGAGTATGCCGAGCCGAGCGGCGTGGCGCTCGACCCGAACGTGG
>JBCBYI010000276.1:0-3939 GCA_039815945.1 Actinomycetota bacterium | reverse complement strand
CGTGTTCGACGTTGAGCCGCCCCTCAGCCAACGACTCGGCCAAGGCCGGCATCTCCGCCAGGCCGCGGGCGGTGACCATGTCCTTCTTCGCCTGCCGCTCGCTGCGACGCCCGACGGAACGCCCCACCGTCGCCGAATCCGCGCCGGCATCGCCGAGCGAGTCCAACGCAGCTTTCGCGGCCATCAACCGTTCGTCGACTCGCGACCGGACCCGTTCGAGATCGGCGATCAGTTCGTAGAGCTCACGGCGCGACAACGGCTGGGGATCGATCCCTCTCAGCCCTTCGTGCACCGCCGCCAACTCGACCATGACCCCACCCTACGAAGGGGGTGTGACACGCCCGAACGGGTCAGCTCTTGTCCTGGGCGTACTCGATCAGGCGGGTCATCACCTCGTCGCCGGCCTTCTCGACGGCGCCCGCGTCGAAGGGTGGCTGGGGGTCGTACTCGACCATCAGCTGCATGGCCTTGGCCGCGACATCGTCGACGAGCAGCTCGCTCAGGCGCAGGGCCATGTCGATGCCCGACGACACGCCCGCCGCGGTGATGATGCGCTGATCGAGGTGTTCGACGACCCGGGTGCCCGTCGGGGTGGCGCCGAGCTCCCGCAAGGTGTCGTAGGCGCCCCAATGGGTCGTCGCCTCGAGTCCGTCGAGCAGCCCGGCCGCGGCGAGGATCAGCGAGCCGGTACACACCGACGTCGTGAAGCGGGTTGTCTCGTGCGCCGTGCGGAGCCAGTCGATGAGCGGGTTCGGCCCGTCGATGTAGGCGCGGGTGCCGACACCGCCTGGCACGACGATCACGTCGGGGTCTCGGAGTTCGTCGTAGGTGGCGTCGACGGTGAGTCCGAGGAAACCGTTCTCGGTTCGGACCTCGCCCGTCTCTTCGCCGACGAAGTGCACGGTCGCCCCGGGGAGGCGTTGGAGCACCTCGTAGGGACCGATGCCGTCGAGGGCGGTCAGGCGGGGGAACAGCGGGATGGCGATGCGCATGGCGGGGCCTCTCAGGGGGGAGGGGATGGATCAGACGGGTTGGGGGCGGAAGCGGTTGCGGTAGTCGGTGGGGGAGACGCCGAGGCGTCGTTGGAAGCACCGGCGCAGGGACTCCGACGTGCCCAGGCCACTCTCGGCGGCGACGACGTCGACCCCGCTCGAGGTCTCCTCGAGGAGCCGCTGGGCGGCCTGCATGCGGACGTTCTCCACATAGCGAGCCGGCGTCACGCCCAGTTCGGCTTCGAAGCGGCGGGCGAGGTGGCGGCTGCTCATGCCGACCCGGCCGGCGAGGGTGTCGAGGCGGAGATCGGCGGTGACGTCGGCGTGGATGGCGTCCTGCGCGACTCGCACCGGTTCGGTCTCGGCCGTGCCGGCCCAGACCGGGGCGGAGAACTGTGACTGGCCGCCGGGTCGACGCAGGAAGACGACGAACCAGCGAGCGACGGTCTGGGCGACGAACGCGCCAAGGTCGGCCTCGACCATCGCCAGTGCGAGATCGATGCCCGAGGTGACGCCGGCCGAACTCCACACCGGATCGTCGCGGACCCAGATCGCGTCGGGCTGCAGATCGATCGACGGGTGTTCGGCGGTGAGGTCGTCGCTGCGCGCCCAGTGGGTCGTGGCCCGCTTGCCGTCGAGCAGGCCCGCTCGGGCCGCAAGGAAGGTGCCGGTGCAGACCGTCGCGATCCGTTCGACCCGGGGACCGACCGCTCGGAGCCACTCGACGAGGTCGTCGTTGCCCGGCTCGCGAGCGCCGTTCCCGCCGGGAATGACGACCGTGCCGCTGACGTCAGCCGCCGGTGGCAGCGGGTCGCCGGCGAGACGGAGGGGGGATTCGGTCATGATCTCGCCGCCGACCGCGCCGACCACGTGCAGGCGGTAGCGCCGGCCGTCGACGCCGAACCGATCGGCTACGTCGTTGGCGGCGTTGAACACCTCGAACGGCCCGACGAGGTCGAGCGCCTGGATGCCTCGCGCGGCTGCGAACCAGATGGGATGCACGCCGCTCGGAGAGGTCATGGCCCCATCGTGGTGACATCACCCCGATGTCGTCAATGACACGGTGCCCACGTTTCCGGACACCCGCCGAAGATCAGGCGACGGATGCTCCGAAGCTGTCGTAGACCCGGCCCTCGGCCTCGGCAAGCTCTCGACCGGCGACGTCCTGGAACGGCGAGATGCCGCCCGCCTCCCAGGGGCTGACCGACCCGGCCGCGATCGCCGACTCGGCCTTGGGCACGACGTTGAACATCTCCCGGACCTCGTCGAGCGGCTTGTCGGCGAGCGACCACCAGTCGGTGGCCAGGAACTCGGGTTGGCCGGTGGTCAGGGCGCCGCGACGGAAGGCGTCGCCCAGACGTTCGGGCATGCCTTCGGCCTCGAGGTGACCGGCGTCGGGTTCGAAGATGCCGGCAGCACCGTCGAGCTCGCCCGTCTGGAACAGCTTGATCACCATGGCCAACAAGGTGAAGGCCTGCGGGTCGTGGCTGGCCCGACAGATGAACGCGAACACCTCGAGCTCGGACTCGACCATCGATCCGTAGTCGGCGAGCACGTGGACCCAGTCGTGCTGGGCGAGGATCGGGGGTGCCGAGCCCTCCTCGCCGGGGAAGTAGAAGCCGCGGGCCTGGTAGAAGTCGAAGACGCCCCGGCCGAGCGTGCCTTTCGGCAGGTCGCCGAGGGCCCGCCACTTCGCCTCGAGCTCGGGGCGGATCACCGTGTTCGCCCAGGCGTGGAACTTGTCGTCGTCGGACCGCAGGGGGGTGAAGCCCGAGAGGTCGAGATTGGCGATGTAGGTGCTGCGGTCGATGTCGCTGGCGACGAGCACCCGCGACGACGACACGAACTCACGCATCTGCTCGATGAGGTCGTCGGGCATCGACAACTCGACGGCGAACTCGATCACGCGCGCCGACACCTCCTCGGACGGGTCGTCGAGGATCATCCGCCCGAGTTCCATCACCTGCACCATCCGCATGCGGAAGCCTTCGTTGCGCCCGGCGAGGCCCTTCGCGAAGTCGGCGGCGCTGATGGGCTCGAACTCGCCGGCGGGGATGCGCACGCCGGTCATCGACTCGGTCAGCGCCTCGAGGACGGTCCTCTGCAGCGGGGTGAGGGTGGGCCCGTCGAGGCAGGCGGAGCGGATGCCCAGGGCGACGTGGTGGATCTCCTCGAGCGTGGGCATCTCGAGGTTCTCGGTTCCGGGGGCGGGGAGCGGGGTCGGCACGAGCGGTTCCAACGCCATGCCGGGCCGGATCTATTCCGGCGATCTGAACCTGTGGTCAGAGCCGGGTGCATCCGTGCGCTGGGCTGGATCCGATATAGGAGGAGAGGTTCGGCCCACGGGGCGAGCCTCATGGAGATCCCTCGTCGTCACGTGCACTGGAATACGGCGCGCGGGAGGTCGGTTGTAGCTGTCCGGCCCGAAAAAGCCACATCCCCCATCCCCGGGAAACCGGTATGCCTCGCTCTTGCCCAGGGCGGTCGGCGCAACGAAACGAGAATCGCATGGCGCTTGAGGAGAACACGATCGACGACGAGTTCGTCGCCCAGATGTCCGGAATCGGTCTTGCCGAACAGCCCGAACTCAGCGCCGAGGCCATCCTCGTGCGCGACACGCTCGTCGAGCAGGGCCTCGAGACCCCGATGATCGACAACGGCCTGACCAACGACGAGAAGTACGAACGCATCAAGGCGTCGATGACCGATGTCGTCGAGACCCTCGGCCTCGACCTCACCGACGACAGCCTCGCCGAGACGCCGCACCGCATCGCCAAGATGTACGTGCGGGAGATCTTCGGTGGTCTCGACTACTCCCAGTTCCCGAAGCTCTCGTTGATCGAGAACAAGATGGGTGCGGACGAGATGGTCAAGATCCGCGACATCGACCTCACCAGCACCTTCGCGGCGCCGTCGATCGTGACGAAGTGGTGCTCGCAGGTGCTGG
>JBCBYI010000275.1:0-3947 GCA_039815945.1 Actinomycetota bacterium | reverse complement strand
CCCGTGCGGTAGCCGCGACGATCGAGCTCGCGACGGACCTCCACGTCGGTGTCGTCGAAGAGCTGGAAGGTCACCGGACGATCTCGTTCGCCGTACCAGGCCTCGACCGCATCGACGGCGTCGACGAGCGAGAGCCCCGGATCGCCGATCGGAGCGCAGCTGTTGGCCCGGCCCGTCTCCCCGAGCGACGACCGCAGGATCCACCCACCGATCGCCGACCGGACGATGCCCGGCGTCGCTCGATCGCTGACGACGGCGACGTCGATCATCCCCAGCCCCACTCGTGGAGCTTGTCGTCGTCGATGCCGAAGTGGTGGGCGATCTCGTGCACGACGGTGACCATCACCTCCTCGACGAGTTCGTCGGTGTCGCGAGCGAACTCGCACAGCGGGAGCCGGTAGAGCGTGACCACGTCGGGCATCACCATCCCGCCGTAGTCGCCTCGCTCGGTGAGCGGGACCCCCTCGTAGAGCCCGAGCAGGTCTTCGGTGGGATGGTGGTCCTCGACGACCACGGCGACGTTGTCCATCAGGTGCATCAGCTGGGGCGGCATCTGGTCGAGCGCATCGGCGACGAGTCGCTCGAACTCACGACGCGGGACAGCCTCCATGGGCGCAACCTACCGTTCACCCACCCGTCCGGGCGCCGGTCGCCCGAGAGCATGTCGGGCGGAGTCGGTAGGGTCGAGACGTGGCCGAACGCCTCGCCGACGCCGACGTCTTGCTCGAAGACCTCACCCCCGAGCAGCGCGACGCGGTCACGACCTCGGCCACGCCCCTGTGCATCATCGCCGGCGCCGGCTCGGGCAAGACCCGCGTCCTCACCCGGCGCATCGCGTGGCAAGCCGCCACCGGCGCCATCGACCCCCGGCGGGTGCTCGCCGTGACCTTCACCCGGCGAGCCGCAGGCGAGCTGCGGCGCCGCACCCGTGCACTCGGCCTGCGCGACGACGTCGCCGCCGGCACCTTCCACTCGATCGCGCTCGCCGTGCTCCGCAACCACTGGAAGGACTCCGGGCGGCGCGCCCCCGAGCTGCTCGAACGTCGCATGTCGTTCCTCGCCCGCCAACGCCGCGACCTCGACCGAGCCTCGATCGCCGACATCGACGGCGAGATCGGCTGGGCTCGGGCCCGCCTCGTCACGCCCGAGCAGTACGAGATCGCGGCGAAGGCGGCCAAGCGCCGACCCGGCCGCAGCCTCGGCTTCGTCGCCCGGGTCTACGCGGAGTACGAAGAAGCCAAGCGCAAGCGCAAGCTGGTCGACTTCGACGACCTCCTCGCGCTGTGTCACGCCACGATGACCCAGGACGTCCGCTTCGCCGATGCCCAGCGCTGGCGACACCGCCACGTCCTCGTCGACGAGTTCCAAGACGTCAACCCGCTGCAGTTCGCCCTGCTCCAGAGTTGGCTCGGCCCCGAGTCGTCGCTCGTGGTGGTCGGCGATCCCAACCAGGCGATCTACGGCTGGAACGGCGCCGAGCCCGACCTTCTCGGCGAGATCGGCGAGCATCTGCCCGGCTGCGCGGTGATCCACCTGCGGACCAATTTCCGATCCACGCCCGAGATCCTGGCCGCGGCGGCTCGCGTGCTCGACATCGAGCCACAGCCGGCGGCCCGGCCCTCCGGCGACGAGCCCAGCGTGCGGCGCCTCGACGCCGACGGCGAGGCGGTCGCCATCGCCCGATCGGTGCGGGGTCGCCACAAGCCGGGGGCGCCCTGGCGTCACCAGGCCGTGCTCGCCCGCACCAACGCGCAGCTGCCGGCGGTGCGCACCGCCCTCGAGAAGGCCGGCATCCCCGTCCGGTCCCGCGGCGACGGTGCCCTGCTCCGCCGGCCCGAGGTCGTGGAGCTGATCGACACCTGGCCCGGCGATCGCCCGCTGTCCGACGTCCTCACCGACGCCACCGCCGAGTTGCCCGACACGCTCGAGAACGCCCACCTCAGCGAGGAGCGGCGGGCGATGGTCCAGGCGTTCCTCGACATCGCCCGCGGCCACCTCGAACTCGAGCGGCGGGCGACCGTCGACGACTTCCTCTCCTCGCTGCGCTCCGACGATCGCATCTCGGCGGTGACCGACGGGGTCGAACTCGGCACCTTCCACTCGGCCAAGGGCCTCGAGTGGCCGATCGTGCACCTCGTCGGTATCGAGGACGGCTACGTGCCGATCGGCTTCGCGCAGAGTGCCGATGCCCGCGCCGAGGAACGCCGGTTGCTGTACGTCGCCGCCACCCGGGCCGAGCGCGAACTCCACGTCTCCTGGAGTGGCACCCGGCTGATCGGTGATCAGCTCGTCGAGCGCCGGCCGTCACCATGGATCGAGGCCTTCCACGGCGAACCCGACCCACTGCCCGACGAACGACCCTCGATCGCGAACCTTCGCGCCAAGATCGCCGCGGTGCCCGAGATCGATCTCACGATCACCGATCAGTACGAGCGCGAGATCGTTCGGGATCAGCTCCTGATCTGGCGGGAGGACTGGGCCGAGAAGGCCCAGATCGCGCCGACCGCGGTGCTGTCGGACCGCACGGTCGAAGCCCTGGCGGTCGAGCGGCCGTGTCGGATGGACGAGCTGGCCGACATCGACGGCATCGGCCAGAGCAAGGCCCGTCGGTTCGGGTTGAAGCTGCTCGAGATCACCTGCCTCGACGAGTAGCCCGCGGGGATCAGTCGCCGGTGTCACTGCGAGCGCGGGGCTGCGCGACCACCACGACGGTGGCATCGGAACGCTCAAGCACCGTCTCGACGGTGTGGCCGATGAAGGGCCGCCCGTCGACGTTGCGCAACTGGGCACCGAGCACGACGAGGTCGGCCTGCTCGATGCGCGCCGTCTCGACCAGCGCCTCGCCGGCCGAGGCGCCTTCGCGCAAGATGCCACGAGGGTCGAGGCCGGCCTCGTGCGCCCGCTCGACGGCGCCGGTCATCATCGCTTCGCCCGCAGCGGTGGCCGGATCCTCGGTGGCGACGGCGCGTCGGGCGAAGATGCGAGGGAGCTGGTTGACCCGATTGACCACGTGGGTCAGCAGCACCTCGGTGCCGAGCTGACCGGAGATCGCGAACGCGACCTCCTGGGCCGAGCGAGACGACGGGGTACCGGTCACCGGAACGACCACCCGAGAGAACGCCGGCGGCAGTGGTCGGTCGAGACCGCGGGCCCGGCGCACGATGACGACCGGGGTGACGGCGTTGAGCAGCAACTCGTCGACCATCGGCGAATAGAGAACCCCTTCGTGCCGTTCGGCCACGCCGACGACAACGACGCCGTACCCGAGCCTCGATTCGGCGACGATCGCCGACGCAATTGCGGCTCCGGCCTGGCGGCTGTGGTCGACGTCGCGTTCGTCGAGGACGGCCTGCAAGACGCTGACGTCGGCCTCGTCGTCGTCGATGGTGAGGATGGTCGACGGCGCTTCCTTCGGCCACGCGAACTGGGCGATCTGCGCCGCGGCGATCGACGCCGGATGACCTTTCGACGGCAACAGGATGCGTTGCGAGGTGACCACGAGGTTCTTGGCCAGCGCCTCCTCACGGTCGAGGCGCTCCTGTTCTTCGTCGCTGCCCCGCCAGTCGCGGACCACGATGCGCAGACTCACGGCAGCGAAGATCGACGTGATCAGCGGGACGATGACGATCACCGTGTACGCGGTCTCGGTGAACACGCCGAGCGACAGACCGACCGACGCGATCACGATCTCCAAGGCGCCGCGGGCGTTGAGGCCGGCGCCGAGTGCCGTCGCCGCCCGGTTGGTCTGGCCGGCGAGCCTCGCCCCGATGAACGCACCGACGAACTTGGCGACGATCGCGACCATGACGACCACACCGGCCCAGGCCAGGGCGTTGTCCTGCCCGAGCAGGGAGAGGTCGACCCGCAGCCCGGCGGTGGCGAAGAACACCGGCGCGAGGAAGGTGTCGGTGATCGACTCCAGGTGGTGCAGCACCTCTTTTTGCTGA
>JBCBYI010000274.1:0-3992 GCA_039815945.1 Actinomycetota bacterium | reverse complement strand
TGGACGTCCATCGGCTCGCCGGTGCGAGTGCGGCCGAACAGCTGATGCGCTGGTACCAGGAGTTCAGCAACGAGCACCATCCGGCGTCGCTGGCGCACCACTACGTGGCCTACCGGGCGCACGTGCGGGCGAAGATCGCCTGTCTCCGCGTGGCCCAGGGCGACACGGACCAGATCCCGCTCGCCCGCCGCTACCACGCGCTCGCTCGCGACCACGCCGAGCGAGCCCGCCTCCGCCTGATCGTGGTCGGCGGCGGCCCAGGCACCGGCAAGACCACGGTGGCCCGGGCCATCGGCGAGCGCTTCGGTCTGCCCGTGCTGTCCTCGGACGACATCCGCAAGTCGGTCACCGGCACCCCG
Organism: Actinomycetota bacterium; assembly: GCA_039815945.1. GTDB lineage: Bacteria > Actinomycetota > Acidimicrobiia > Acidimicrobiales > Aldehydirespiratoraceae > UBA11606. The sequence continues at coordinate 3,633 of JBCBYI010000274.1, read as the reverse complement.
TTCGACGCGCGGTGCGTGGCCGACCCCGGCGAGGGGATCTACACCGCCGACGCCAAACAGGCCGTCTACGACGAGCTGGGCCGCGAAGCCGACGCGCTCTTGCGAGCCGGCACGAGCGTCGTCGTCGACGCGACCTGGTCGACCGACGAGGGTCGGGAGGCGTTGCGGGCGATCGCTGGGCGCTGGGGCGCCGAGGTCGTCGAGCTCGAATGCCACCTCGACCCCGAGATCGCCGGCGAACGGGTCGCCGAGCGACTGGCCGCCGGCGACGACACGTCCGACGCCACCCCCGAGATCGTCACCTTGCTGGCGAGCCGGCGGGACCCGTGGCCCGAGGCGACGCCGCTCGACACCACCGGCCCGCTCGACGCCACCCTGGCCTTGGCGAGTGCGGCCGTGACCCGACTGCCGCGATCCGACGAGGCCGACGTCTTCGTCTAGCCCGCCGGTCAGCCGACCGCAGTGAGCAGCGCCCGGGCCGTCGGTTCGGGGAACTCCTCGTGCACGAAGAGCTTGGCGTCGGGAACGACCTGGAGGCTGACCTCCCCGGGGAACTGGGGCATCATCCGCCGTGACTGAACAGCACATCGGGGCCGGTGCCGATGCGGTAGTGGGCGACGGCACCGCCGGCGACCTCGATGTGGCGGTCGGGGAAGGGGTCGCGTTCGGACGTCAGTCCCGTTCAGCGGCGTCGGCGGCCTCTCGGGCGTGATAGCTCGAGCGGGTGAGCGGGCTGGCCTCGACGTGGTCGATGCCCATCGCCTCGCCCTCGCGCTTCCACTCGCCGAACACCGACGGCTGCCACCACGTCGCCACCGGCAGATGGTGCGACGTCGGGCGCAGGTACTGACCGATCGTGACGATGTCGCAATCGATCGCCGCGAGATCGGCCATCGTCTGCACCACCTCGCCCTCGGTCTCCCCCATGCCGACGATGATCGACGACTTGGTGACCAGACCCGCCTGGGCCGCCCGGGCCAGCACCGACAGCGAACGGGCGTAGGAGGCCGACGGACGCACCGCTCGCTGGAGCCGGGCGACGGTCTCGATGTTGTGGTTGAACACGTCGGGCCGGGCATCGAACACGGTCTGCAGCGATGCGTCGTCGCCCTTGAAGTCCGACACCAGCACCTCGACCCGACAGGCCGGAACCCGATCCCGGATCGCATGAATCGTGTCGGCCACGTGCCGCGCACCACCGTCGGCGAGATCGTCGCGAGCAACCATGGTGACCACTGCGTGCTTGAGGCCCATCCGGTCGACGGCCTCGGCGACTCGAGCCGGCTCGTCGGGGTCGGCGGCGGCCGGCTTGCGGGTGTCGACGTGACAGAAGCCGCAGGCGCGCGTGCACCGCTCCCCCAGCACCATGAACGTGGCCGTCCCCTCGTTCCAGCACTCGGAGATGTTGGGGCACCCGGCCTCCTCGCACACGGTGACGAGGTCGAGCTCGCGCATCGTCTTCTTGATCTCGCGATAGGTCGGACCGGTGTCGAGCGGCACCCGCATCCATTCGGGCTTGCGGGCCTTCAACCGCACCGGGTCGGCCGACACGCCGGCCTCGGCGAGGCGACCGAGCAGGCGCACCGACGTGCCATCGGCCTGTTCGGCGAACGCGAGCGCCGGGTTTTCCTCGCCGTGCCCGACGCCCTGGCGACCGACCGGCGTACCGGCGCCCTCTCCCCTGGTGAACGGAGCGAGGTCGGTCATGGGGACGCGCCACGCCACGTCGGCGCGGTCGACGGGCCGGCCCCGCCCCCATCGCTTCGTGGCCGTGGCGGCGACGAGATCGACCACCTCGCGCATCGAGATGTCAACCCCTTCGACCGCGAGCGAGGTCACACCCTTGTCGGTGATGCCGCAGGGCACGATGCGATCGAACCAGGCGAGGTCGGGATCGACGTTCAGGGCGAAGCCGTGCATCGAGCGGCCCTTGGTGATGCGCACCCCGATCGCCGCGATCTTGCGGGGTCGCAGCGAGTCACGATCGACCCACACACCCGTGCAACGAGGCAGGCGGCCCGCATCGATCCCGAGCTCGGCGAGCACGTCGACCAACAGCTGCTCGATGCCGTCGACGTAGGCCGCGGTGTCGGCCATCCCGCCGCCTCGCTTCCCGGGCACGGTGAGGATCGGATAGCCGACGAGCTGTCCGGGCCCGTGGTAGGTGATGTCGCCGCCCCGATCGGTGTCGACGACGGTGGCGCCCATCGCCTCGACGTCGACCAGGAGATGCTCACGAGGCGTGCGCCGACTCAACGTCACGACGTGGTCGTGCTCGAGGAGGAGCAGGTGGTCGTCGGTCGAGTGATCGCGGAGCTGGCGCTGGAGGGCGTAGGCGTCTCGATAGTCGACTCGTCCGAGCCAGCGAACTCCCAGGCCGGCCGGTGCGGCGTCGGGCGTGTCCATGTCCCCATGATGCCCTGCCGCCGGACGTTTCGGCAGGCGCTCGCGCCCCCATCGCGTCGTCTCGTGTCGTCTCGGCGCCGCCGACCAGCTCCGCAAGCTGACCGGCACCGTCTTCGACGACGATTGACGAAGGCCGGTCAGGCCGGCGCGCTCGGCGGCCCGCCAGGGCTCAGGCGTTCGGCGATGCGCTCGCTGATCTCGGCGAGCGCTTCGGCATCGGCGCGATCGAGCACGTCGAACACCGCATGACGGACGCTCTCGACGTGATCCGGCGCCGCCCGTTCGAGCGCGGCGGCTCCTTCCTCGGTCAACCCGACGAGGGTGACGCGACCGTCATCGGCGCATCGTCGCCGCGACACCAGGCCGCGACCCTCGAGGCGGGCTGCGGCGTGCGACATCCGCGAGAGCGACCCGCTCGTCAGGCGCGCCAGCACGCTCATCGGCAGGTGACGATCGTCGGTGTCGGCGAGTGTCGCCAGCGTGATGTAGTCGAAGAAGGTGAGACCGTGGGCCTTGAGCGCCTGGTCGAGGTGCGGCCGCAGAAAAAGGGCCAGGCCCGCGATCGGGACCCACAGCGCCGTCTCTCGATCGTCGAGCCATCGCACGTCGGACATGCGCCGACCCTACCGGATTCCGCATTGCATGAACATTCATGTTCTTGCTAGGGTCAAAACATGAACCTTCATGCAAATGCTGCTCCCGCCCATCCGACCGTCCGCAAGGTCATCGCCGGCCTGTGGGTCGTCTGGGGCCTGGTGCACGCCTTCGCCGGCATCATCACGATGGCCCGCGACACCCCTGACGCCGTCGCCGGTATCGCCGACGGCGTCGACGAGACCCTGTTGGCCGGCCCCTACCCCGACGCCGCCGGCGCCATCATCAACCAGCACGGGTGGAACCTCATGTGGATCGGCTTCGTGACCCTCATCGCGGCGGTCTACATCGTACGAGGCTCCTGGAACGCCCTCGGTCTGGCAGCGCTCGTGGGCGGGATGGCCGACATCGGCTACTTCCTCTTCCTCGATCTCGGCGGCCACGTGAACTTCGTGCCCGGCACCGTGATGACGATCGTCTCCGCCACCGCGATCATCCTGAGCGGGTGGATCTGGTCCCAGGCCCGCACGACCGATGCGACACCGGTGACCGCCGCCTAGTTGTAGATCCCAGCAGCGTTAGTCAGCCTCTTGGAGGCGGCGGGTGGGTGTCTTGTGTCCGAGGGCGCTGTGG
>JBCBYI010000273.1:0-3993 GCA_039815945.1 Actinomycetota bacterium | reverse complement strand
CCTGATCGTCGGCGAGACCTTCGCCGGTCAGTACACCGCGTTCAACATCGACCCCGACGGCCATCCGGTGAACCCGCGGGTGTGGGCGGCGGTACCCGGCTCCTCGCCCGACGGGTGCTGTCTCGACGCCGAGGGCGCGATCTGGATGGCCGACTTCATCGGCAAGCGCTTCGCCCGAGTCCACGAAGGCGGCGAGATCAGCGAGGAGATCGCGGTCGACGGCGCGGCGGTCGCCTGCATGCTCGGCGGCGACGACGGACGCACGCTCTACGGCTTCGTGTCGCCGGGCTCCCATCCCGACGAGGTTGCCGGCAAGGGGCTGACCCGCATCGTCACGATCGAGGTCGACAGGCCGCGGGCAGGCCGCCCCTGAGCTACATGTGCCGACTGGATAGGCAGTAGTTTCACCGCGTCCGCCTGACCGGGAGCTCCCATGGCCATCGACTTCACGCTCACCCCCGAACTCGAAGACATCCGAGATCGGGTTCGCACCTTCATCGCCGAGGTGGTGAAACCGGCCGAGGACGAGATCGAGGGGCACGGTGATCACGAGGCGCTCGACGGCAAGGCCCGCATCGAGAAGCTGATCGAGCTGCGCAAGCAGGCGTTCAAGGCGGGCCTGTGGCTTCCGCACATGCCCGAGGACTGGGGCGGCATGGGCCTCGGCCATGTCGAACTCGCGATGGTGCAGGCCGAGGCGGCCAAGAGCTACTACGGCCCGTGGGTCCTCAACTGTCAGGCGCCCGACGAGGGCAACATGCACACGCTGTTGCATTGGGGCACCGACGAGCAAAAGGAGAAGTACCTGCGGCCGCTCACCGAGGGCCACGCGTGGTCGTGCTTCGCGATGACCGAGCCCGAGGTCGCCGGTTCGGACCCGACCCTCATCCGCACCAACGGGTACCAGGACGGCGAGGAGTGGGTGCTCAACGGCCACAAGTGGTTCATCTCCAACGCGCACCGGGCCAACTTCGCCATCCTCGTCGCCCGCACCGAGGACGATCCCGATCTGCCGCAGGCGGCCAACACCGCCTTCTTGATCGACCTGCCGGCCGAAGGCTGGAACGAGGTGCGCCAGATCGAGACGATGCACGGCTCGACCGGCCACAGCGAGATCATGATCGAGGATCTTCGGGTCCACGAGAGTCAGATGCTCGGCGGCCGCGGCCAGGGCCACCTGCTCGGCCAGTACCGGCTCGGCCCGGCCCGCCTCGCACACTGCATGCGCTGGATCTCCCAGGCCGAGACCGCGCTCGACATGATGGTCGCACGCTCGCTCGAGCGGTACAGCCACGGCTCGGTCCTCGCCGAGAAGCAGGGTGTGCAGTGGATGATCGCCGACTCGGCGATGGAGCTCTACCAGTGCAAGCTGATGGTGCTGCACGCCGCCTCGAAGATCGACGCCGCCCACCGCGGCGAGAACGTCGACTTCAAGTCCGAGGTCTCGATGGCGAAGCACTTCGTCGCCAACAGCCTCAACCGCATCATCGACCGCGCCATCCAGACTCACGGTGCCCTCGGCTACTCGACCGACACGCCGTTGGCCCACATGTACCAGCACGCCCGCTGGGCCCGGTTCGCCGACGGCGCCGACGAGATCCACCAGATGCGCATCGCCCAGCGCACCATCGCCGCCTACAAGGATCACGGCACGACGCGGGCGGCCACCGGCGATCTGCCGGTCTGATGGCCGACGGTCCCTTCGACCTGAGCGGCAGGATCGCACTGATCACCGGCGGTGGTCGGGGGCTGGGCCGGGAGATGGCCAAGGCGTTCGCCGAGCAGGGCGCCGACGTGATCATCGCGAGCCGCAAGCTCGACGTGCTCGAGCAGGCCGCGGCCGAGATCGCGGCGGCGACCGGCCGGACGATCACCCCGAAGCAGTGCCATGTCGGTGATTGGGATGCCCTGGGCGTGCTCGCCGACGAGGTCTACGAGGAGTTCGGCCGCGTCGACGTCCTCGTCAACAACGCCGGCATGAGTCCGCTCTACGAGTCGCCGAGCGCCGTGACCGAGGAACTCTGGCGCAAGGTGATCGATGTCAACCTCACCGGCCCGTGGCGCCTCTCGGCACTGATCGGCGAACGGATGAAGGCCGCTGGCCGGGGGTCGATCATCAATGTGTCGAGTACGGCATCGCTCACGCCGTCGGCCGCCGAGTTGCCCTACGGGGCGGCGAAGGCCGGCATCAACAACATGACCACCGGCCTCGCCCAGGCGTTCGCCCCCGAGGTGCGGGTCAACTGTTTGATGCCGGGACCGTTCGCCACCGACATCTCCAAGGCGTGGCCGCCCCAGGTGTTCGAGCACTTCACGGGCGTCGTGCCGCTCCAGCGGGCCGGCGAGCCGCACGAGATCATCGGCGCCGCGCTCCTGCTCGCCAGCGATGCGGGGGCCTACATGACCGGATCGATCCTCCGCCTCGACGGCGGCATGTCCGGAGTCGCCGGGAATGGCTGAGGGACAGCCGGTCGACCCGGCGATCGTCGACCTCGACGTCCTCGTCGAGTGGATGGACGCTCGTGGGCTGGGGGAGGGGCCGCTCGAGTCGGTCGAACCGCTCGCCGGCGGCACCCAGAACCTCTTGCTGCGCTTCGATCGCGCCGGGCGCACCTACATCCTGCGCCGGCCGCCGGAGTACAAGCGCAAGAACTCCGACGAGACGATGCGCCGCGAAGCACGGGTGTTGGCTGCGCTCGCCGACACCGACGTGCCGCATCCTCGTCTCATCGCCGCCGAGGGCGACGTCGACGTGCTCGGCGCGGCCTTCTACCTGATGGAACCGATCGACGGCTTCCAGGCGACGTCGGGGCTCCCGGAGCTCCATGCGTCCGACCCGGCGGTGCGCCGATCGATGGGTTTGTCGTTCGTCGACGCCCTGTTGGCACTCCACGCCGTCGATCCGGCGACCAAGGATCTCGACGGCTTCGGCAAGCCCGAGCGCTATCTCGAGCGCCAGGTGCCCCGGTGGCAGAGCCAGCTCGAGAGCTATAACGACATGGACGGCTACCCCGGCCCCGACCTGCCGTATCTGGCCGAGATCCAGGCCTACCTCGAGGCCAACCGACCCGAACCATCGCCCACCGGCATCATCCACGGCGACTACCACCTCGCCAACGTGATGTTTCGGCCCGATGCCGGTGAGATCGCCGCCATCGTTGACTGGGAGCTCGCGACCCAGGGCGACCCGCTGATCGATCTCGGCCTCGTGGTGGCGTTCTGGCCCGAGGCCGCCGAATCTGGGAGCCAGGGAGCCGCCGGGATGATGTCGATCCAGCCGTGGGATGGCTTCCCGACGATCGACGAGCTCGTCGCCCACTACGACGCCAACTCGTCGCGCGACATCAGCGCCGTCGATTGGTACGCCGTGCTGGCCTGCTACAAGACCGGCATCATCTTGGAGGGCACCCACGCTCGGGCGTTCGCCGGTAGGGCGCCGAAGGAGTTCGGCGATCTGCTCCACGCCACGACCGTCGGCCTGTTCGAAAAGGCCGGTCGCATCATCGGCGCCTGATCACGCCGGGATGATCGACCACACCGCTTCAGGCTGATCGAAGCCCTTCAGCATCCGCCGCCCGGCGGCGACCGCTCGGTCGCCGACATCGGCGGCCACCCCCGCCGTCACCAGCACCTCGGCGGGGACGGCGTGGTCGACGAGCCGGGCGGCGAGGTTGACGATCGGGCCGAAGTAGTCGCCGTGCAAGGTGATGAGCGAGCCGCAGGCGATTCCGCCGCGGGGCACGACACCGTCGGTCCGGAAGCGGTCGATCAGGTCGGTGGCGAAGGCGACCGCGTCGGTGGGGGATTCGGCGACGAACATGACTTCGTCGCCGATCAGCTTGGCGATTCGGGTGTCGTGGCGCCGCGCCGCCTCGTGGGCGGTGCGCTCGAACTCTCGGACGAACTCGACGAGCGCTCGGGATCCGGTGGTCTGCGACAGGGTCGTGAACCCCACGAGATCGACGAAACCGACCGACAGCTCGACCAGCTCCC
>JBCBYI010000272.1:0-4033 GCA_039815945.1 Actinomycetota bacterium | reverse complement strand
GTCAATTGTTACGGTCGAGCCATGAGCGACCATCCGATCGTGCTCGCTGGCGGCTACGGCTCGCCCTACTCGCTGAAGATGCGTGCGGTGCTTCGGTACCGCCACATCCCGTTCCGATGGATCCTGCGAGGGTCGAAGTGGGACAACATCCCCGATCCCCCCGTGCGCATCATCCCCGTGATCGTGTATCCCAACGACGACGGCTCGCACCGGGAGGCGACGGTCGACTCCTCGCCGCAGATCATGCGCCTCGAGGGCGAATACGCCGGCCGCAGCGTCGTGCCGCCCGATCCCGCCCTCGCGATGATCGACGCCATCATCGAGGACTACGGCGACGAGTGGGTCACCAAGGCGATGTACCACTACCGCTGGGCCTACGACGACGGCATCGACAAGGCCGGCAAGCTCCTGCCGCTCTCGTCGGATCTGCAGCTGGGTTCCGACGCGGCCCAGACGGCGTTCGACTTCATCACCAACCGGCAGATCACCCGGCGCGAGTTGGTCGGCTCGACCGACATCACCCAGCCCATCATCGAGTCGTCCTACGAGCGCCTGCTCGAGATCATGACGGCCGGGTTCGCCGAGCGCGACTTCTTCCTCGGCGATCGACCGGGCCGCGGCGACTTCGGCGTGTTCGGCCAGCTCACCCAGCTCGTGAAGTGGGACCCGACGTCGGTGCGGGTCGCCGAGCTCCGGGCCCCGAAGGTCATCAGCTGGACGGACCGCACCGACGATCTCTCGTGGCTGCCCGTCGACGGCGACGAAGGCTGGGTGTCGCTCGACGACCTTCCCTCTGCCACCACCCGCCTTCTCCACGAGATCGGCAGTACCTACGTCCCCTTCCTCCTCGCCAACGCAGAAGCGCTGACGACGGGCAAGGACGAAGTCGTGTGCGAGATCCTCGGCGAGACCTACCGCCAGGGTCCGTTCGGCTATCAGGGCAAGTGCCTGCAGTGGCTGCGCCGCGCCTACGAGGCGCTCACCGACGCCGACCGCGAGCGGGTCGACGCCGTGCTCGCCGGAACGGGCTGCGAAGCGATCTTCGCCTGAGCCCTCCCGGCGGCCGCCGAGTCAGGCGACGTCGAAGCCGGCCTCGTCGATGGCGGCGACGATCGCGTCGTGTTCGCCGCCGACGACGGTCACGAGCTTGGTGTCGAGATCGACGTTGACATCGGAGACGCCGTCGACCTTGCCGACCTCGCCGGTGATGGCGTCGACGCAGTGGCCGCAGCTCATGCCGGGAACGGAGTAGGTGGTGGTCATGGGGTCACCTCGGGATTCGGGAACTGGCGGGCACCGCGGAAGCGGCGCAAGCGGAGACTGTTGCTGACGACGAAGAGCGACGACAAGCCCATCGCGCCGGCGGCGATCATCGGGTTGAGCACGCCGAACGCGGCCAGCGGGATGGCGGCGGCGTTGTAGGCGAACGCCCAGAAGAGGTTGCCCTTGATCGTGGCGAGGGTGCGGCGAGAGAGCGCGATCGCATCGGCGACCGCTCGCAGATCGCCCGACACGATGGTGAGGTCCGACGCCTCGATCGCGACGTCGGTGCCGGTGCCGACGGCGATGCCGAGATCGGCCTGCGCGAGCGCCGGCGCGTCGTTGATGCCGTCGCCGACCATCGCGACGCGGCGGCCGCCGCCTTGGAGCTCCTCGATCGTGCGGGCCTTGTCGTCGGGATAGACCTCGGCGATCACCGCATCGATGCCGACGGCAGCGGCGACCCGCTCGGCCGTGCGACGGTTGTCGCCGGTGAGCATGGTGACCTCGAGGCCCTGCCGATGCAGCGATTCGATCGCCGCTGCGCTCGTGGGCTTGATCTCGTCGGCGACGATGAACACGACCTCGGCCGTCTCGCCCCGCCCCGCGAACACGGCGGTCGAACCAGCGGACTCGGCATCGAGGGCTGCCGCCTCGACAGCGTCCGGCACCTCGGCGAACAGGCTTCGGCGGCCGACCCGGATCTCATCGCCGTCGACCGAGGCGACCACGCCGGACCCGGCTCGATTGGTGAAGCCCTCGACGCTCAGGTGGTCGTCGACCGCATCGGCGATGGCTCGTGCGATCGGGTGCTCGGAGCGGGACTCGGCCGACGCGGCGAGGGCGACGACCCGCTCGCGAGCAGCATCGTCGAGGCCGGGTGAGACGGTGTCGGCGAGCGCCATGACACCGCTCGTGATCGTGCCGGTCTTGTCGACGACGATCGCGTCGACCGCCCGGGTGTCCTCGAGCACCTCGCCGCCCTTGATGATCACGCCGAGCTGGGCGCCGCGGCCAGTGCCAACCATGATCCCGAGCGGCGTCGCAAGGCCGAGCGCACACGGGCACGCGATGATCAGCACGGCGACGGCGGCGGTGAAGGCCTCGCCGGCGTCGTTGCCGAGTGCGAGCCACACGCCGAGTGTGACGAACGCGGTGACGATCGCGAGGGGAACGAAGTAGCCCGACACCCGGTCGGCGAGGCGCTGCACCTCGGCCCGGCTGCCCTGGGCCTGGTCGACCAGCCGGATGATCTGCGAAAGCGCGGTGTCGGCACCGACCTTGGAGGCTTCGACGACGAGCGAACCGTCGGTGTTGATCGTGGCGCCGATGACCTCGTCGCCCGGACCGGCCTCGACCGGCACCGGTTCGCCGGTGACCATCGAGGCGTCGATCGCAGCGTGGCCGTCGACGATCACTCCATCGGTCGCGATCTTCTCCCCGGGTGCGACGACGAAGCGCATGCCGACGGCGAGTTCGTCGGCCGGGATCTCCCGCCCGTCCTCGAGTCGCGCCATCTGGGCACCGAGATCGGCGAGCGCCCGGATGGCGTCGCCGGATCGGCGCTTGGCCCGGAGTTCGAACCACTTGCCGAGCAGGATCAAGGTGACGATGACCGCGCCCGTCTCGAAGTAGACGTGTCCGTCGCCCACGTCGCCGACGAGAACGACGGTCGACCAGCCGATCGCCGAGAGCGAGCCCATCGAGACGAGCGTGTCCATGGTGGTGGAGCCGTGGCGGAGGTTCATCCACGCCGCCCGGTGGAACAGCCAGCCCGACCACAGCACCACGGGCACGGCGAGCAGGCCGACGACCCACTCCCACCCACCGAACCGCAGCGCCGGGAGCATGGAGATCAGGACGGTCGGAACGGTCAGGACGGCGCCGCCTATCAGGCGACGGCGGAGGTCGGCCTCGCGGGCGAGTTCGGCCTCGTCGGCCGAGCCGTCGTCGATCACTGCGTAGCCGAGCGCCTCGATCTCGGCGGCGAGGAGTGCGACGTCGACGGCCGGGTGGTGGTCGACACGCGCTCGACCGTTGGCGAAGTTGACCTGGGCGTCAGCGACCGAGTCGAGCTTGGTGAGCCGGCGCTGGATCCGATTGGAACACGCGGCGCAGGTCATCCCGTCGATCGTCAGATCGGTTCGGACCGTGGCCTCCGTGCGCATGACCCCAGTCTAAAGGTTCCAGTCCGCTGGAAGGTCAAGCGGAGAAGCGGGCCGCGTCGATCACCTGGCACCGGTTGGGGTCGGTGCACGAGGCCGGGTCGAGGCTGCGAGCACGATCGGCCAAGGCGGCCAATTCGGCCCGAGCAGCGATCAGATGGGCGATCTGGGCGTCGATCTCGGCGAGGTGTCCCTCGACCAAGGCCATCGTGTGCCGGCACGCCACTTCGCCGGAGCCCTTGAGTTCGAGCACCGACGCAACCTCGCCGAGCGTGAGCCCGGTCGCCTGGGCGTCGCGGACGAAGGTCAACCGCTCGACGGCGGCGTCGTCGTACTCGCGGTAGCCGCTCGGCGTTCTCGCCGGCGACGCCAACAATCCGATGGATTCGTAGTAGCGAATGGTCTTGGTCGACACGCCACAGCGTTCGCCGAGCTCACCGATGCGCATTCTTGACCTTCCAGCCGGGTGGAAGCTCCACCGTACCGATGTCGACACTCGTCCGACAGCGAGGCTCTAGGGTCGCCGTGTGAGCCGACCCACCACACCCAAGCAGGTCCTGCAGCGCTACCTCGACGTCGCCCACGACGCCGTCCGCTGGAAGGTCGAC
>JBCBYI010000271.1:0-4080 GCA_039815945.1 Actinomycetota bacterium | reverse complement strand
ATCCACGACGACACGCTGACCGGCACGCCGGGCACGCGGGCCGTCGAGGTGAGCGCCGACCGCAGCGCGACGATCGTCGGTGGCGAGCAGGTGCTCGAGCCGGCGATCCCGGGCGAAGACGTCGCAACGACCCTCGATCGCGACATCCAGTTCAAGGCGCAGGAGCTCCTCGAGTCGACCGTCGAGCGATTCGACGCCGACCTCGGCATGGCGATCGTGACCCGGATCGACGATGGCGCAGTGCTCGCCGCAGTCGGTGCGTTGGCCGACGACGAGACCGGCGCGGTGCGCTGCACGTCCAACAACCTGCCGTTCACCCACACCTTCGAACCCGGGTCGACCATGAAGATCGTGTCGGTCGCCGCCGCGCTCGAGAGCGGAGCGGTCTATCCGCACACACCGATCGACGTCCCGGCCGCGAAGCCGTACCCGGTCGACGACGGCGACATCTTCCACGTCCGAGACACGGGCCGGTCCGACGACCGGGTCTACAGCACCTCCGAGATCCTCATCCGCTCCTCCAACGTCGGTTCGTCGACGCTCGCCGAGATCGCCGGCTCCGACGCGGTGTGGGGTCTCATGCACGACTTCGGCTTCGGCTCGGTGAGTGGTGTCGACTTCCCCGGCGAGAGCGGCGGCATCCTCGATCCCTTCCTCTCCACCGTGGCCCTGCCGATCGCGAGCTACGGCCAGGGCGTGTCGGTCACTGCCGCCCAGGTGATCGAGTCGTTCAACACGGTCGCCAACGGCGGGGTGCGGGTGCCGCTGTCGCTCACCAGTGCCGAGCTCGGCACCAAGCCCGGCGAGCAGGTGATCGGCGAACAGACGTCGGATCTGCTCATGGACATGATGCAAGGTGTCGTCGAGCACGAGAACGGCACCGGTCCCAACGCCGCGGTGCGGGGCTACACGGTGGCGGGCAAGACCTCCACGGCATGGCAGCCGTGCGACGGGAGCGTTGGGTACGACTGCCCCGAAGACGACCCCGACGGGCGCGACCATCACTACACTGCGGGCTTCGCGGGCATCATCAGTAACGACCAGGGACCCCAGTTCTCCGTCTACGTCATGATCGACAACCCCAGGAACGCCCGCTTCGGCAACGACGTCGCCGCGCCCGTGTTCGCCGAGATCGCCGCGTACGCGGCCCGTCAGCTGCAGATTCCGCAGGCGGCGTCCGGCGTCACCACCACCGCCGTGCGCGCCGAGACGGCCGCCACGACCACCACCACGCTCGCACCCGAGTCCCAGGACGGCTGACGTGCGGGTTGACGAACTCGCCGCCTCGCTCCCTCGGGTGATCGAGGCCGATGTCTCCGTCGCGGACGTCGTCGACGTCGAGCACGACTCCCGACGCGTCACCGCCGGCACCCTCTTCGCGTGCGTGCCGGGCGCGACGACCGACGGCCACGACCACGCGCCGGCGGCCGTCGAGGCCGGCGCGATCGCGCTGCTCGTCGAGCGTCGGCTCGATCTCCGAGTGCCGCAGGTCGTCGTCCCGAGCGTGCGGGCGGCGATGGGGCCGGCAGCCGCCGCCGTCCACGGGCATCCGTCCGGCCGCATCCCGGTGATCGGTGTCACCGGCACCAACGGCAAGACCACCACCGTCCGGCTGATCGGCGATCTGCTCGAACAGCTCGGGCGCAGCGCCACCGAGATCGGCACCCTCACCGGCGTGCGGACCACCCCCGAAGCGCCCGAACTCCAGCGCGTGCTCGCCGACGCCCACCGGCAGGGTCACGCGGCGGTGGCCATGGAGGTCTCGAGTCACGCGCTGGACCTCCACCGGGTCGACGGCACCCGATTCGCGGTCGGCGTCTTCACCAACCTGGGCGTCGACCATCTCGACTTCCACGGCGATCTCGCCAGCTACGAGGCCGCCAAGGCCCGCCTCTTCACCTCCGAGCTCACCGACCTCGGCATCGTCTCGACCGACACCGAGGCGGGGGAGCGGATCGCCGCAGCCGCCGAGATCCCGATCGTGCCCGTCGACACCACCGCTCGCGAAGCCGCCGCGACCGGCCCGACCGGCAGCCGGTTCCGCTGGCGGGGCCATGACGTCTCGTTGCCGCTCGCCGGGCCGTTCAACGTCACCAACGCCGTCCTCGCCGCCGAGGCGGTCGCCGCCCTCGGCCACGCCGAAGCCGACGTCGCCGATGCGCTCGGCCGCGTGCGCGGCGTTCCCGGCCGTTTCGAGACGGTCGACGCCGGGCAGGTGTTCACCGTGATCGTCGACTACGCCCACACCCCCGACGGGCTCGAGGCAGTGCTGGGCGCCGCACGCGAGATCACCGACCGCGCCCTGATCGTCGTCTTCGGCGCCGGTGGCGACCGAGACCAGGGCAAGCGACCGCAGATGGGGGAGGTGGCGCGGCGCCTCGCCGACCGGGTCGTCGTGACCAGCGACAACCCCCGAGGTGAAGACCCGCAGGCCATCATCGGTGCGATCGTGTCCGGCATGGACGCCGACCCAGAACTCGTCGAGGCCGACCGTCGTCGCGCCATCCGCCACGCGATCGCCGGCGCCCGCGAAGGTGACGTCGTGTTGATTGCAGGGAAGGGCCACGAGACGACGCAGACGATCGGCGACGAGGTCCTCGAGTTCGACGATCGTGTCGTCGCCCACGAGGAGCTCCGACGACTCGGAGGTTCCGACGCATGACCCGCCTGCTGTTTGCCGGTGCGATCGCGATGCTGATTTCGCTGTTCGGTACCAAGGCCCTCATCAACTGGCTGACCACCCACCGGATCGGCCAGCCGATCCGTGACGACGGCCCGGAGGGGCACCAGGTCAAGGCCGGTACGCCGACCATGGGCGGCATCGCCATCGTGGCCGGCGCCACCAGCGGCTACGTCGTCTCCGATCTCGTCGGCGCGATCTACACCCGCACCGGCATCTTCGTGATGCTCGCGATCATCGGTGGTGGCGCCGTCGGGCTGATGGACGACTGGATCAAGGTGGTCGCCGCCCGCAATCTCGGTCTCAACAAGCGGGCCAAGATGCTCGGCCTGTTGATCGTCGGCCTCGGCTTCGCCTTCCTGGTCACCCAGTACACGTCGGTCCCGACCACGCTCTCGTTCACCCGCTTCGACAGCCCCGGGTGGGATCTCGGCCGTATCGGTTGGATGATCTGGGCGCTGTTGTTGATCACCGCCACCAGCAACGCGGTCAACCTGAGCGACGGGCTCGACGGCCTCGCCGCCGGGGCGGGCGCGTTTGGGTTCGCGGCCTTCACGGTCATCGGCTTCTGGCAGTTCCGCCACGCCGACTTCTACGGCAACCCACACGCCCTCGACCTCGCCGTCGTCTCCACCGCCATGGCCGGGGCGATCATCGGCTTCCTGTGGTGGAACGCTGCGCCCGCGCAGATCTTCATGGGCGACACCGGATCACTCGCGATCGGCAGCGGGCTCGCCGCGCTCGCGCTGACGACGAGCACCCATCTGCTGTTGCCGATCATCGGCGGGCTGTTCGTCATGGAGACCGTCTCGGTGATCTTGCAGGTCTTCGTCTTCCAGCGGTTCAACGGTCGGCGGTTGTTCCGGATGGCCCCGATCCATCACCACTTCGAACTCTCGGGCTGGCCCGAGACCACCGTGATCGTGCGCCTCTGGATCATGTCGGGCCTGTGCACCGGTGTCGGGCTGGGGCTCTTCTACGCCGACGCGATCAATCTGGGAATCACCGCCTGATGGCGACGACGTCGCTCGACGAGGTGCTCGCCGTCCCGACCTCGGCGCTGCTGGTCGGCATGGGCGTCGCGAACCGCGCCGTCGCCGGTGCGCTCGTGCGTCGCGGCCACACCGTTCTCGCGATCGACGACAACCCGTCGGACGACTTGCGCACCGACGCCGACACGCTCGGGATCGCCCTCGGTTCCACCGCCGACCTGGCCACCCTGGTCGACCAGGCGGCGTTCATCGTCGCGACCCCCGGCCTGCCGGAGTGGCACGACGCGTTCACGATCGCCGACGCCGCCGGTGTCCCGGTCATCTCGGAATTCGATCTCGCCGCGGTGTGGGACGACCGGCCGATCGTCGCGGTCACCGGCACCAACGGCAAGACCACCGGTGGTCTTG
>JBCBYI010000270.1:0-4147 GCA_039815945.1 Actinomycetota bacterium | reverse complement strand
TCCCGCCGGCGCCCGCGCCGGCCCCCGAACCGCCGGCGAGCCCACCGCCTGCGGCCGACGCTGCGCCTCCGGAACCGCGGGCGATGCCCGACGCGGCCGCCGGCCCCGGCGCCGCCGATCCGCATCAGCTCGGTGCGGCCGTTGGTCGGCTCTCGGGATCGAGCCGCAAGGCCGGGAAGGCCGCGTTCAGCGTCCTGGCGACCCATCTGGAGGCCGGTGAGACCGTGCAGATGGCGGCGAACTGCCGCTTCCTGGGTGCCGACGGCGCCGTCGTCGTCACCGATCGACGCATGGTGATCGCCAACGCCCGCGAGTGGGAGCCCGACGTCGTGCCGGTAGGTCTCGAACCGGGATTGACCGTCCAGGGCTGGCAGGACGAACGCGCCGCAGCGCTGGTCTTTGGCCGCGACGGGCACGAGCTGGTGATCGACCGGATCGCGGACCGTCAGGTCGCGCAGGAGATCGCCACCGAGGTCCGCCGCCGCGCCGGAGGCTGACGACGATTTCGGGTTCTCAGGTGCCGGATCGGACCGAGAGCCGATACAGTTGCAGGCCGCTGCGGACGTAGCTCAGTTGGTAGAGCGCAACCTTGCCAAGGTTGAGGTCGCCGGTTCGAACCCGGTCGTCCGCTCCAACACACACCCCGGGTTCCTCTCTCGAGTGGAGGCCCCGGGGTGTCGTCGTTTTCGATCGCTACTCGGGCGCCGGGTGGAACGTGATCGAGGGCGCCGGCGACATCGGAGGATCGGTCGCCGTCAGCAGTTCGAGCGCCTCGACGGCGTCGGCCTTGGTGAAGGCCTCGGTGACGATCGCGAACTCCACCACGTTGCCGTCGGGATCCTCCGCGTAGACGGACTGGATCCAGCCGTGATCGATCTCGACCACCTGCAATCCCGCGCCCTTGAGGCGGTTGCGCTTGGCGGCGAGATCGTCGAGGTCGTCAGCCTGGAACGCGAGGTGGTTGGTGAACGGGTCGAGGCCGAGGTCACGGGAGATATCGGTGCGGTAGCCGTCCTCGAAGCCGGGGACGCCCCGCAGATCCCAGAAGGCGATCATCTGATCGTCGGCGGAGCCGGTCGAGTAGAAGGCATGACGGGCCTTGCCGCCACGCATGTCGGCGATCTCGACCTTCACCAACTCGAAGCCCATGATGTCGGTGTAGAAGCGATGGGTCGCCTCGAGGTCCTGCACGGCGAGCGCGATGTGGCTGATCCCCATCGGGTCGACGGTAGCGGCCACCGCTAGTGTCCGCCGCATGAGCAGTGCATGGGGCGAACACGCCCGTCGACTCACTGAGCACGTCACCGTGCTCAGCACCCCCGACAACGGGGCCTACCCGTCGGGCAATTCGCTGCTGATCGAGGGTGCGGGCGAGACCGTGATCGTCGACCCGTCGGTGACCGTCGTCGAGAAGGGTGGCGCCGGCGTGCCGGTCGACGCGGTGATCAACAGCCACGGCCACGAGGATCACATCGCCGGCAACTGTGCGTTCCCCGAGGCGCGAATCCACATCCACCACGACGACATCGAGGTCACCCGCAGCATCGAGGCCTTGATGGCGCTCACCGAATCGACGCCGGAGAACCATCCCGAGCTCCACCAGCAGTACCTGGAGGAGTTCCACTATCAGGCCCGTCCCGACGCCGAGGGCTTCGCCGACGGCCACGTCTGGGATCTCGGTGGGGTGTCGGTCGCAGCGGTTCACCTGCCCGGTCACACCGCCGGCCATTGCGGCATGCGGATCTCCGAGGGGGTGTTCTTCCTCTCCGACATCGACCTCACCGGCTTCGGGCCCTACTACGGCGACGTCTTCAGCAGCCTCGAGCAGTTCGAGGAGAGCCTGGTGCGGGTGCGAGACGAAGACGCCGATGTGTACGTCACCTTCCATCACAAGGGGGTGATCGAGGGACGTGACCGCTTCCTCGAGATGCTCGACGCGTTTCACGCCGTGATCGCTCGACGCCACGACGCGATGCTGGCGTTCCTCGCCGAGCCGCACACGTTGGCCGAGATGATCGAACACCGCTTCGTGTATCGGCCTCATGTCGTGATGCCGATCGTCGAGCGGGTCGAGCGGCGGACATCGCAGTTGCACGTCGCCCGCATGCTCGAACGCGGCGAGGCGATCGAGGTCGAGCCGGGCTGCTACCGCGCCGCCTGACCGGCCCCGCCGATCACGACTCGAAGCGGGCTCGGATCGCCGGGTTGGTGACGAACACCGGCAGGTCGTGCTCGTCGAGCGCGCCCCGGCTCGGCCCACCGTCGACGTCGAGCGTCTGGCCGGTGACGTAGCCGGCGAGATCCGACAGCAGGTAGACGCAGGCGTCGGCGATGTCGGTGGGTGTGCCCCGCCGACCGAGGGTGATTCCCGCTGCGAGCGGGTCGTTGGGGTCGTCGGCCGGTCGGCCCGATCGGGGCGTGTTGACCGTGCCCGGAGCGACGTTGTTCACCCGGATGCCATGGCGCCCCCACTCCATCGCCATCGAGCGGGTGAGGGAGTCGAGACCCGCCTTGGCCGCGCCGTAGCCGGCGAGCAGGGGCTGCCCCTTCGAGGCGATGGAGGAGATGTTGACCATCGCGCCCGGCCGCCCGTCGGCGATGAGCCGGGCGGCGACCGTCTGACAGGCCACGAAGGCGTAGCGGAGGTTGGTGGTGAGGAGATGATCGAACGATTCGACGGGGTAGTCGTGCAGGCGGTGCCAGTGGTCGACGGTGACCCCGCCGACGACGTTGACCACGAGATCGATCTCGGGATGGGCCTCGATCGCCGAGCGCAGGGCGTCGAGGTCGTGCACGTCGACGACGGCGGTCGCACAGCGCCGACCCCGCTGCTCGACCTCGCTCGTGGTGGTCTCGAGATCGTCGGCGACCGCGCTCATCGCGACGATGTCGGCACCGGCGTCGGCGAGCCGGTGACATACCGCCGAACCGATGCCGCCGCCACCCCCACCCACGACGAGGGCGGTTCGGTCGGCGAAGGAGATCTCGATCGGCATGGTCGGCATCGTCGCACGCCGACCGGCGCAGATTCGACCTGGCGGAGCGAACATGTGTTCGTGTACGTTCGGCTCATGGACTTCACCGGCGACCACGAGATCGAACACTTCCGACGCTCCCTGGCGATGCTGCCCGCCGGAGCCGACGCGCTCAAGCGCGAAGAGGCGATGGCGCTGCTGGGTCGATTGCGCGACGCCACCGCCCGGTTGCGTCGCGTCGAGGCAGGGCTGCAGGAGCTTCTCGACGCCGAGCTCGGCGGGGGAGTCGGGCGCTAGCGGCCGGCGTGCTCGTCGAGGCGGGCTCGAACCCACTCGCCGGTGATCGTGGCGATCTCGTCGGCAGCTTCGGCCATGAGGTGGTCGGTGCCCGGGAAGGTCCGCACCTCGCCGTGGCCGGCGAGTGCCTGCACCATCATCGAGTTCTCGGGCCCGAGGATCGAGTCCTGCTCGCCGTGCAGGAGCAGCAGCGGCGTGTCGCCCATCCGGGCCGCTTCCTCGCAGCCGCCCGACTGGGTGGCGTAGGTGATCACGCCGGCGGTCAGGCTCGGAAAGGTGCCGGCCGCCTGCACCGCCACCGCGCCACCGAACGAGTGGCCGAGCACGACGAATCGTTCCGCGCCGTTGCGCATCGCGAGATCGACCGCGGCACACGTGTCGAGCAACGACCGGGCGAGATCGCCGGCCTTGCGGTAGTCGACCGCCATCGCCGCTCGTCCCTCGCGGGCGAGATCCTTGGCCAGTTCGACGTACAGCGCCCGCCCGGGGCCGGTCACCCCGCCCATTGCGCCCCCGCACATGATCACCACGTCGGTGGCGCCTGGCTGCCCCCACCACCAGATCTGCAACAAGCCCTCCATCGTGTAGATCTCGACGAGTCGACTGTGCTCGTCGATCTCCGCGTCGGTCTTGGCGAGGGCACCGAGCAGTTCGAGCGGGGAACGGGCGGGGGTGGCGTCGTCGGTCACCGGCCCATGGTCGCACGTCAGGCCGGGGCCGCTACGATTCCCTGCGCTGGCGCCGGTGCCCGAGCGGCCCAAGGGAACGGCCTGCAAAGCCGTACAGTCGCGGGTTCAAATCCCGCCCGGCGCTCGTCAGCACGGGGGTTGCCTCAGGGCAGCCCCCGTCGTCGTTTTCGAGGGGTGTGTTCGCGG
>JBCBYI010000026.1:0-26137 GCA_039815945.1 Actinomycetota bacterium | reverse complement strand
ACAAATTCCGCACGTCCTCGTCACGGAAGGCCAAGGTACCAATGTCTCGGCCCGGCTTCACCCCAGACGCCGGATCCGAGACCAGAACGTGCCAAGCTCCCCTGATGAAGTCCCAGCGCAGACCGTCGAATCGAGGCGAGATCGCCCCGTTCTACGTCATGGAGGTCATGCGGGCCGCCGAGGAACGAGAGCAGGGGGGCGGCGAGGTCCTTCACCTCGAGGTCGGGCAGCCGTCGACCCCGGCACCGGCCGGCGTGATCGCCGCGGCGCACCGCGCCCTCGACGAGGACGTGCTCGGCTACACGACCGCCGCGGGCACGCCGGAGCTCCGGGCCCGCGTCGCCCGCCACTACGACGAGTGGTACGGGGTCGACGTCGATGCCGGCCGTCTGATGTTCACCGTGGGAGCGTCCGGCGCCTTCGTGGCCGCCTTCCTGGCCGCGTTCGACGTCGGTGACCGGGTCGTCGTGCCGTCGCCGGGATACCCGTGCTACCGCAACGCGCTGGAGGCGCTCGGCTGCGAGGTCGTCGATCTCGCCACCACGATGGCGACCCGCTTCCAGCCGACCGTCGAACTGCTCGACGAGATCGTGGCCGAGGGCGGTCCCATCGCGGGCCTGGTGCTGTCGTCGCCGTCGAACCCGACCGGCACCATGCTTGACGATCAGCGCATGGCCGAGATCACCACCTGGTGCCGGGCGAACGGGGTGTGGTTCGTCAGCGACGAGATCTACCACGGGCTCTCGTACGGCGAGCCGGCCCCGACAGCGTTGCGGTTCGACCCTGATGCGATTGTGATCAACAGCTTCTCCAAGTACTTCTCGATGACGGGGTGGCGGCTCGGCTGGCTGGTGATGCCCGACGCGCTGCGCGACGCGTTGACCCGGATCGGGCAGAACGTCACCATCTCGGCACCGACGCTCTCGCAGCTCGGTGCCGTCGCGGCCTTCGACTGCCATGACGAGTGCCAGGCCAACGTCGACCGCTACACCACCAACCGGCGGATCGTGCTCGACGGTCTCCGCGACGCAGGCTTCGCCGACCTCGCCCCGGCCGACGGTGCGTTCTACGTGTGGGCCGGGATCGACCACCTGATCGGGGCCGGGCGGACGACCGACAGTCAGGCCCTGTGCGCGACCTGGCTCGACGAGCTCGGAGTCGCGACCACCCCGGGGGTCGACTTCGATCCCACGAGAGGGCATCGCTCCGTGCGATTCTCGTTCGCCGGTTCCACCGAGGATTGTGCCGAGGCGATGCGTCGCCTGAGAGACTGGGCCACGCCGGAAGGGGAGGGCGCATGACCGACTTCGCATCGTTCACGACGATCACCGTCGACATCGACGAGGACGCGTTCGTCGCCGTCGTGACGCTCGACCGCCCCGAGGCCTACAACGCCTTCAGCCCCACCATGCAAGAGGAACTGAAGGCGACCTGGCGGGCGTTCCGCAGTGACGACCGGGTCAACGCGATCGTGCTCACCGCGGCCAGCGATCGGTCGTTCTGTGTCGGCATCGATCGAAACGAGGCCGAGTTCACCAACATGGCCGGCGATTCCCGCCTCTACGGCACGTCGAACAACTTCATGTACGACGATCCAGGCGACGATCTCGGTCCGAAGTCGTGCGATCTGTGGAAGCCGGTGATCTGTGCGGTCAATGGCATGGCGTGCGGCGGCGCGTTCTACATGCTCGCCGAGAGCGACATCATCATCGCCGCCGATCACGCCACCTTCTTCGACCCCCACGTCACCTACGGCATGGCTGCGGTCTACGAGCCGATGAAGATGTTGCAGTACATGCCGCTCGGCGAGGTGCTGCGTATGACGCTGCTCGGCAACCACGAGCGCATGTCGGCCGAGACGGCGCACCGCATCGGTCTCGTGAGCGAGATCTGCCCCGCCGACGAACTGATGGCGCGGGCCCGTTGGGTCGCCGACGCGATCGCCTCGCAGCCGCCGATCGGCGTGCAGGCGTCGTTGCGGTCGATCTGGGCGGCCAACGATCTCGGCACCAAGCAGGCGCTGTCGATGGGGCCGTCGCTGCTCACCACGGGATTCGACATGGCCGGTATGGAGGCCGGGAGCGAGGCGTTCTCGTCGGGCACGCGGATCGACCCCCGGACCCGCTGAGCCCGCACGCGCTGAGCCTGCACCCGCTTGGTCGGTGTCGACCGGTTTCAGTCCGGCCGTTCCCAGTACTGCGCCATCAGCTCGCCGACCCACGCGGGTTGGCGGACCTCGGTGCGGGCCTGGAACTCGATCATGTGCGGCTTGATGTCGAGCACCGGCGTGGCGTCGATCGCATCGAGGCCCATCACGGTGAGGGTCAGCCCATCGACGGCGAGCAGCTCACACGTCGTGACCCCGAGCCGGTTCGGGCGGGCCTTGGCTCGCTGGGCGAAGATGCCGACCAACGGCCAGTCCTCCCGGTTGCGCGGGTGGCGAGCGCCGAGATCGACCTTGTCGGGATCGACCCGGTCGAACAAGAAGACGATGTCGAGATGGGAGAACTCGGCGAGGCCGGCGACGACGTCGGGGGTGAACCACTCGTCGTCGAGCACGACCGTCGAGACGACCGAATCCCAGTCGTCGTCCTCGGGTGAGGTTCGTTCGTTGTGGACGTGGCCGATGGCCGAGACGGTGAACTCGGCGGCCATCTGCCTCAGCCCAGGATCCGGGCCCGAGCGGCGGCGGCCTTGTCGAGCCAGCTCTGGGCGATGAACACGCCGTTGATCGTGGCGCCTCCACCGGCAGCCAAAGCGCCACCGCCATCGGCGCCGGCATCGTCGCCACCTCCGGCTTCGGCCAGTTCGGCGGCCTTGGTGGCGGCTTCTTCGGCCTCGATCGCCTCGCGGTCGCGGGCGACGACGAAGAGGTCGTAGTCCTTGGCCCGCACCAGCGACTCGTGATCGACGTGGCCGACCGAGGTGCCGTCGGCGAACCGGACCCAGTAGCGCTTCCAGGTCATGCCGTTGGCCAACGCGACCTTGCCCTGCGACCCGGCGGGGTGGCTCGGCAGGTCGTCGACGAGGCGGACCTTGGTACCGCGCTTGTACGTGGCGGCCTGGAGTTCAGCGGTGGAAGGCACGGGAGGAATCTAGCGGCCGATGCCACACGGGAGCGACATCGGTGGGTCGAGACGAGCGCCTGGTCGCACATCGAGTGGGCGACCGGTTTCTGACGCGCCGTCAGGAACCGTTACGGTGGAGATCACGCCGCACCTCGGGAGCCCGACATGACACCGGATCAGCTCGACTTCGTCCCGTTCGACGCCGACAACCACTACTACGAAGCGCTCGATGCCTTCACCCGCCACGTGCCCGAGGCCATGCAGCCCCGCATCGTGCAGTGGGTCGACATCGGGGGCCGCAAACACCACCTGGTCGGCGGCAAGCTCAACAAGGCCGTCGCCAACCCCACGTGGGATCCGATCGCGAAGCCCGGTGCGCTGCGGCCCTACTTCGAGGGCAATCCCGAGCGGCTCAACCCGCTCGAGATGCTCAAGGACCGCGAACCGCTGCCGGCGTATTACATGGATCCCGCCGCTCGGGTGAAGATCATCGAGCAGCAGGGCCTGCAGGGTGTCTGGCTCTTCCCGACCCTCGGCGTGCTCTACGAAGAGGTCATCAAGGACGATGTCGACGCCGTCGTCATGATGATGCAGGCGTTCAACCAGTGGCTGTACGACGACTGGTCGTACAACTACGAGAACACGATCTTCTCGGCGCCCTACATCGCTCTCGGCGACGTCGACGACGCGGTGGCCGAAGTCGACAAGGTGCTGGGCCTCGGTGCCAACGTGCTCGTGATGCGGCCGGCGCCGGTCACCACCCGCACCGGTGTGGTCTCGCCGTTCAACCCGATGTTCGACCCGGTGTGGGCTCGGATCAACGAGTCCGGTGTGCCGTTGGTGATCCACGCCGCCGACTCCGGCTACTCGTCGCAGGGCTATGCCGACGATGCGTTCTCCTCGCTCACCGGCGGTGGGGCGGGCCCGTCGCTCAAGGGCTTCGCGATCGAGCGAGCGGCGCAGGACTGGCTGATCCAGGCGGTGTTCGAGAAGCTTTTCGACCGGTTCCCGAACCTGCGGGTCGCCTCGATCGAGAACGGGTCGGACTTCCTCGGTCCGATGTTTCGCAAGTTCGAACAGACCGCCAAGAAGTCGTACTGGTGGTTCGACGATCACCCCGTCGAGACGTTCAAGAAGCACGTCTGGATGAATCCGTTCTGGGAGGACGACGTCGACGAGGTCGTCGAACTGATGGGTGCTGACCGCGTGATCTTCGGATCGGATTGGCCTCACATCGAGGGCATGCCGCAGCCGCTCGACTACCTCGTCGAGCTCAAAAACCTCGACGCCGAGCAGACCAAGCGCGTCATGCTCGACAACGTCACCGAGCTCAACACGCCACAGCCGTTGTAGCGGGAGGCTGGTACGAAGGGGTACGCGTATGCGGGGCATACCGGCTCAGTGCAGGCCGCGGCAGGGGTTGCGGCTGGCGACAGTGGCCACGTCGCAAGCGGAGCGTTGAATGCGGTTGGTGGCATCAGCGGGGGCGTTTGGGCCTACGCCGGGAAGTCGGTTGAGCCGGTTTCGCGAGCTGCAGCCGGTGTCGGCGCATATCTTGGTGCAGGCTCGATCGCGGCCGGCGTGAACGTGCCGGGTAGCTGCTAGCTATGAAGGCCGAAGAGGCTCCGCTCGCGTGGTACTGGTTCGCCCTCATGGGCGCAACCCTTTCGGTTGGCCTGGTGGCGTTCATCTTCGGCCAGCGTGGCGGGTCGAACTCCGCATCGATCGTCCTTTCTGTGGTGTACGTGGCCGGGGTGGCGTTGGCTTGGCTGGCTGGTTTCGCCTTCGGGCCCCCGAGCATGCCCCGACGTGGCGGACCTCTCGTGGGGACCGTCGTGCTCGCCATCAGTACGCTGGCGTTCGAGACGGCGGTGCTGGTCGCGGCGGCCGAGGCGCAGTGGGATGTGCGGGTACAGGCCGTGATAGTGGCCGTCTTGCCTGCGCTCTGCGCGTTCTTGAGCGGGCGGGTCCTCGCTGGCGACCTTGCTCGGTCGGTTCGTGGTGCTTGAGCGTTACGTGACGTTGCCGGGCGGGGTGCAGGTCACGGTGGAGCCGCCGCAGCCCGGTGGCGATACGACGTGGTCGTTCCCGAACCTGCAGGGTCACAATTTTGTGACCACCGACGAGGCCGGAACAGCGACGAGCGGCTACGCCCACTATGACCCGTGGGGGTACCGCTACAACACGACCGGTGTCACCAACACCAGCCATGATGCTCAGTTCGGTGCGTTTGGCAGCAACGGCAACAAGCTCACCGAACCCGGCGACAACCCCATCACCCACATGGGGGCACGCCCGTTCAGTTCCAAGCATGCCCGGTTCCTCACGGTCGACCCGATCCATGGCGGCTGTGCGAACAACTATGTGTACGGCTACGGCGACCCGATCAATGGTGCTGACCTCAACGGCAAGATCTTCGGATGGGTCAAAGACAAAGCCGGCGACGCCTGGAACGCAACAGGAGGCCGTGCTGTTTCGTGGGCCGGTGACAACCTTTGCGGCATCGCAGAAGCAGCGAGCTGGGTTGGCGCGGGCCTCGCTTTCGGGGCCTTGGCCCTCGGTGTCGCTGTGGCGGCAGGAACGGCCCCGGCGTGGGCTCCGGCTGCGGCGGCAGCGGCGGCGGTTGGTGCTGCTGTGGCAGGGTCGGTCCAGGCCGTTGCCGGCTACGCCGCTGGCGACAATGGCCATGTCGCAGGCGGAGTGTTGACCTTCGTTGGGGGCGGTGTGAGTGGGGGAGTTTGGTCCGCCGCTGGGAAGTCGGTTGAGCCGGTTTCGAGGGTGGCTGCTGGGATCGGTGTGGGAACTGGCTGGGGGGGAATCGCGACTGCGGTCAACCTCCCTGAGTCGGCTGGTGGGTGTTCGTGATGGCAGAAGAGCCCGAACCGGTGGCGTGGTACTGGGCCGCGCTGCTGGCTGTGTTTTTTTCGTCGGCGATGGTGGTGTTCATTCTCGTGCAGAGTCGGGATGCCGATGGCGTTTCGGGCGTGGTGCTGGTTGGTGTGTACATGATCGGCGTGTTCGTCGCAGGGCTCGCCGGCGTGGTGTACGGCCCACCTCGCCAGCGCCGCCGTGGCGGCCTGGTGAAGGCGATGTTGCTGCTTGGGGTGGCGGTGGTCATCGCCGAGACAGCGGTCTTGCTCGCCGCGTCGCCCCAGACCGACACCTACACGCGGGATCAGGCCGTGATGGTGGCCGTCTTCCCGTTGATAGTCGGGTTCCTCGCTGGGCGGATATTCGCTTTGGGCCCCCGGCGAGAGGACTCGCTCGATGGCTAGTTGCCGCCCCGACGGTCGCGTCCGTGTCGGTAGGCTGCCTCCTACCTGGTTGGCGAGGGGATTGAGCGGTAGGTGCGAGTGACATGAGCGCGTATCCGCGGCCGAAGGCGAGGGAGTGGTGGATCCCCCTTGTTGGCGCACTGTTGTTCAGCGTGGTCGTGCTGGTTGTCGGCTGGTTCGACTACGTGGCAGTCGTCGTCTCGTTACCGGTGCCGCTCGGGCTGATGTTTCTCAGCGGCGTTGCTTTCCGCGGACGATATGAGCAACGGGGCGTCCACCGGGCGGACGCTGGCGAGCCGCGACACTCGCCGACGACTGAGCTATCACCGCCGACGAGACATGAGTGACCTGCCGGTCTAAGCCTGGACTCGATTCGCTACCACGGCAATCCAAGGTCGCCCATAACCGGCAAGATCGAGCGGGGTTCTCGGTCATGGCGCAGACGCCCCAAACATGCCCCGCTCCCCCCGGTGAGGGTGCTCGACGAGATTCCCTCGCTCCCGACTTCACACGCGTGTGAACGATCATTAACATCATCGACATGAGCGAACTGACTGTCGAAGAGATCCGCGCCGAGGTCGAGGCGTGGTTGGATGAGAACTGGGACGAGAGCCTCAGCGTCGGCGACTGGTGGGACCGTCTCGGTCCGAGCGGCTACGCGCACCCGATGCTCGGGACCAACGCCTACGGCAAGGGCTACAGCCAGTCGCAGGCCGCCACCGTCATGGCCACCATGGCCGACCGCGACGTCATGGGTCCTCCCACCGGTTTGGGCCGCATGCTCGCTGCTCCCACCATCGCCACCCACGGCACCCAGGAGCAGATCGACGAGTTCCTGCCGCCGATCTTCGACGGCACCGTCGGCTGGTGTCAGCTGTTCTCCGAGCCGGGCGCCGGCTCCGACCTCGCCGGTCTCACCTGCAAGGCCGAGAAGGACGGTGACGAGTACATCATCACCGGCCAGAAGGTCTGGACGTCGGGTGGCCAGATCTCTGACATGGGCATGCTCATCGCCCGCACCGACCCCAACGCCCCGAAGCACAAGGGCATCACCTACTTCGCGATCGACATGCACCAGCCGGGCATCACCGTGCGTCCGCTGGTCGAGATGACCGGCAAGGCGCTCTTCAACGAGGTCTTCATCGACGAGGCCCGGGTCCCGGCCGCCAACATCATCGGCGATCTCAACCAGGGCTGGGCCGTCGCCAACACCACGCTCATGTTCGAGCGTGCGTCGCTCGGCTCGGCCGGCAAGTCGCCGGCCTCGGCCGCCGGTTCGGGCATGCGCTCGGTCCGGCACGAGCCGGTCACCAAGTTCAACAAGCGCACCTCCGGTGAGGGTGGCGTGCCGCCGCTCGGCATCGGCCTGTGGCGCTACCTAGTCGACATGGCCGAGAAGTCGGGCAAGAACACCGATCCGGTCCTACGTCAGGAGCTCGTCAAGCTGTACTCGCTGATCGAGGTCAACCGCCTGTCGATCCAGCGGGCCAAGGATCCCAAGCAGCGCACCGGCGCCGAGCCCAACATCGGCAAGCTCACGATGTCGGAGCTGTTCCGTCAGTTCCGCGAGATCGGCCTGCAGGTCATCGGTGCCGACGGCATGTTGCTCGGCGAGTCCGAGACCCAGACCGGTGGTGCGGTCGGCGAGATCGCCATGTTCTCGCCCGGTCCGTCGATCTACGGCGGCACCGACCAGATCCAGCAAAACATCATCGGCGAGCGTGTGCTCGGCCTGCCCCGTGAGCCGGGCCCGGGCAAGGACACGCCGTTCTCGGAGTTGCCCAAGAACTGATCGCCTCGACGATCCGATCGAAGCGACACGCCCTGGCCACGCGGCCGGGGCGTGTCCTTGTTTTCGGACCCGGGCGCGCTGTGGTGGGTAGTCTCGCTGCATGGCGCCCCGGATCCAGATCACCGTCGATGCGTGCGATCCGCACGCGCTGTCGGAGTGGTGGGCGGATCTGCTCGGCTACGAACTGGAGCGCGATCACGACTTCGTGGCCGGTCTGCTCGAGCAGGGAGTCGTGACCGACGACGACGTCGTCCTCCGAGAGGGGATCCTGCATTTCGCCACCGCCGCCTCGATGGTGGATCCCGCGGGGAAGGCACCTCGGATGTACTTCCAGAAGGTGCCGGAGACGAAGGCGGCCAAGAACCGTCTGCATCTCGATCTCCACGTGCAGCCCGAGGATCTCGACGCCGAGGTCGAGCGCGTCGTCGCCACCGGCGCGACCTTCGTCGAGTTCGGGTGGCAGGGGGATCATCGATGGGCCGTGATGCAAGATCCCGAAGGCAACGAGTTCTGCCTGCACTGACCGCGGATCGACCGGCGGGCTAGGCCGCCCGGGCGGATCTTTGTCTTCGTAACGCCGGATCGCCCCGCCCGCCTCGATGGGCCACGCCGTGACAGGTGTGGCACAGCAGCACGAGGTTGTCGATGTCGGACGGGCCGCCCTGCTCCCACTCGTGGGGATGATGCGCCTGGCATCGGTCGACGCCGGCGCCACAGTCGCTGCACCCCCGCTGGGAGGCGATGAGCGCCATCCACTGATCACGGCTCGCCAGCCGGGTGCTGCGGCCGAGCCACAGCGGCCGACCGGCGCCGTCGAAGACGTGGCCGATCACCTCGGCGGCCGGAGCCAGCTCGACCAGCACGTGATCGGGGAGCGGGGTGCCGTCGGCCAGCTCGGTCGTGCCCGAGGCGAGCTGGTGGACGATGTGCACGACGTGCTTCGGGTGTGGGGTGCCGGTGGCCGGCGGCGCGGTGATCATCTCGGCCAACGCATCGGCGGCCCGCTGCTCATGGGAGCGTTCGTCGTCGGGTGAGCCGTCACGGCCGCCGTCAGCGTGCCAGAGCTGGTCGATGCGCTGCCGTAGCGCTGCCACGACCGAGGCACCGGTGACCGGATCGAGTTCGGCGTGGATGTGGACCATGCCGTCGCCGGCGGTCCAGTGGCGAGCCGACCGCGCCCGTCGTTGGCGTCGGTGGCGGGCTTCGGCCGCCGCCTGGGCTTCGTGACGGTTCGCCCACTCACGGGAGCGCTTGGCGAACCGATCGGCCGGCATGGCCTCGGCGATCGTGACGAGCTCGTCGGCCTGCTCGGCAGACGTGCGCGCTGCCGCTGCAACACACGCCGAGGCGTGTTCCGTGGTGATGCGGCCCCCGGCGAGCGCTGCGCCGACCGTCGGCATCTCGGGCAGCACGGCGGCCACCTGCGCATCCTGCTTGGCTCGACGCTCGGAGCGCCGCGAGATGATGCGTCCCATCGAGGCCGCGTCGGCGCCTCGGTCGCCGAGTTCTCCGACGGCGGCCAGGATCGCCAACCGGTTGGCCTCGGCGCGGGCGATCAGCCGGTCGTGGGCGGCGAGCGCATCCGCGAGTTCGGGGCGCGAGAGCGGGCGAGGATCGAAGGCCTCCATCTCCGCATGCGCCGCTGTGAACATCTCCACATACTACACGAACAGATGTTCGCTTTACAAGTCGAGTGGAGGTCGAGTTCCCCGGCATTTCAACGAAAACCGGAGCTCACCCCGGCAACAGCACCGACTGGATCTCGGTGAAGGGACCGAACCCCTCGGGGCCGAGTTCGCGACCGATCCCGCTCTTCTTGAAGCCACCGAACGGGCTCGCCATGTCGAGGATCGCCGCACTGTTGACCGCGACGACACCGGTGCGGATCTGGCCGGCGATCTCGGCGGCCCGATCGTGGTCGGTGGTCCACACCGAGCCGGACAGGCCGTAGTCGGAGTCGTTGGCGATGGCGATCGCTTCGTCGACCGTGGAGTAGCGGATGCACGACAGCACCGGCCCGAAGATCTCCTCCCGGGCGATGGTCATGTCGTTGGTGACGCCCGCGAACACGGTGGGCTGGACGTAGAAGCCCTTCCCGAACGAGCCGTCGAGCGAACCGCCCGTCACCGGGACTGCACCGGCGGCCTTGCCCGCATCCAGATAGCCGCCGACCTTCTCGTGCTGGCGGCCCGACACGAGCGGACCGAGCACCATGTTCGGGTCGGTCGGATCGCCGTAGGGGAGTGCCCCGACCGCGGCGGCGAGGGCCTCGACGATCTCATCGTGGCGACGGTCGGGCACGAGGATGCGGGTCTGGGCGCCGCAGGCCTGACCCGTGTTGAGCAATCCGGACATGACGAGGTCGTTCATCACGGCATCGAGATCGACGTCGTCGAGGATGATCCCGGCCGACTTGCCGCCGAGTTCGAGCGTGCAGCGCTTGATCTGCTCGCCGCAGATCGACGCGACGATCGAACCGGTGAGCGCCGAACCGGTGAATGACACCTTGTCGATGTCAGGGTGGCGGACGAGGTACTCGGAGCCGGCGCGGTCGGCCGAGACGACGTTGATCACGCCGTCGGGGATGCCGGCCTCCTTGGCGCACTCGCCGATCAGGCGACCGTGCAGTGGCGTCTCGGGCGCGGTCTTGAGCACCATCGTGGAGCCGGTGGCGATGACCGGCCCCAGCTTCATGGCGGCGATGAACAGCGGGACGTTCCACGGCACGATGCCGGCGCACACGCCGACTGGCTGCTTGTTGATCAGCACCCGCTGGCCGAGCGAACCCTGACGCTGCTCCTGCCAGGCGTAGTTCTTGGCGACGTTGACGTACTGATCGAGCACCATGGTGGAGGCGAAGACCTGGATCATGATCGACTGCGACGCCGGGGTGCCGACTTCGGCGGTGATGACGTCGGCGAACTCCTGGGCCCGCCCCTGGATCGCCTGGGAGAAGCGCGACAGTGCCTCGACCCGCTCGTCTGGGGTCCAGCGACGCCACTCGCCGTTGAACGCGGCCACCGAGCTGGCGACGGCCCGATTGATGTCGGCGGGCCCGCAGTCAGGGACCGAGCCGATCGTCTCCTCGGTGGCCGGATTGATCACGCTGATGCGACCGGTGGCCTCGGCGGTGACGTGCTCGTTGTCGATGAAGATCGTCGTCTGGTCGTCCATGTCGCGACGGTAGTTGGCCGCCATGGCCCGCCCCCAATGGCCGCCTGGGCCACACTGGAGCCGTGAGTCTGCCCGAGCCGATCGTCGCCGTCTCGGCCGACGGGCCGGATCTCGATCCGGCTGTCCACGGCGCCAAGGCCGTCGGCCTGCAGCGGCTGCTCCGCCTCGGACTCCCCGTCCCACCGGCGCTCGTCGTGCCGATCGCGTCGGCCCGGGCCATCGCCGCCGATCCGAGGGTCGGTCGTGACGAACTCCGAGCGGCGGTACGCGGCCTCGGCGGGCCGGGCGATCGCCTGGCCGTGCGGTCAGGAGCTGCGGTCAGCCTGCCCGGTGCGTTTGAGACCCTGCTCGATGTGTTGCCGTCGGTGGTCGATGCCGCCGTCGTCACGGTCGTCGAGAGCACCCGCGGGCTGCGGGTCGAGACCATCGCCCGGGCGCTCGGCCACGACCGAGTGCCGGAGACGGCGGTGATCATGCAGCGCCAGGTCGACGCCACTGCCGACGAGCGGTCCGGCGCGGGTGCTGCCAGCAGCCGCCATCCCGTCACCGGCGAACCCGGTGCGACGGGCTCGTTCGTGTGGCAGGTGAAAGGGGATGCCGTGATGGCGGCGACCACACCGGTCGTCGCGCTCGACGACATGGCCGCCGGGGTCCCCGATGCGCATGCCCGGCTCGTGGCCGCGCTCGACCGCCTCGATTTCGAGCTCGGGACCGCGGTCGAACTCGAGTTCACCGTCGAACGCGGCGAGCTCTGGTATCTCCAGCTTCGGACCTTCACCGTCACCCAGGACCTCGCCGAGCTGCCCGCCGGTGCCCGGGTCATCGCCGATGGTCAGCCCGCGTCGGCCGGCGTCGGTCGGGGTCGGGTCCACGTCGACGTCGACGACGCCCTCGACGCCGTCGATCGAGGCGAACCGGTCGTGCTGGTCCTGGAGACGAGTGCTCCGTCGGACATGACCGCCATGGTGCGCAGCGCCGCCGTGCTGACCGTGCTCGGTGGCCGCGAGAGCCATGCCGCAGTCGTGGCGAGGGGTGCGGGTGTTCCGGCCGTCCTCGCGGTACAGGGACTCCACATCGCCGACGACCACATTCGGCTCGGCGACCATCGGGTCGACGTCGGCGACGAACTCGTCGTCGACGGCACCACCGGGCGGATCGCCCGGCCCGCCACCGACTGATCGCTACGGGAGCACCGCCCTGCAGGCGTCGTGGACCTTCGCGGCCATCGTCGCGGGGCCCTCGGCGACGAGATCGGCCGCCATGACCTCGGCTGCGACCACCGGTGTCGCGCCGATGTGGTCGAGCGCCTCCCACACCTCGGCGAAGTCGACGACGCCCTGCCCGGGCACCAGCCGGGCGGTCATCGCCTCTTGCTCGACCTCCAGCGGGGAGGTGGCGGCGACGTCGCTGAGCTGCACGCTCGTGATGCGTTCGCCGGGGAGCGATCGCAGCAGCTCGAGGTCCGGCCCGCCGGGCTGGCGGACCCAGTGCCAGGTGTCGAGCAGGATCCCGGCGGCGGGTCCGGCGTGCGCACAGATGCGGTT
This sequence comes from Actinomycetota bacterium, assembly GCA_039815945.1. Classification (GTDB taxonomy): domain Bacteria; phylum Actinomycetota; class Acidimicrobiia; order Acidimicrobiales; family Aldehydirespiratoraceae; genus UBA11606. The sequence continues at coordinate 13,284 of JBCBYI010000026.1, read as the reverse complement.
CGCCACGGCCAGTGTCGGGATGCCGGTCCAGGGGAGAAACTCGAGGCCGAGCACCTTGCCGGCCGCCTCAGCCCGTCCGGCGATCTGGGCGTAGCCCTCCGCCGCAGCGTCGAGATCGACCTCCGGATCGAGGGTGGTGGCGTGGATGACGTCGGCTCCGACTTGGTCGGCGAGGGCGAGCAGGCCGTCGATCTCGGCCGCCGCCTCGTCGGATGGACCCGAGACCCAGCTGAGGGCGGCGTCGATCGTCTGCACCGGTACGCCGGCGTCGGCCACGATCCGAGCCGCCTCATCGCCCCCGAACATTACGTGGAAGCCCCACAGGCCGACCGCGTCGAAGCCCGCCGCCCGGCCGGCCTCGATCGACTCGGCGAGTGCGACGTTGTCGAGGGAGTAGGGATCGGCCCGCAGAACCGGGGCGCAGTTGGACAACATGTCGACCTTCACGGGTGCGATCATCGCGTCGTGACCTGGATCGAGGAAACCTGCGACTCGTTGGAGCGCTACTTCGTGGCCTCCGCCGACCCGGAACGGGCCGAGCCCATGGCGTCCTACATGCGAGACCAATTCGGGTTCTACGGGATCGGCGCCAAGGATCGCAGCGACATCCAGAAGGCGGTGTGGGCCGAACACGGCCTTGTGACCGACGCTGCCGAGCTCGCCGACTTCGTCGACGCCTGCCTGGCCCGGCCGCAACGGGAGTGGCACTACACGGCGGTGGCGGCCATGCGGCGACAGGGTCGCCATCTCCGAGGCGATTCGTGGGACACGGTGCGGACGATCGCCACGACCCACGCCTGGTGGGACACGATCGACGAGCTCGCCAAACACGTCGCCGGCCGGATCGTGAAGAACGAGCCGGCCCAGGTCGCGGTGATGGATGAGTGGGTGCGCAGCACCGACATGTGGGTCGCTCGCGTCGCCATCCTCCACCAGCTCGCCTACAAGGACACGACCGATGTCGACCGGCTGTTCGCCTACTGCGATCTGCGGGCCGGCGACACCGACTTCGTCTACCGCAAGGCCATCGGATGGGCGCTGCGCCAGTACGCCCACACCGACCCCGACGCGGTCCGGGCGTACGTCGAGTCGCGACGCGACCGACTCAGCCCGTTGTCGATTCGGGAAGCGCTCAAGAATCTCTGAGTCGGACCGCTGCGGTTAGGGTGGCGCCACTCACGGCGTTGACGGAGGGGCGACGGGCGATGGAGTACGAGGCGTTCGAGGTGATCATCCGGGGCACGTGGGCCGATGGCTTCACCGTGCAGGCCGAACGGGGCACAAAGGGGTCCTCCCGCTCAGAGACCCTCGACCTCGGCATGTCGGCGTCCGATCTCGAGGCCGACGTGGTCGGTCTCGCCCAGGCCGCCGCCGGCGACACCAACCCGTGGGTCGACGGTGAGCTGAGGGCGTTCGGTGAACGCCTCTACAAGGCGGTCTTCACCGGTGCCGTCGGCCGGGCTCTGGCCCAGGCGGGCACCGGCGGAGTGCGCATCCGGCTGCGCGTCGAGGCCGTCGAACTCGCCGACGTCCCGTGGGAGCTGCTCTACGACGAGGTCGCCGGCAAGTACCTCTCGCTGTCGAAGGAGACGCCGGTCGTGCGCACGGTCGAAGGACTCTCGCCGAGTCGACCGCTCGCCGTCGACGAGGTCAACGTCCTCGTCATGGTCGCCGGTCGCGGCGGCGACGATCTCGAGACGCAGAAGGAGTTCGACGCCCTGCGCGACCGCTTCGACGCCGACGACGACATCTCGATGACACGATGCGAGGCGGCGACGATCGAGTCATTGCAGGACGCGCTCGGCGACGGTACGTATCACGTCTTCCACTTCATCGGCCACGGTGCGTACAACGAGGTGCACGACAGCGGAGCGCTGCTGCTCGACGGACCCGACGGCGGTGTCGTCGAGATCCCGGTGCGCGACCTCACCCGCCATCTCGGCGATCACCCGAGCCTGCGGCTCGTGGTCCTGAACGCCTGTGAAGGGGCCCGTACGTCGGTCACCAACCCGAACGCCGGTGTGGCCCAGGCGCTGGTGAGGGACGGCGTCGCCGTGGTGATCGCCATGCAGTTCGCGATCACCGACGCCGCCGCCGGGCAGTTCTCCACCACGCTCTACCGCCAGCTCTCCCGTCGGAACCCGGTCGAGGAGGCCGTCGCCGAGGCGCGCAAGAGCATCACCGGCCCGGGCGCCGAGTGGGCCACCCCCGTGCTGCTAATGCGCTCCCACGACGGACGCCTGCTCGCGCCGAAGGCCGCGTCGTCCACGGTTGCCTCGGTGCCGTCGCCGCAGCCGAAGCAGGAACCCGTCCCCAGCCCCGAGCCGGTTGGGGTGACGCCCGAGCCGGAACCGGCGGTCGTGCCGGCCGCACCACCGCACGCGACGGCGGACACGTCCGCCACGTCCGGTGGTGGATCCACGCGCCGGGTCCTGCTCGGCATCGTCGCGCTGGTGGTCGCCGCGATCATCGCAGCGGTCTTCGTGCTCGGTGGAGGCGGATCCGACGACACCCGCACGGCCGATGCGGATCCGATCACCGCCGATGCGGATCCGACCACGGCCGACGTCGTCGACGACACCCCGCTCGGCCCGGACGAGAGTTTCTGGTTCGATCTGGTGGTCGGCGACTGTGTCGACCTGTTGAACCCCGCGACCTTCGACGGCCGTTTCACCCTCACGTCGTGTTCCGGTTCCGCCAGCGAGGTCATCGCCGTCGTCGATCTGCGTCCCGAGGTCGGCGACGCCTACCCGGCCGACGCCGAACTCGACGCCGCCGTCGATCGGGTGTGCACCACCGCGCTGCAGGAGAGCGGCTTCGACACCACGTTCTTCGACCTCGTCGACATCGATCGGGTGCACGCCGAGGACGCCGTCGAGTGGGCACAGTCGACCTCGGTGGTCTGCATCCTCTTCGAGCCGTACGGCTAGCCGTCGCCGGCGGTCAGCCAGGACCGCAGCAGCGGTCCGGTCGTCGATGAGCGGAAGTAGCTCATGTGGTCGACCTCGGTATCCGGGGCGTAGAGATGGAAGTTGTGCATACCGTCGATACGGACGCTGTCAGCGGTGACGACCATGTCGTGGTCGGCGTTCTCGAAGACCCCGTCGACGGTGCGGGCCTTCAGGAAGCTCCCCAGGCCGTCACTTGGCGGCTCGAAGTCGGCTGCGATCCCGTGGTAGGTCGTCCCCGGGCCCGGACGTCCGCGTAGACCCTGCATGAAGGGTCCGTCGGGATCACCGGCGGTGACTCCTTCGAGCCCGTCGACCGTGCCTCGAGCGAGGACCTTGACGGCGAGCAACACGGCGTCGAACACCTCGGCGACCGGGCCGAACCACAGCACGTTGAGCGCCGTCGTGTAGCGGTCGATCAGGTCCGGGAGGTAGTCGGGCGACAACAGTCGAGAGCCCTGGTTGGGCGTGCCGGCGAAGACCGCTCGTCGCACCCGGACCCGGTCCGGGTCGATCGACAGGTCGCGGTGTTCGCCGGCGAGGGTCCGGGTGACGAGGCCGCCGCGGCTGTGACTGACCACGTCGAGGTCGAGCGAAACGTCGTCGGGAATGCGACGGAGGAACTCCTCGATGTTGTCGAGCGGGTCCTCGGAGACCGTCGGGTGGTCGAACGCGAAGACACGGCCGTCGTAGTCGTCGTGCAGGGCTTCGAGCGCCGGGACGGGAATCTCGCCGAACCCGGTGCTCGCGGAACTGAACGTGCCGTGCACGAACAGCAGCGCTCGGCCGGCGCCGAGTTCGCGGATCTGCGCCTCGCCCAGCTCGTGGCCCGGGAGCGGGTCGTCGTGGGTACCGGGGAGGAAGGAGCGGAGGCGATACGGCCGCGTTCGGGACTCGAGGAGCTTGGCCATCGTCGAGACCGGGCCACCGACCAACGGGTCGGTGACGTCGTAGACGAAGGTCTTGACCAGGCGGGCTCCGATCCCCACCAGCCCTCGGTGCACGTCGTCGTCCGCAGGGCGACCGACGGTCTCGGGCGAGCGGAGGAAGAACCGGTGACGACCGTCCTCGTCGGCGTCTTCGGGAAAGTGCCAGGTCGCGACGCCGTGTTCGTCGACGATCAGCACGACGGCGGCGCGGTCGGTGCGGGCGTCGGTGATCATCTCGATGCGGCCCTCGCCGGAGGGTCCACCGCGGTTCGGGGTGCCCCGGTCGGGCGACGCCGGTTCGAGGACCAGTTCGAAGGTGTCGAGTTCTTGCAATCCGCTGCGCCCGAGCGCCTCGTCGAGGGTCGCCGGGAAGAGCCGGGGGTTCGCCGACCGGGTGGTCGGGTCGGCGCCGACGTGTTCGGTCGCCGTGCCGGTGAAGCCGGGTGCGTAGAGCGTGGTCCAGCCGTTGAGCCGCACAGGGCTCGGACCGCCGTCGAGTCGCTCGGTCACCGGCCGCTCCCTGACAGCCCCGACAGCGTTGCGCTCGGGTGCCCGTAGTAGACGTACGCCAGATAGGTGATCCGTGCCGGGGCGTCGGCGACCAACCGGTTGCGGACGCGACGCATGATCTCAGCCGGGCCGACGCCCTCGCTCGCGAGGTCGTAGAACGAGGTCGCGATCTCATGGGCGACGGTGTCGTTGACATCCCAGAGCGGCCCGATGAATCCGGTGCACCCCGACCGGACGAATGACGACGCGAACCCGCCGTACTGGCTGAGGTGCTCGCCGGTCGCGCCGCCTCGACAGGCGTTGAGGAACACGAACGGTCGGTGCTTCTCGACCGCCGTGCTCCGTCGGAACGTCGACTCGGTGATCTCGCTGTCGTCGACGGTGACGATCGATGCCACCCCGCCCTCAGAGCGACCGTGGCAGGCGAAGTGCAGGAGTTTCGACGGCGTGCGGCGCCGCCCGTGGAGGAGGTCGTGGATCGCCTCACGTTCGGCGACCTCGAACCGGGCGCCGTAGCGGTCGCGAAGCCATTCGCCCTCGGCCTCCGCCCACTCGAGCTTGGGGAACCGCTTCTTGTACACGCCGATGATCGCCGAGAGGTGGGTGACCTCGAGATCGAGGTCGGTGGGGAGGGGGACGTCGCGGCGCGGGTGGAGCGGCCAACGGCCGAGACGGGTCTGGCTGCCCAGGAAGGGGTGGGCGTCGGGATCACCCGGCCGGTCGTCGAGCCAGGCGAGCTCCCATGGGATGCTGGGGTCGCTGGTCCGCAAGAGCACGGTCGGGGCCTCGCCGCTCGCCGCACGACCGGCGGCCAGCGAAGCATTGACGGCGTCCCAGAACGCCGGGTCGAGTTGTTCGGCGAGGCTCTCGCCGACCCCGGCCAGCGTCCGGAACGCGTCGACCTTGTTGTCGGCGTTGATGACCTCGCGGCCGATGGCCGCCACGTAGGCCGCGGCACTCGTGCCGAGCTCGAGCCGAAAGCGCGTTGGCGGCGCGGTGCCGTGGGGCGAGAGGAGCCGAGCCTCGAAGCGGCCGGCCGCAGCGTCGCTCGGATCGCCACCGGCGGTGATCACGATCGTGAGGTCGGGCGAAGGAAGGTCGGGCATCGTGAGCGTGACCGCCGGCGCAGCGGGCTCCGGGGTCGGGTCGGTGGGCGGCGCCGGTCCGGCGTGCCCGGTGTCGATGACGACGGTGTGGCGGATCGTGACGGACTGCGTCCCGTTGTGCACGAGGAGCAGGCTGAGCTCCGTCGGCCAGAACGGCAGCAGGCCCTGCTCGGCGAGGCTCACGGCCTCCGGCGGCAACGTCGCGGCGACGAGCCGGAGTTCGAGGACGGCCTCGTCGGACGAGCGCGGGTCGATCGACAACCGACCGCCAGGCGCCCCTTCGGCGGGCTCGAACACCGGTGACACGAGCATGACGTCGATGTCGATGGACGTGGCGTCGGCGGCGACCGGCAGGTGGAGGTCGCCGGAGCCGGGCAGCGACGACCGGGCCACGGTCAGCCGGAGGGCGAACTCCTCGCCGACGGCAACCTTCCCCGGTCCGTCGATCCGTGCGTCGGCGCTGAACAGCACCGGCGGGGCCGGCGCGAGCGCAGCCGAGCGCCGGGCGGCTCGCACCGGGGGTGCCGGTGCCGGGATCAGCTCTGGGGGAACCGGCTCGTCGCGGTCGAGCACCGCGATCGGCTCGCCGTCCTCGAGGACCACCCAAGGCCCGGACGACGACTCGAGCCCGACCAGTTCGTCGAGTGTCACGGCGGTCGCCGTCTCGACGACGCCGTCGAGCGCTGCGTGAACGGTGGCGGCGTCGGACCGGGCGAGCAGTCGGTCTCGGACCGTGCTGGACTCGGCCACCGTCCACACGACCGGGACGCCGGGTCGACGCACGAGGACACGAGCGGCATCGCTGTGGGCGAGGAGCCCAGACGCGGCGGCCGGAGTCGATCCGGCCTCGATCGTCACGAACGTCGGCATCGGCGCGCCACCTCCCTCTGGTCGACAGTAGTCCCGTGAGCGATCGGCCTGGGACGGGGCCTCACGCCAACAGGAACTCGAGGGTGCGTTCGCGGGAGCGGCGGTCCTGGAACATGAAGAGATGCCCGCCCTCGAACACGTCGAACTCGGCGTCGGGGATCAGCTCGGCGAGGCGTTCACCGTTGGCCACCGGGGCGATCCCGTCGTAGCGGCCGGAGCAGACCAGCGCCGGCGCCTGGATCGACGCCAGCCCCGCCGTGGCGTCGTGGGCGGCGCGGGCCGCGAGCTGGGCGTGGAAGCCGGCGGACGGCTCGCCGGCGTTTCGGTAGCGGGGCACGAGCATCTCGAGGCCCGGGAGGGTGCCCTCGGTCTCGTAGCGGGTGTCGGTGAGGCGGAGGCGCAGCTCGGCCGCTTCCGGCGCGGGGAGGGCGTAGGCGTCGTGCAGTGGGAACGACGGCAGATCGCCGCCGGGCGACGTGCAGTTGAGCACCATGCGTTCGACGAGCTCGGGATGGCGGATGGCGAGGTGCTGGGCGACCATGCCACCGAACGAGGTGCCGACGACCCGGCAACGATCCCACCCGAGCGCAGCGCAGAGGCCCGCGGCGTCGTCGGCGAAGTCGGCCATCGTCGGCGGGTGGTCGCCGGCGGTGGTCTGCCCGAGACCTCGCTGGTCGTAGTGCACCGTGTCGAAGTGGCGATTGAGCGGGTGGGCCTCGGGGAAGGTCTCCCGGAGATCACCGCCGCTGCCCGAGATCATCAGCAGCGGCTCACCCTCGCCGAGACGGAGATGGTGGATGGCGATGTCGGCGACGTCGACGAATGGCATCGCCGGAGCGTAGGTGGGTCGCCCGTGCTACCACGAACCTCCGCCGCCCCCGCCTCCGCCACCACCGACGCCTCCCGAGAAGCCGCCGCCGCTGCCGGAGCTCGACGGGGCCGTCGATGCGGTCTTGGTCGCGCTCGTGATCGACGACGCGACGTAGAGGAACGTGAGATCTCGGCCGAATGACGAGCGCAGTCGGGGGTCGGCGGCTGCGGCGGCCTCGACTGCCCGGGTCCACGCCCTGGTCTCGCCGAGCGCGACCGCCCACGCCGTGTACTGCCGCAGCACGCCCTTCTCGGCGGCCTCCTCGACATGGCGGGCCTCGGAGTTCTCCAGGAAGCGACGGAACGACTCGATGCGGAGCCACAGCGCAGAGCCGGTCTCGGTGCGCACGAGCAGCTCGTAGGACGACACCATCGCACCGATGGCCGCGCCGGCGACCGCCGCACCTGCGGCGATGAACGGCGCCGGCCCGAGACCGGTGCGAGCCGCGCTCAGCACGGCGAGCCCAGCGACGCCGAGACCGACCACGAGGGCCAGCACGCTGGTGAGGCGGACGAGGGTCTGGCGCCGACGACCGGCTTCGTCCCAGTGGGCGGCGCCGTGCAGCCAGTCGGTCAGCTCGCCCTCGAGCTGGGACCAGCCCTTGGAGAAGTCGGCGTCATAGGACTCGAGCTCGATCGACGACCGGCCGTCGAACATCCGGTCGAGGATCTGATGAACGGTCGGGTGGGCGGGTGCCGGGCCGCGGCTGATGACCGGGTCGTCCTCGTCGCCGATGTCGATCTCGCCACGGATGGCCGCTTCGAGTAGCCAGGCCGACAGGTGTTCGTCGCGCACCCGCTCCTGGAGGAGCAGCGCGCCCTCGACCGCACTCATGTCGCGCGGCGGTTCGAACTCGATCGTGGCCAGTTCGGCCAGCCGCTTCTCGTCCATGCGTCGGGTGCTCAGTCCCTCCTCGATCTCGCCGAACGCGGCATCGGCGGCGCCGCCGGTCCACACCCGTTCGCGGCCGGCCCGGCGGACGAGGACGGTCGTGAACGCGGCGCCGACCAGGGCTGCGATCGCGGCGATGATCGCCGGCGCCAACACGCCGCTACCGGGATCCTCGGCCGCTCCGGTCGGGGCGGTCGGCACGCCTGGCGCCCGGCCGGCGCCGATCGATGCGCTGATCGTCGCGCCCTCGCCGGCGGCGAGATCGTCGAGCGCAGTGCTGAGGGCGCCGCTCGCGGCCACGCTGAGGGTGCAGTCCGAGGACGACCACGGGGTGCCCGCCCGGCAGCCGGTGTCGGTGGCCGCCGGAAGAGCGACGAAGACCTGTACGTCCTCGATCGGCACCGTCCACTCGAGGCCGACGGCGTCCCAGCTGAAGCGACCGTTTTGCACCACCGCGTCGCGGGCGAGCGTGTACTCGACGCGATAGCGGTGCCGTCCCGAGATGGTGATCAGCGGATCACCGATGCGGATCTGTTGCTCGACGAAGGCATCGGTGATCGTGACGTCGTCGGGGGCGGTCGGCGACGACACCCGCACGGTGCCGGGGAGCACGTCGGGGACGTTGCGGTAGATGCCCCGACGGAGCTGGGGCCCGAAGTCGTAGTCGATGACTTCGACCACCTCGAGCCCCTGGTCGGTCAGCTCGCCGGAGATCCAGTACGAGCCGATGCGTTCGTTGTCGCCGCCGGCCGCGACGACGAGTGCCGCGACACCCACGACGAGGGCGGCGATGGTGACGATGACGACGGCGAGGCGGCGGCGACGAGAGATCGGCATGATGCCACCGTAGATGGCACTGCATCGGTGGGCCGGTAGCGTCGCCGGGCATGGATCTGGTCGACTCGCTCCTCCTCTTCGGGGTGGGGATCGTCGCGTCGATCATCAACACCCTCGCCGGTGGCGGGTCGCTGATCACCGTGCCGGCCCTGGTGCTGGTCGGGGCGCCGGGCACGGTCGCCAACGGCACGAACCGCATCGGCATCCTGACCGGCACGGTCAATGCCGCCCGCACCTTCTCCAAGCACGGCGTGAAGGGCATGGAGGGCGCTACGCGGATCCTCGGCCCGGCCGTCGTCGGCAGCGTCATCGGATCGACCGTCGTCAGCCAGATCGCCGACGAGACCTTCGAGCAGATCTTCGGCGTGTTGATGATTCCGATCCTGTTGCTGTCGCTTCGCAAGCCCGACACCGATGCGCTCGCCGAGAAGCCGCGCTGGCCGGCGTGGGTGACCTCGATCGTGTTCCTGGCGATCGGGATGTACGGCGGCGCGTTCCAGGTCGGCGTCGGACTCATGATCCTCGTGGCACTCGCTCGCGCGGGCGTCGATCTGGTCATCGCGAACCACATCAAGGCGATCGCCACGGCGCTGTTCACGCTGTTCGCACTGCCCGCCTTCGTGATCAACGACCGCATCGACTGGGCGCTCGCGCTGCCGCTCGCGCTCGGCTTCGCCCTCGGAGGTTGGATCGGTGCCCGGATCAACGTCGCCGCCGGCGCTCGCGTCGTCCGGCCGGTGATGATCGTCGCCGTGGTGGCGCTCAGCGGCCGCCTCATCGGGCTGTACTAGGCCCATGTCGATCCGCGATCTCGCCCGCTCGCTGCCCAAAGCCGAGTTGCACGTCCACCTCGAAGGCTCCGTCGACCCGGCGACGATGCTGCGCCTCGCCGATCGCCATGGGGTCGCGCCGCCCGCGAGCGACGAGGCGGGGATCCGCGACTGGTTGCGGTTCGACGGCTTCCCGAGCTTTCTCGAGCGCTACTTCTTCGTCTGCGGCCTGCTGCGCGATGGTGACGACTTCCGTGCCATCGCCGAGGCCTACCTGCACTCGGCGCATGCGCAAGGGTGCGTGCACGTGGAGTTCCACGTCTCGTCGAGCTACCACATCGTCGAACAGGGGTCGGAGTGGTCCGAGGTGCTCCAGGGAATCATCGCCGGCTGTGAGCAGGCCGAGGCCGACCTCGGCATCTCGTCGCTGCTGCTCCCGGATCTGTCGCCCCACCTGGGAGCCGACGCCGCCCATGAGGCGCTCGACGTCGTGCTCGCGCATCCGCATCCCCGTGTCGTCGGCATCGGCATGGGTGGCCCGGCCGACAACTGGCTCGACGAGGACTTCGACTCGGCGTTCGGGCGGGCTCGGCAGGCGGGTCTGCACACGATCAGTCACGCCGGCGAACACGGGCCGGCCTGGGAGGTACGGCACGCCATCGAGCGATTCGGCGCCGAGCGGATTCAGCACGGCATCGGTGCCGTCCAGGACGAGTCGGTCCTGCAGTTGCTGGTCGATGAGGGCATCGCCTGCGACGTGTGCCCGGGCAGCAACCTGGCGCTCGGGGCCGTGCCGTCGCTCGACGAGCACCCGCTCCCGCAGATGCTCGCCGCCGGGTTGACGGTGACCCTCGGCTCCGATGATCCGCCCCTCTTCGGCACCGACCTGCTCACCGAATACGAGCATGCGGCTCGGCTCGCGGGTCTGGACGAGGCCGGTCTCGCCGAGTTGGCCGAGAACTCGCTGGTCGAGAGCTTTGCCCCGCCGGTGCAGGTCGAGGAGTGGCTCGCCCTCGGCTGAGCGATCAGACTCGCCGTCATGGGACGCATGGACGGACGAGCAGCAGTGATCACCGGTGCGAGCGGCGGCATCGGCTGGGCGACGGCGAAGCGCTACGTCGACGAAGGTGCGGCGGTGATCGCCGCCGATATCGACGACGAACGCGGCGGTGCGATGGTGGCCGATATCGGTGACGGCGTCACCTACGTCCACTGCGACGTCACCGATCCCGAGCAGGTGCGCGCCGCCGTCGACCGTTGCGTCACCGACCACGGCCGAATCGACGTCATCTTCAACAATGCCGCCACCTCGACCGGCGGCTATGTCGCCGATCTGGACCTCGACGGCTTCGACTTCAGCCTTTCGGTGATGTTGAAGGGTCCGCTCCACGGCATGCAGGCGGCGCTGCCGCACATGGTCGAGCAGGGGAGCGGCTCGATCATCTCGACCTCGTCGGTCTACGGCCTCGCCGCCAGCGCCGCGAACGCCCCGTACTGCACGGCCAAGGCCGGCCTCATCAACCTCACCCGCACCGTCGCCATCGAGTACGGCCGCAAGGGGATCCGAGCCAACTGCATCTGCCCTGGAGTGGTCGAGACGCCCATGTTCGACCAGGTGCTCGGCATCGGGCTGATCACCCGAGAGCAGGTCGGCGACATGGCGGCGCTCGGCCGGACCATCCGGCCCGAGGAGATCGCCGACCTCGCGCTCTTCCTCGGCAGCGACGAGAGCAGCGCGATCACCGGCCAGGCCGTCGTGATCGACGCCGGGCTGCTCAACGAAATCAACCTCACCGGGGTGCCGCCCCTGTCGTAGGCTCGCCACCATGAGCGGCGACATCGTGCATCAGACCACCGAGCAGATCGAGGCCGGTCTCGATCACGTGCGAGCGTCGCCGAGCGACAACGGCACGCTCGAGCTGATCGTGCAGCGTCCGGGCGAGGACGTGCGCGTGGTGCTCGGCGAGGCCGAGCTCACCACCGAGGAAGGCCTCGCCGGTGATTCGTGGAACCAGCGCGGTTCGAAGCGGACCGACGACGGTGGCCCCCACCCCGACATGCAGCTCAACGTGATGAACGCCCGGATCCTCGCCCAACTCGCCGGCACGCCCGAGCGGATGGCGCTGGCCGGCGATCAACTGATCGTCGATCTCGATCTCAGCGAGGAGAACCTGCCGCCGTGGACCAAGCTGGCAATCGGCGATGCGGTCATCGAGGTCACCGATCAGCCCCACAACGGGTGTGCGAAGTTCTCCCAGCGATTCGGCCTCGACGCCCACCGCTTCGTGAACTCGCCGCTCGGCAAGCAGCTCCACCTCCGCGGCATCAACGCGCGAGTCGTCACGCCCGGCACGATCCGCCAGGGCGACGCGATCACAAAGGTCTGACAATCGCCTCGACGATCGCCGAGCCGATGGAGCTACTCGCCGGTGTGCGGACTCGTGTCGTCCGCCGCCCATGCCCGGGCGGTGGCGACATCGTCGAATCGCTCGATCTCGCGGACGATGTTGGTCCGCAACTCCGTCCGTCGTTGGACGATGAGATCCATCAGTTCGATGAGCGACCCGAACATCGCTGCGTCGGCGACGATCGCGAGACGGAGGCTGTTGGTCCTCGCATCGCGGACGCCGCGGGCCACGCGGTCGAGGCTCTCGACCTCGCGCTGTTCGTCATCGATGGTCTGCACCGGCCTTGGCGCCGCGTCCGTCAGATCCATCACCGCCCACCGCAGCGGTCGCTCGGCGAACTCCTCGAACGCCCACTGGCGGACCTCGTCGATCGACGGTCCGGAGAGCTGTCCGTGGAAGGTGGCGAGGTACCCGTCGTGGGCGACGTCGATCTCTGTGTCCATGAGACTCGGGGCGGGTTCGGTGCGGGAACGGTGGCCGTGGACAGCGTTCTACCACGAGGCCTCGTCGGCGGTGACCATCGGGTCGGTGCATGACGAGGCGAACCGGTGCCGTGCTCGTGCTCCTGGCGGGCGTCGTCTTCAGTTTTGGTGGCCTGTTCTTCCGGGCCACCGACGACATCGACGCGTGGCAGTACCTCACGGCCCGCGGGGTCGGCGCGGTGAGCGTCGTGGCTCCGATCGTCTGGTGGCGCAACCGTCGTGATCTCGGCCAGGTGCTCGAGCGGCTGCCCTGGCAGCACGGGGCGGCCGGGGTGCTGCTCGGCTCGATGATGGTGAGCTTCATCGTCTCGCTCACCCACACCGACGTCGCGTTCGTGTTGCTGTTCCAGGCAGTCGCTCCCATCGCCGCGGCCGGCTTCAGTTGGCTCTTGCTGCGCGAGGTCTTCGAGCGTGACGCCGTGATCGCATCGATGGCGACGATCGTCGGTGTGATCGTGATGGTGTCGTCGGGGATCGACGCCGGCATCGGGTGGGCGATCATGATCGTGGTCGTGATCCCGATCGGGCTGGGCCTCTACTCGACGCTCATCCGGGCCGGCGGCGACGGCGACCCGCTCGTGCCGGTGGTGATCGCCGGGACGGTCTGCGCATCGGTCGGCGCCGTCGTCGCCGCGTTCGGCGACGGTTTCGCCGTCTCAGGC
>JBCBYI010000269.1:0-4209 GCA_039815945.1 Actinomycetota bacterium | reverse complement strand
CGTTTCCACGTGCCAGGCGTCGAACAGGAACTGCCGCATCAGGGTGTGGGCGAAATCCCCGTTCGGCTGCTCCACTAGCAGCAGGTTGCGGAATCCGCCGGCGTCTCGCAGGAAGGCGAGGTCGTCGGCGCTGCGGCCGGCCGCTTCGACCTCGCCGGCGAGGCCGAGCCAGGCGAACGACACGGCCATCAGCACCGAGCCGACGGTGAGCACGTTGACCAGCCCGAAACGGTCGGCGATGCGGGGGGCGACAGGGGAGAGGCCCATCATGCCCGCCGCCATCGGGAGCAGGCCGGCGGCGGCGGTGACGGCGCTAAAGCCGAGGGCGGCCTGGAGCAGCTGGATCACGACGAGGAACGAGCCGAGCATCAGGGCGAAGAGCACCAGCAGCGACGCCGACCCGGCGGCCAGGGCCGCGTTGCCGAAGATCCGGACGTCGAGCAGCGGGTGCTCGGCGCGGCGTTCGACGAAGACGAAGGCGATGCCGGCGGCGAGGCCGCCGAGCAGCCCGAGGAGCACGACGGGATCGGTCCAGCCGAGGTGGGGGCCTTCCTCGACACCCATCACGATGCCGCCGACCGCCAGGATCGACAGTGCGGCGCCGGCGAGATCGAAGCGGGGGGCGTGGTCGTTGCGGGTCTCGGGAACGATGATCACGGTGGCGACGATCGCGGCGCCGGCGATGGCGACAGGCATGACGAAGAGCCACTGCCAGCTGGCGTAGTCGATGAGGATCGCCGAGCTGAACAGGCCGAGGATGCCACCGGCGCCGGCGAAGCCGGCCCAGACGCCGACCGCCTGGCCCCGCTCCTCGGGTGGGAAGACCGCCGTGAGGGTGGAGAGGGTGGCGGGCATCACGAAGGCGGCGCCGAGACCGGCGACGGCACGAAGGGCGATCATCGTGCTCGGGTCGCCGGCGAAGGCGGCACCGAGGTTGGCGGCGCCGAAGATGGCGAGGCCGATGATCAGCAGGCGGCGACGACCGAAGCGGTCGCCGAGCTCGCCGATCGGCAGCAGCAGCGCTGCCATGGTGAGGGTGTAGGCGTTGACGATCCAGAGGATCTGGGTGCTCGACGCCTCGAGTTCGACGGCGAGTTCGTTGAGAGCGACATTCAGGCCCGAGACGGATGCGACCACCGCCACGAGGGCGAGGCACATCGTGGCGAGGATCCCGTTGCGTTGGCGGGAGGTGAGTTCGGTGGGCATCGGGGGACTTTCTGAACGAGCTGCTATCGGTAAGCAGCATTTCCGGTAAGGACTGCTTCAGTATCAATGCCCTACTTCCGGAAGTCAACATTTCCGAATAGACTCCTACCGTGACATCCGCCACCACCTCCGTCAGCGACACCGCCGGCCGCGGGCGCCCGCGCGACGCGGAGCGCACGACCGCCATCCTCGAAGCCACTCGCTCCCTGTTGCACCAGAAGGGATGGGACGACCTGCGGATGGGCGACGTCGCCAAGGCCGCCGGCTGCGGACTCGCCACGATCTACCGGCGGTGGGAGACCAAGGAGGCGTTGGTCGCGGCGGCCATGCACGCCCGCCCGCTCCCCGACGTGGAGCCGACCGGCGACGCGGAGACCGACCTGCGTGCCCTGCTGCACGGGTTCGCCGTCGAGATGCAGGACACCGGTGAAGCAATGTTCGGGTTCCTCGCCGCCACCCGCACCGATCCGCTGCTGCGCGAAGCGATGGACGAGTCGTTCCTCGGCACGGCCCGCCCGATTCTCCGGGCCTTGATGGGCGAGCTCATGGGCGAGTCCGGCCACGTCGACACGGTCCTCGATGCCAGCCTCGGCCTGCTGCTGGTGCGTGACGGGCTGCTCGGCGGCACGACCCCCGACCAGTACGTCGACGACGTGCTCGGCTTGATCCACACCCTCGGCGGGTGGTGATCGGTACTGCCCGGGCCTCGGCCCGGTCTGGGGCGAGCCTCAGTCGAGGGGTTCGCCGTGGGGGTGGTCTGCTGCTTCGTAGCAGGGGGCGTGGAAGTGCTCGACCCGGTCCCAGCGGCCGTCGACGTACACGTTGCAGATCACCTGCATGTGTCGCTCGCGGGCCGCGAACTTGACCCGCTCGCCACAGTGGACGCACTCGGTCATCGACCCGGCTTCGATCAGCCGGGTCACCGCACGACTCTTCCACGCCGTCTTCGTTGCGGTCTTCGCCATACCGATCCATCGGCGCCCGGTCGCCGGGCGCTGAGGATCACCACCCAACGTGGTGACGAAAGGCCTTCGCTCGACGTTGTCATCACTTCGCTCCTGGCAGCAAGTGATGACAAATCGGGCGATCAGCCGCGGGTAATGGGCTTGTACTTGATGCGGTGCGGACGCATGGCGTCGACACCGTGCTCGCGCTTGCGGTACTCGGCGTAGTCGGTGAAGTTGCCCTCGAACCAGCGCACCTGCGACTCGCCCTCGAAGGCGACGATGTGGGTGGCGACGCGGTCGAGGAACCAGCGATCGTGCGACACGATCACGGCGCAACCGGCGTAGGCCTCGATGGCGTCTTCGAGCGCACGCAGGGTGTCGATGTCGAGGTCGTTGGTCGGCTCGTCGAGCAGGAGCACGTTGGCGCCTTCCTTGAGCACCTTGGCGAGATGCACACGGTTGCGCTCACCACCGGAGAGGTTGCTCACCAGCTTCTGTTGGTCGGGGCCCTTGAAGTTGAACGAGGCCACGTACGAGCGACCGTGCATCTCGCGACCGCCGACCTCGAGATGATCGACGCCGCCGGTGATCTCGTCGTAGACGGTCTTGTCGGGATCGAGCGTGCGGTTCTGGTCGACGTAGCCGAGCTGCACCGTCGTGCCGAGACGGATCGTGCCCGAGTCGGGCGCGGCGACCGGATCGTTGGTGTCCTCGTACTCGTCAATCAGCATCTTGAACATCGTCGACTTGCCGGCGCCGTTGGCACCGATCACGCCGACGATGCCCGCTGGCGGCAGCGTGAACGAGAAGTCGTCGATCAGCAGCTTGTCGCCGAACGCCTTGGAGATGTTGTTGGCCTCGATGACGACATCGCCGAGCCGCTTGTTGGCCGGGATGACGATCGACAGATCCTCGGCGCGCCCCTCGGCGGCCTTGGACTCCTCGAGCAGCTTGTCGTAGGCGGCGAGACGGGCCTTGCCCTTCGACTGGCGGGCCTTGGGCGCCATGCGCACCCACTCGAGCTCACGCTTGAGAGTGCGGTTGCGCTTGTCGTCGTCGCGTTTCTCCTGTGCGATACGGGCTTCCTTTTGCTCAAGGAAGCCGGAGTAGTTGCCCTCGAAGGGATAGCCACGGCCGTGGTCGAGTTCGAGGATCCAGCCCGCGACGTTGTCGAGGAAGTAGCGATCGTGGGTCACCGCAACGACGGTGCCGGCGTAGTCCTGGAGCGTGCGCTCCAGCCAGGCGACCGACTCGGCGTCGAGATGGTTGGTGGGCTCGTCGAGCAGGAGGAGATCGGGCTTGGCGAGCAGCAGGCGGGCCATGGCGACGCGACGGATCTCGCCTCCGGACAGGTTCTCGACGCTCCAGTCGCCGGGCGGCGTGCGGAGCGCGTCCATCGCGATCTCGACGGTGCGCTGGAGATCCCACGCGCCAGCGGCTTCGATCTTGGCTTCGAGGTCGGCCTGCTTGGCGCCGAGCTTCTCGTAGTCGGCGTCGGGGTCGCTCCAGGCGGCCAGCACCTTGTCGTACTCGGCGAGCATGGCCGAGGCCTCGCCGGCACCGTCCATGACGTTCTCGAGCACGGTCTTGGTCGGGTCGAGCTCGGGCTCCTGTTCGAGCATGCCGACGGTGTAGCCCTCGCCGAGTTTCGCTTCGCCGGTGTAGTCGGTGTCGATGCCGGCCATGATCTTGAGCAGCGTCGACTTGCCCGCGCCGTTGGGGCCGAGCACGCCGATCTTCGCCCCCGGGAAGAACGAGAGCGTGATGTCCTTGATCACGTCACGGTTCGGCGGGATGAACTTGCCGACCTTGTGCATCGTGTAGATGAACTGCGCTGCCATGGCGGTGAGGCTACCGAAGCCACTCGCCAGAAAACGGCGAGAGCCCCGGCGCCATGCCGGGGCCCTCGATCAGCGTCTGTGGTGACGACTCAGCGGCGCTTCTTCGCGGCCTTCTTCGTCGTCTTCTTGGCGGCGCTCTTCTTCGCGGCCTTCTTGGCGCCGGCCTTCTTGGCGGGTGCCTTCTTGGCCGTGCTCTTCTTGGCGGCCTTCTTGGC
>JBCBYI010000268.1:0-4236 GCA_039815945.1 Actinomycetota bacterium | reverse complement strand
CCACGCGGTCAACGCCCACGGTGAGGGCACCGAGCTGACGGTCGCCGTCGAGCTCGAACCGGAAGCGCAGGCCTGAGCTATGGCGGTCGGCGACCGCGATCGCTGGAACGACAAATGGGCCGAAGCCGGCCGGGGCACGTCGCACGGCTCGAGCCTGATCGATCTCGTCCAACCCTGGCTGCCCGACGCCGGAGCGCTGCTCGACGTGGCCGGCGGCGGCTCCAGCGACTCGCTGCACTTCGCCCGCCTCGGCTTCGCCGTCACCGTCGCCGACGTCAGCGATGTCGGGCTGATCCAGGCCAAGCAGCGGGCCCTCGCCGAGGACATCATGATCTCCACGGTGGAGGTCGATCTCGAAGCCGACCCGCTCCCCGAGGGTCCGTGGGATGTCATCACCGTGGCGAACTACCTCCAGCGTGATCTCTTCGCCGCGTTCACCGAACGCCTCGCACCGGGCGGCGTGCTCGCCGTGGTCATCGCCACCGAGATCAACCACGAGCGCAACGAGCATCCTCACCCTCGTTTCCTCCTCAGACGCGACGAGCTGCCGGGCCTCGTCGCCGGCCTCGAGGTCCTGCACCATTCCGAGGCCTGGCGCGACAACGATCGCCACGAAGCCCACCTCGTCGCCCGGCGCTCGGGCTAGATCGGATCCTGATCCCAGAGGTGGGTCTGCGGCGGGTCGCCGTAGAGCAGCTCGGCCGGTGACTTCTTGTCGATGTTGCCGATCAGGCCTCGATACACACCGAGGCCGCACATCTCCCGAAGCTCGGGGGCGAAGGTCGCCATGCGCTCGGGCGGGATGCCGAGCTGCTGGTTCTCCTGTTGGCGGATGAAGCCGGCGCAGTAGTTCATGGCGATGCCGGTGCGCCATCCATCGGTGGTGTTGGCACCGCCGCCGTGCCAGAGGCTGCCGGTCCAGACGAGCACGTCGCCGCGCGCCATCTCGGCCGGGATCGACTCGGCCTCGACCGCCTCGCGGTACTTCGGCGTCTTCCATTGATGACTGCCCGGCACGAGTCGGGTCGCACCGTTCGCGGCGGTGAAATCGGTCAGCGCCCACATCGTGTTGCAGACGATCGGGAAGTGCGGCTTGGCGATGCGCATCATCTGGTCGTCGGCGTGGATCGGTTGGGCCGACTCACCGGGCCCGATCGACACCGAGGCGAGCGACGAGATGAGAACGCCCTCACCCAGCACGCCCTCGATGATCGGCGCGATCGCCGGATGGGTCGGCACCTGGGGCCACGGGCCGTCATGGGCGAGCAGATTGAAGACCCGCTTGGTGTTGGCACCCTCGAACGTGTTGGCCGTCGGCATGATCCCGAGCCGATCCTCGAGGGCGACGAGCGCCGCGTCGAGATCATCGATCAGTGCCGGATCGATCGCCTGTTCGACGATCGTCCAGCCGGTGTCGTCGAGCTGGGCGAGGTGATCTTCGACGGTCGAAGCCATGCGCCGACCCTAGCGACCACCCCGGTCAAGGCGCCGCTGCAGCGCATCGGCGAGCAGACCGCCGGTCGAAGGCGCCAGGCGCAACCAAAGTGTCGGGTCACCCGCCTCGACCTCGAGCACGATCAGATCGTCGGCCAAGATCACATCGATCCGCACGTAGAACACCTCGCCGGGTAGGGCGGCGAGGACTTCGGGAATCGTGTGGCGAACGACATCGGAAGGCAGCTTCTCCGGGGCGACGAGCTCCAGCGTCGACCCGAAGCCGGCGTTGGCGCGAAAGTCGCCCGCCTTCGGCAGCTTGTGGACCGCATGGGCAACCCGGCCGTCGACGACGACGATGCTGGTCTCGCCAACGGATCCGACGTCGCCGATGAATTCCTGCACGAGCCAGGGCGTCCAGTTCGGCAACGTGCCCTCGGCGTCCAACCCGACGGCATCTTCGTGATCGATGAGCTGAACGTCGTCGCCTCCGGCACCGATGGCCGGTTTCAGCACCGCCCGACCCCAACCCTGGTCGCGCATCGCGTTCCCCACGCCACCGACCGGAGCGACGACCGTCATCGGCACGCGGGCACTCGACAACTCGAGATCGGCGACGTTGGCCTTGTCGAGGCACCAGCGAGCGACGGCGGGCGAGTTCCACATCGGGATCCCCGCCCCGGAGGAGTCGACCGAGTCCAACCAGGCGACGTACGCGAGGAACGCCTGCTCGGATTGCCAGACATCCCACGCCGAACGCAGTACCAACGCATCGACCCCGGGCGACGTACTGGACCCAGGGGCGTTCCACGGGACGGGGACGACATCGTGACCCAGCGTCGCGAGGGCGCGGGAAAACGGCTCATCGTCGGTCGCGATGTCCGGGTGAGCCTCACAGGTCACGAAGCCGATCGCCGCCATGGCGACAGTGAACCAGGCGAAGCCGTCCAGCAGCCCAAGAAACGCAGACAGCAGACGGACTCTCCCGAAAATCTTCGCAACAGCTGTCGAATCCGCCGAGGGCGTGCGTCATGGGGAGCGAGAACCACCCGACGACAGGAGCATCTCATGACCAAGCACGAACCGATCGATTTCTCGGTCGAGGCGACGATCCCCGCGACGCCGGAGACCGTCTACGACCTCGTGGCCGACATCACCCGCATGGGTGAGTGGAGCCCCGAGACCATCGAGGCGAGCTGGCTGGCCGGCGCCACCGGAGCCGAGGTCGGTGCTCGCTTCAAGGGCACCAACACCTTGGGCAGGGCCAGCTGGGCGACCAAGCCGACCATCACCGAGGCCGCCCGCGGGCAGGCCTTCGCCTTCAAGGTGCCGGGCAAGGCGGGTCCGGTGTGGCGCTACGACTTCGAGGCGGTCCCTGGCGGCACCAGGGTCGTCGAGTCCGTCCAGCAGGCGGCGCCCTCACCGGCCATCATCAGGTTCATCCAGCGCCGCAACGGCGTGAGCGACCGAGCCGCTCACCTCGAAGACGGCATGCGAACCACCCTCGCCAACCTCACCGCCGCCGTCTGACCCGTCCATCGACCCGACCTGAATCGAAAGCACGAACCATGCAGTACATGATCCTCCACTACAGCGACGAGAGCTCCCACCCCGATCTCGAGCCCGGCTCCCCCGAGTTCGCCGAGATGATGGGCGGCTGGATGGCTCTCAACCAGAGCCTGATCGAAGCCGGCCAGTTCGTCGGCGGCGCGAGCCTCGCCGAGTCGGCCAGCGCCACGATGCTGAACAAGGGCGCCGACGGCGTCGAGTCGATCACCGACGGGCCCTACGCCGACACCAAGGAGCAGATCGGCGGCTTCTACATCGTCGACGTCCCCGACCTCGACGCCGCCCTCGCGATCGCCCGTCGTATCCCGATCCCGATCGGCCGCTTCGAGGTGCGCCCGGTGGCGTTCAACCCGCAGACCGATTTGTGATCGACGACTTCGAGACGGCGCTGACGCACCTGGCCCGGGAAGACTCGGGCCGGGTGCTCGCGCTGCTCGCGCGCCGGTTCCGCGACCTCGATCTCGCCCACGAGGCCGTCCAGGACGCGATGGCGAGCGCGGCCGAGCGCTGGCCGGTCGACGGCGTCCCCGACTCGCCGCCGGCTTGGTTGATGACGACCGCTCGCAACCGGGCGATCGACCTGCTGCGCCGACGTGCAGCCCGCGATCGTGCCGCCCGGGCCCTGCGGGATCTGCCGCCCGATCTCGGCGACGAACCCCCCATCGACATGTCCCCCATCGATCTCGACGACGCGCCCGACGAACGCCTCCGGTTGCTGTTGCTGTGCTGTCATCCCGCCCTCGGCCGGGACGCCCAGGTCGCCCTCACCCTCCGTCTCGTCGCCGGCGTCACGACCGACGAGATCGCGGCCGCATACCTCGTCCCCACCCCGACGATCGCCGCCCGGATCACCCGGGCCAAGAAGAAGATCCGGGTCGCCGGGATCCCGATGTCGATGCCCGACGAACTCGGAGCTCGACTCGGGGGCGTGCTGCGCACCCTCTACCTGATGTTCAACGAGGGCTACATCTCGCGGTCGGGCCGCCAGGGCCCGGCCCGCGTCGACCTGTGCACGGAGGCGATCCGGCTCGCCGACGTGGTGATCTCGCTTCGACCCGACGAGCCGGAGACGCTCGGTCTGCGGGCACTCATGGGTTTCGTGCACGCCCGGCGCGACACCCGCTTCGCCGGCGACCGGCTCGTGACCCTCGAACACCAGGACCGGACCCGATGGCATCACGACGAGATCGTGACGGCCAACCGGCTGATCACCGATGCGATGCGTACCCACCG
>JBCBYI010000267.1:0-4253 GCA_039815945.1 Actinomycetota bacterium | reverse complement strand
GCCCTCGGCGGCGGCGTTGGCGCCCGTGCCGGTCTTGTGGCCGGGGTCGACCCAGGTGCGGACGACCTCTTCCTCCTTGATGACCTTGCGGTACATGCGCAGGTACAGGTCGAACAGCTTGGCCTCGACCTCGCCGGCGGTGTAGTTGCCGCCGAGCCAGCCGTACTCGCCCTCGTAGCAGGCCCGCCAGACGGCGTAGGTGTAGTCGGCGTTGTAGGCGGTCGAGTAGATCGCGCTCGAGAACGCATCCGGGTGGAACGGGTACCGAACCTGCAAGATGCCCACCGATTCGGGGCAGTGGCCGGTCTCGTCGATGTCGCCGACGAGGTCCGGATGGCACGCGAACGCACCGGTGCGGTCGCCGCGCGCACCCATGTGCCAGTACGACTCCTTGACGGTCTGGGCCCGGACGATGTCTTCGTCGATGCCCCATTTGCAGGCAGCCCACTGGAGGATCTCGTCGGTGGTGCCGGTGAAGTCGCCGTCGACCCGCGGCATGGTCGGGTGCGGGGCGAAGCCGCGCGTCGCATTCGGCCCCGCATTGCCGGGCCGGGTCTCGGCGGCGGCGCGGACCCGCGTCGCACACTCCGCACCCGACGGGAGCTGGGCGCCGAGCGGCAGCGTCTCGAAGCCGCCGGAACCCGACGGTGGTTCGTCGCCGCCGGGTCCCCCGCCGGCCGACCCACAGGTGCCGTCGAGCGAGAGGTCGACCGGGGGTTCGCCTGCGACCCGGTACACGAACGTGGCGACCTCGCCGCGGGTCACGGCTCGGCCGGGGCTGAACGTGGTGGGGGAGGTGCCGTTGGTGATGCCGTCGCTCACCATCCACGCGACCGCGTCGGCGAAGAAGCGGTCGGGGGTGACGTCGGCGAACGGCTCGGTGCCGCCCGCCGGCTCGCTCATGAAGCGCCACAGGAAGGTGGCGAGTTCGCCGCGGGTGACGGCTCGGCCGGGGCTGAAGGTGGTGGGGGAGGTGCCGGTCGTGATGCCCTCGCGGACCATCCAGGCGACCGCCTCGGTGTAGTACTGGCCCGTCGCCACGTCGGTGAAGGGTTCGGTGCCCCCCGCCGGCTCGCCGGCGAACCGATGGATGAACACCGCGACCTCGGCTCGGGTGACGTCGCGATCGGGGGAGAAACAGCCCGGACTCGTGCCCGTGGTGATCTCGTTGTCGGCCATCCACTGCACGGGGCGGGCATAGAAGGCGCCGGCGTCGACGTCGCCGAATCCCGCGGCGGCGCCGACGGGGGACGACGGAACGGCGGCCAACATCGCCACCATCACGGCGGCGGCCACCAGGGCTCGGTGCAACGAACGGAACATGTACGACCTCAGCTGCCCTGCGCACGGGCGATGCTAGTGATCGGTGACCGCGAACGGCGGGCACCCCACCTGTTTCTGATCGACGGCGGCAGGGTCGGTCTTGACCCTTCCCCGTCGACTAGGCGGGATGGCCGATCATCCAGGTGTCCTCGGCCGCCAACGCAGCCGGGTCGAGGTCGAGAAGCGCAAGGAGCTGTTCGGCGATTTCGGCGGCGGTCGAGACCCGGCCGGTGTCGTTGAGTTCGTGGTACACGCCGGTCGCGTCGATCGACCGCGGCGCTCCGAGCACTCGGTCGAGCAGGGGAGTGGCGACCGCGCCGGGATAGACCCGAGCGACGGCCACGCCGTCGAGTTCGGCGGCCGCAGCCCGAAACGCCATCTGGGCGGCTGCCTTCAGGATCGAATACGCGGACCAGCCGACGCGGGGCGTCGACGCGCTGTAGCTGTCGAAGATCACACAGCGGTCCACCCCACACGTCCGGTGGAGTTCGCTGGTCAAGGCGATGGCGGCGGCCACGTGGACGTGGAAGTGCGCGGTGAGGGTGTCGGCGTCGAGTTCGTCCCACGGTTCGAGCGCCACCGGAGTCGCCGCACCGTGCACGACCGATGCGATGGGGCCCTCGCCGGCGTCGCGGACCGCGGCGACGATGCGGTCGCGGCCGTCTCTGGTCCCGACGTCGGCCGTGACCGGGACGATCGTCGGTCGCCCGGTGGCGAGGGCGGCGAGTGCGTCACCTCGTCGAGCGGCGGCGACGACCATGTCGCCCCGGTCGGCCAGCGCCTGTACGACGGCCTCGCCCATCCCGGCGGACGCGCCGGTGACGAGATGAACCGAGGACGGGGAGGTGGTCATGTCCCTAGCCAAGCATCGGTCGACCCCGGGCCGCGTCGAATACTCCGCAGATTCGCACGCGGTCCGGGGCGACCAGACCTAGACCCCGTCGGCGACGCCGAGAAGGCGCTGGCGCTTCACGCCGCGCATGCCCCGCACGGTCGACACGATGCCGATCGTCCAGGCGATCGCCCCGATGACGATCGTCGTGGTGGCGGTGCCGTAGATCGCCCCCGACGCCTGGGCGTAGGAGATGGCGATCAGCGGCAGGGTGATCAGGCCCGAGGCCTGCTGGGCGGCCGCCGTCGACTTCACCCGGCCCGAGAGCCGCAGGACGAGCGAGAGTCCGATCAAGAGGAAGCCGGGAAGGACCCAGAGCATCAACAGCCACCACTGCTGGGTCGGGAAGAACCAGCCGCCGACCTCGGGGCCGACGATCACGTTCACGATCAGCGAGTAGAGCGTGAAGCCCACCATCGTCGTGAAGTAGCCGGGGACGAGCGACGCCAGCAGCTTGCCGAGGTAGATCTCGCGGGTGCCGGCGGGGGAGTGGGCGAGGAATTCGCCGGTACCGCGCTCGCGCTCCCCGACGAGGGTGGCAGCGCCGACCGCGGTCGAGATCGTCAGCGGGACGACGACGGCCATCGGCGCGAACAAGAACACCGCGAGTGCGTAGCTGGTGCGGCCCTGGGGGGTGTCGCCCTTAATCTGTTCCTGGGCGGCGGCCGGCAGCACCTCGAGCGTGTCGGCCACGTTGCGCACCGCCTCGACGTCGCCGAGCGACGTGATCGAGAGCAACAGCACGAGCGGCACGAACACGAAGAAGATCGAGCCGAGGATGCCCATCGGCATCCAGAAGTCCTTGGCCAGCACCAACTGTTTCACGTCGGTTCGGGCGACGGTCATCGTGCGAGTCCAGTTCATCGGATCGCCTCCTCCTGGGTGAAGCCGTGGCCGACCGAGCCCTCGCCCAGATCCCGGGCGGAGCGGCGGACGGCGAAGTACAACTCCTCGAGCGTCGGCTCGTGGGGGACGACCTTCTGGACGCGAGCGCCGCTCGTCGCCAGGGCCGCCACGATGTCGGGCACGATCGCCGGATCGTCGAGCACGACCCGGGCACCCGCGCCGGCCGCCGGTTCGACCCGAGCCACGCCGGGCATCACGTCGAGGTCGAACAGCTTGGCCTGGCGGGCCTCGTCGCCCTCGAGGGTGATGTGGACGGAATCCTCGGGCCAGTAGGTGCGGGTCAGTTCGCTCGGCCGGCCGGCCACCAGGTCGGTGCCGGTGTCGAGCACGATGACGTGGTCGGCGAGGCCCTCGGCCTCGACCAGGTGGTGCGTGCACATGACGACGGTGTGCCCGTCGGCGGTCATGTCACGGATCAGCGCGAGCACGGCCTGGGCCGATTCGGGGTCGAGGCCCGACGTCGGTTCGTCGAACAGCAGCAGCTCGGGTTCGTGCAGCACCGAACGCGAGAGTGCGAGCCGGGTCTTCATGCCAGTCGAGTAGCCGCCGACCTGCTCGTCGAGCGCGTGCTCGATCCCGAATCGAGCCGCGGCCGCCCGGATGCGCTCCTGGCGGACGGCCTTGTCGACGCCGTGGAGCTCGGCGGCGTAGGTCAGATTGTCCCAACCGGTGAGCCGGTCGTAGAGCGCGGGCTTGGCCGACACGACGCCGCAGCTCATGCGGACGGTCTCGCCGTCGAGATCGGGGTTGAGGCCGAGGGTGTGGACCGAGCCGGAATCGGGGGTCATCGCGCCAGTGATGCAGCGGATCGCGGTGGTCTTGCCGGCGCCGTTGGGGCCGAGCAGCACGGTGATCTGGCCCCGAGGGGCGACGACGGTGAGATCCGACAGGGCAGGCTTGCCGTTGAACGCCTTCGACACGTGATGAAGGGCGACGGCGTCCTCCGGTGGAGCGGGGGGCGGCGGGGTGTGAGTCACCCCTCCTACATCGGCTGGCACCACCGGATCTTGATGACCCGCTAGGGTCGTACACATGTTCGTGTTGGGAATCGATCCGGGTCTGTCCCGGTGCGGATACGGCTGTGTCGAACACGGCCGCACGCCCCGTGCCGTGGCCGCCGGGGTGATCCGCA
>JBCBYI010000266.1:0-4452 GCA_039815945.1 Actinomycetota bacterium | reverse complement strand
CCGGAGGCAGCGGACTTGACTTCTCGGACTTTGGAGGCCTGACCGACGTCGTTGAACGAGCTCGTGAGCTGATCGAGCTTCCGTTGCAACGGAACGAGGCGCTGTTGGCAATCGGCGCGAGGCCGATCAAGGGGGTTCTCTTCACCGGCCTGCCGGTCACGAGTCCGCCGGGGCTCAGCGCCCAGCCGCCATCGCCGTCGAGACGGACGGGCAGGCGGTTGGCGGCGATGACGACGTCGTGCCGTTCGCCGGTGCCTCCGAAGGGATCAGGAAGGTCGGCCACGCCACGACAGTAGATGCCCTGGTCGTCACCGGCTGGCCACGGCGCCATGATGGGGTCCATGAGCGACGCCAGCGCCACCCTCGCGACCGATCGACGGTCCCCGATTCGACGCGATCTTCAGCTGCTGATCCGGTCGATCCGGGCCGAGAACCGGTTGTTCTGGCGCACCCCGATCGGCGCCTTCTTCACCATCGGGCTGCCGCTCGTGATGCTCGTGCTCTTCGTCGCCCTCTTCGGCAACGACCCCATCGGCACCAGCTACGGCGAGATCGCCACCGCCCAGTTCTACGCCGCCGGGCTCGGGGTGTTCGCCGCGGCGTCGGCCACGTACACCAACATCGCGATCAATCTCACGATGCGACGCGACGACGGCGTGCTCAAGCGGGTGCGGGGCACCCCGATCCCGCCGTGGGTGTTCCTCGCCGGTTCGATCCTGTCGGGCATGTGGATCGCCGCCTTCGCCACGACGCTGATGGTCGTCGTCGGCATCGTCGCGTACGGCGTCGAGGTCGAACTCGCCCAGCTGCCGGCGATGGTCCTCGCGTTCGTCGCCGGCACGGCGTGTTTCGCGACACTCGGCGTCGCGCTCGCCTCGATCGCCAAGACGGCATCGGCCGCGCCGGCGATCGCCAACGCCACGATCCTGCCGCTCGGATTCATGTCGAACGTGTTCGTCCCGCTCGACGACCCGCCGGCGTGGCTGACGCTCGTCGGCGACATCTTCCCGTTGAAGCCCTTCGCCGTTGCGTTCGCCGAGGCGATGTCGCCGTTCACCGAGGCCCCCGCCTTCGAGTGGGACCGCATCGCGGTGATGGCGGGCTGGACCGTGCTCGGGGCGATCGTGGCGTGGAAGCGCTTCCGATGGGAGCCGGTGCCGGGTGCCTCGCGGGGACGGCGCCGACGGAATCGACGCAGCGCCGCGTAGCCGTCACACTTCGGGACATGCTCTCGAGGTTCGACGACTACCCGATCCACCAGACGCCCGATCCGGTCGCCCACCCGGCGACCAGCGACAAGGACGTCTACGAGCGCTACTGGTTCAACGGCTACTCGACCAGCGGTGACTTCTACCTCGGCGCCGGCGCCGCGCTCTATCAGCACCTCGGCGTGAAGGACGCCCACGTGTCGTTCATCCACGAGGGGCGCCAGTACGCCTTCCACGTCTCGGGGCGTCGCAGCGACGAGCCGAGCGACCTGACGATCGGGCCGTACTCGCTCGAGATCATCGAGCCGATGCGACGCTGTCGCATCACCGTCACCGAGAACGACACCGACTTCACCTGCGACCTGCTCTGGGAAGGCCGCACCGGCAACGTCGAGGAGCCGCGTCATCACCTCGGCCGTGGCCTCCGCAAGATCATGGACACCACCCGGTTCACCCAGCTCGGCCGCTGGACCGGCTGGGTGCAGTTCGGCGACACCCGCATCGAGATCGACCCCGACGAGGTCGTCGGCACCAAGGACCGCTCGTGGGGCGTGCGGCCATTGATCGGCGGCGACACCCGTGGCGCACCGGCCGCCTCGCAGATGGGCGGCATCTTCTTCCTCTGGGCGCCGCTCAACTTCGACGACCTCTGCCTGCACTACCAACTCTTCGACGACAACGTCGGCCGTCCCCTGTTCCAGGTCGGGGCCCGGCTGCCGGTCTACGCCTCGCCCGACGATCTGCCCGGCGTCGAGGATCCCGCCGTCGAGCACATGCGCAACCTCGAACACGACGTCACCTTCGCCTCGGGAAACCGCATGATCACCGGTGCGACGATCGCGATGACCTCGGTGAACGACGGTGCCCGCCACGAGGTACGCCTCGAACCGATCTTCACCTTCCGGATGAAGGGCATCGGCTACACCCATCCGGTCTGGGTCCACGGCAAGTGGCACGACGACCTGGCGATGGAGAGCGAGTCCTGGGCGCTCGACGAGGTCGACGACACGGCGTACGAGAATCAGCACTGTCAGCACCTCATGCGGGCGACGTACGCCGACGGCGAGGGTGTCGAGCGGCTCGGCATCGGCGTGCTGGAACAGAACATCCTCGGGCCGTACACGCCGTACGGACTCGATGGATTCTTCGCCGCCCCGACCTACGACTGAGAAATTCCCGGATCGCCGCGACCGGGCGCCGTCGTCGCATCGCCTCGCTCGGCGGTCATGATCAGGTCAGACGGGGTGGTCCCCGCTCTACCGCGTCGTTTCAGGCAGGCCCCTGGCTAAGTTCGAAAAGGAGGGTCGTCGACCGGTCCGAACCGGCCCGGTTTCTTCGTTGTTACGTGCGTGTGACATCGGCCCGGAAGGCGCCGCAAGCGTTGCATCGGCTTGTGGGACCCCTTACCGTCTTGGGCTTCTGGTCCCGCAACGTGTCGACGCGCGCCACGCGCCGTCCCGCGAGGGGGACCGGGCACATACACCCAAGGAGGGGTTTATACACATGCGTTCACACTGGTTGAAGTTGCTGATGGGCCTGTTGGCTTTCAGCTTGATCGCTGCCGCGTGCGGTAGCGACGACGAGGACGAGGCCGACGGCGGCGACGCCACGACCGAAGAGTCCGACGACGACATGGCCGAAGAGTCCGACGACGACATGGCCGACGAGGACGACTCGTCCGACGAGGACGACTCGTCCGACGACGCTCCCGCCGACGAGCCGGCCACCGCGGTCGCCTACGGCAACGCGCAGGAGTTCTCGAACTACAACAACGGCCTCGCGTCGTCGAACTCGGTGAAGAACACCATCGTGCTCAACGAGGTGCTTCCCGACACGTTCTTCTTCGCCGGCCCCGGTGGCGGCCTGGTCATGGACGAGGAACTCCTCGACTCCGCGACCGTGCTGAGCACCGACCCGCAGACCATCGAGTACGTCATCAACGCCGACGCGGCGTGGTCCGACGGCGAGCCGATCGACTGTGACGACTTCTACTTCACCTACCAGGCCTACAGCGGCGCCTGGGTCGAGGTCGACGCTGACGGCGAGCCCGTCATCGACGAGGAGTCCGAGTCGGAGATCCAGCTCTTCCAGATCACCGGCACCACCGGTTACGACTCGATCGAGTCGATGACCTGCTCCGACGATGGCAAGACCGTCACCAACGTCTACTCGGACATCTACTCCGACTGGCGCGCGACCTTCACCGGCATGATGCCTGCCCACGTCATCGCGCGTGAAGCCGGTGTCGACGACCTGATCGCCGCCTTCGACGGTGGTGATCGTGACGCCATCCAGGCCATGGCCGACTTCTTCAACACCGCCTGGGCGATGAACCCGGGTGAGCTCCTCGACTCGGCGCTGATCCCGTCGGGCGACAAGATGATGCTCGACTCGTGGGAAGCTGGCACCAGCCTGACCCTCACCCCGAACCCCGCCTACTGGGGTACCGCGGCCGCCGGTCCGGTCACCGTCCGCTACATCGCGGAAGAGGCCCAGGCCCAGGCGCTTGCCAACGGTGAGATCAACGCCATGGACCCGCAGCCGACCCCGGACCTTCTGGCTTCGCTCCAGGGCACCGACGGCATCGTCGTCGAGGGTGGCTCGCAGTTCGTGTGGGAGCACTTCGACTTCAACTTCGCCAACGAGGCGCTCGCCAACCGCGACGTCCGTGAGGCGTTCGCCCTCTGCTTGCCCCGTCAGCAGATGGTGTCGAACCTGATCCTCCCGCTCGACCCGAGCGCCACCGTCCTCAACAACCGCTACAACCAGCAGTTCGAGGACGGCTACGTGGACGCCAGCGGTGGCGCCTACGACGAGGTCGATCTCGAGGCCGCGCAGGCCCTGCTCGACGCCTCCGGCGTCGCTCAGCCCGTCGACATCCGTCTCGGCTGGTTCGACAACGGCGGCAACGCCCGTCGTACCGACCAGGTCGCCCTGACCATCGCCAGCTGCAACCAGATCGGCTTCAACGTCATCGACGCCGGTTCGGACACGTTCTTCGACGTCGAGCTCTCCGCCGGCGACTGGGACATCGCGATGTTCGCCTGGGCCGGTAGCCCGCTGAAGACCGGTTCGTCGGAGATCTACCGCACCGGCGGTGGCATCAACTTCGGTGGCTACGGCAACGCCGACGTGGACGCCCTCCTCGACGCCATCAACGGCGAGCTGGACTTCGACACCCAGGTGGAGATCTCCAACCAGGTCGACGCCATCCTCTGGGAGGACCTGGTCACCATCCCGGTGT
>JBCBYI010000265.1:0-4485 GCA_039815945.1 Actinomycetota bacterium | reverse complement strand
AATCCGCCGAGGAAGTGAGGGTCGGCGAGCAGGGCGTCGCGGGGGCCGTGGTCGGCCAGTGCCAAGGTGAACGGCAGCGTCGCGTTGTTGAGCGCGTTGGTCGAGGTCTGCGGTACCGCCCCGGGCATGTTCGCCACGCAGTAGTGGACGACGTCGTGGAGGAGATACGTCGGCTCGTCGTGGGTGGTGGGTCGACTCGTCTCGAAGCACCCGCCCTGGTCGATCGCGACGTCGACCAACACCGAGCCCGGTCGCATTCGCCGGACGAGGTCCTCGGTCACGAGTTTGGGTGCGGTTGCGCCGCGGACGAGCACCGCGCCGATCACGAGGTCGGCGGCCAGGACGTGCCCCTCGAGCGAGGCTCGGGTCGAGTAGACGGTCTCCAGTTCGGCGCCGAACCGCCGGGCGAGCCGGTCGAGCACGTCGAGGTCTCGGTCGAGCACGGTGACCTGGGATCCGAGGCCGATCGCCATCTCGATGGCGTTCTCCCCCACCACGCCGCCACCGATCACGACGGTGTGGCCCGAGGCGACCCCGGGCACGCCACCGAGCAGGATGCCGGCGCCGCCGGCCGGTGATTCGAGGCAATGCGCGCCGGCCTGGACAGCCATGCGGCCGGCCACCTTGCTCATCGGGGCCAGCAGCGGGAGCCCGCCGTTGCGGTCGGTGACCGTCTCGTAGGCGATGCAGGTGGCGCCGCTCGCCAGCAGCTCCTCGGTCTGCTCCGCGTCGGGCGCGAGGTGGAGGTAGGTGAACAACAGTTGGCCGTCGCGGAGCATCGCCCGCTCGGGAGCCTGGGGCTCCTTGACCTTCACGATGAGATCGGCGTCGCGCCACACCGACGCGGCCTCGGGTGCGATCGAGGCGCCCGCCGCGACGTACGCCTCATCGCTGGCGCCGACGCCGAGTCCGGCACCGCGCTGCACCGACACCTCGTGCCCATGGGCGACGAGTTCTCGTACACCGGCCGGGGTGAGCCCGACGCGCCGCTCGGCGACCTTGACCTCCGTGGGGACACCGACGTGCATGGGCCGTTCCTCTTCTCGTCCGGGCTCTCACGAGCAACATAGGCCAACGCCTCCGCTCGATCCCTGCAAGATCCTGTGTCCAGTGAGTGCACCGCGCACGCTTCGTGCGCTCTCGAAGT
Source organism: Actinomycetota bacterium (assembly GCA_039815945.1). Taxonomy (GTDB): domain Bacteria; phylum Actinomycetota; class Acidimicrobiia; order Acidimicrobiales; family Aldehydirespiratoraceae; genus UBA11606. The sequence continues at coordinate 3,338 of JBCBYI010000265.1, read as the reverse complement.
CTGCGGCCGCTATGATCGGCTCGTGATGGAGCTCGATCGGATCGACCGGCGCATCGTCGCGCTCCTGCAGCGCGACGCCCGCATGACCCACGCCGCGATCGCCGACGCGGTCCACCTCTCCCCCAGCGCATGCCTGCGACGGGTGCGCCGGCTCGAGGAGTCGGGGGTGATCAGCGGGTATCACGCAGTGCTCGATCGCGAACGCATCGGCCTGGGGACCACCGTCTTCGTGGAGATCTCCCTCGACAGCCAACACGAGCACCATCTCGACGAGTTCGAAGCTGCGGTCGAGGAGGTGCCCGAGGTGGTGAATTGTCACCTGATGGCGGGCGACTTCGACTACCTGCTCCAGGTCGTGGCGGCCGACGTCGCCGACTACGAGCGCATTCACCGCACCCAGATGGCCCGGCTTCCCCACGTGGCCAAGGTCCGGTCGAGCTTCGCCCTGCGAGGGGTGGTCGAACGAGGACCGCTGGCTCCGGAGAGCGACTAGGCGGCCTCCAGAGGCCCCCCGGTCGTCACAACGAAGAGCGAAACCACCGTCGGCGGGATGGCGTCGGCACGTCTCGCCCAGACGTGCGGACCATGGTCACATCGGATCTGGGGCCTCTGGATCAGTCGGACGGCGCCTTGGCCAGATCGGGCACCACCTCGGCGCTCGGCAACGCCGCCAGCGCAGCCGGGGGACACAACAGTTTGCGGTCCCGGGAGCCGCCGCCGACGATGACCCGTTCACGTTCGAGCACCCGCTCGTCGACCCACACCGGGAGGTCGGGAGGCAGGCCGAACGGGGTGACGCCACCGATCTGCATGCCACCGGATCGTTCGAGCGTCTCGTCAGCCGACGCGAACGAGGCCTTGCGGGTGCCGAGTCGCTTGCGGACGACACCGTTGACGTCGAGCCGGGTCGTCGCGAGCACGACACAACACGCGACCGGCCGGTCGTCGGACTTGCCCACGACCAGGATCGCGTTGGCGCTCTCGTCGGCTTCGTACCCGTAGTGCTCGCAGAACGCCGCCGTGTCGGCGAGATCCGGGTCGCAGTCGATTCGTTCGTAGGGCTGCCCGGTGGCGTCGAGTGCGGCGAGTACGGCGTCCATCGCAGCAGTCTGCCACTCAGACGGCGATCAGCGCCGTGGCGATCATCGCAGCCACGAAGCCGCCCTGCTGCACCCGGGTGAGGCGCTCGCCCAACACGACACGGGCCAAGATGACGGTCGCGATCGGGTACAGCGACGACAGCACCGCTACGATCGCGAGATCGCCTTCGAGCGTCGCGTAGAGGAACATCGCGTTCGACACCGTGTCGACCACCCCGGCCAACGCTGGGAGCCGGATGTCGGCCCGCACCGGCGGCAACGGCGACTCCCGTCGGACGACGCCGAAGAAGACCGCCATCGCGGTGACGGTCATCAAGCGGCCCCCGACCACCGGCCAGGGCGCCGACGCGTCGACGGTCTGGTCGAGCCCAACGAACATGAGCCCGAAGCCGACACCGGCGAGCAGCGCCTCGACGATGGCGGCGCCGGTGATCGGCGTGCCGTCGGACGGCGTCGCACTCGCCAACCCAATCGCGAGGAGTGCGACCACGACGCCCACCCAGGCCGTGCCGGCGAGCGACTCGCCGTTGACGAGCAGACCCCACGCGGCCGGCACCGACGCCGACGTGATCGCGGTGAGCGGCGCCACCACGCCCATCGGGCCGCGGGCCAGGCCGCGATACAGCAGCGCGAGACCGATGAAGCCGGCGACCCCGGACAGCGCGCCCCACAGCAGATCCTCGAGGATGAAGCGCTCGGCGAGGACCGACGCCGCCACGGTGATGAGGACCAGACCGACCGTGTGCGAGATCGCCAGGACCCGCAGCACGCTCATCCGCTTGCCCGACAGCCCGCCGAGAAAGTCGCCGGTGCCGAAGAGGGCGGCGGTGAGGAGCGCGAGGACGACGGCCACCGCCGCAGGCTAGGGCCGGGTGATTCGGGCGCGACCGACCGCGGCGGGTCGAGTCGCTACCAGACCATGGGGGCGCCGCCGTTGCAGCGCCAGATCTGGCCAGTCGCGAACTTCGACGCGTCGGACGCCAGGTAGAGGATGAGATTGGCTTGATCGTCGGCGTCGCCGATCATCTGCATCGGGGAGGCGCCCGTGAGCATCTTGATCTTGCCCTCGCGGGCTTCGGCGTTGATGTTGCCCTCGTCGTCGGTCACCGAGACGTCGGTGAACGCTGTGACGGTGGCGCCCGGAGCGATCGTGTTGACCCGGATCCGCTTGTGGGCCCCCTCGATCGCGGCGGTACGGCCGAGGCTGGCCACCGCGGCCTTGGTCATCGCGTAGACCGACAGGGTCGGGGACGCGAAGTCCATGCCCGACGACGCGACGTTGATGATCGACCCGCCGGTGTCCTGGGTGAGCATCTGGCCGAGCGCCGCCTGCACACCGAAGAACGGTCCTTTGAGGTTGATCGCGAGCATGCGGTCGAGCTCCTCTTCGGTGACGTCGGTGATCATCCGGTTGTGCGGCACGCCGGCGATGTTGCCCATCACGTCGAGGCGTCCGTGCTCGTCGACCGCGCGGGCGACGAGCGCCTCGTTGTCGGTCTTCTTGGTGATGTCGCACCGCTGTGCCACCGCGGTGCCTCCAGCGGCGTTGATCGCGTCGGCCGTCGCCGAGACCGCGGCGTCGTCGATGTCGCCGAGGACGAGCGACGCGCCGACGGACGCGAACAGCTCTGCGGTCGCCTTGCCGATACCGCTACCGGCTCCGGTCAACACGGCGGTCTTGCCGTCGAGGCGGAAGGGATCAAGGGCGTCGGTCATCGGGACTCTCCTGGGTCGATGTGGACGGATCCTCGCAGCCTGGACGGCATCGCACCAAACGATCGCGACGTCACCGACGACCTGAGAACCTCAATTGGCCCGGACCTCACTGAAGCGATCGACGTCGCGCAGCGCAGGGAAGAAGCGCCACCAGGCCGCCACGACGACCAGGGTGCCGATGCTGCCGAACACCATCGCCCCGACCAGGCCGAAGACGGCGGCGGTCACGCCCGACTCGACCGCGCCCATCTCGTTGGACGCGCCGATGAAGACGTTCTCCACCGCCAGCACCCGGCCGCGCATGTCCTCGGGGGTCGCCAGCGGGATCAGCGTGGACCGGATGAAGACCGACACCGAATCGAGCGCCGCAGCCACGAAGAAGAGCACGCAGGCGATCGCGTACGCGGTCGTGAAGGCGATGGCGAGATGGAGCACCCCGAACACGCCGACCACCCCGAGCAGGGTCGTGCCCACGTGACGACGCACCGGCCGCACGGAGAGGGCGATGGCCATCGACGCGGC
>JBCBYI010000264.1:0-4534 GCA_039815945.1 Actinomycetota bacterium | reverse complement strand
GCGAGTGTCGTCGACCGCCCGCCGACCACGAAGCCCAACGTCGGCAGGCCCTTGACGGCGAGCCCACGGCCCGCGAGTTCGCCGTGGGTTCGGATCCGATCCGGCAGATAGCCGTCGATCGCGGCTGCGGCGTCGAGCGCCACCTCGTCGACGTGCAAGCGGCTGCGATGGTCGACCGTCATGCGACCCCCTTCGACGACGGCGGTACGACGACCGTACGCCGCCGGCGATCGTGACGCCACCGGGACATCTGGCCCCACCGGCCCCAGGGCCTTCGGACCTTGGACCCCACGGTCATGGGTCCGGCGACCCCTTGTGGAAAACCGTGTTCAGGTCGGACGTGGCTTGTGCCGTAGTGATCGGTGTGCTGATCGGGACGGCCGGACCGTCCGCTCACGAAGATCGACGCAGTGACTTTTCCAGGGTTGCCGCGACGATGGGCCGTCCCGCTCAGCACCCGCTCACGATGCCCGACCTGTCACACCGGTGAGGGGTGCTCGCTGGAGGGCAACACGATGGCCGAACTCGTCGAGCGCTTCTGGCCAAAGGCCCAGCGGGACGAGGTCTACGCCGCCCAGGAGGCCGGGGACTGGGACGAGCGAAGATCCGAGTTGCTCTGTGAGCGAGGCGTGCCATCATCACGCCATGACCCGCTATGACCGTCTGCTCACCCGTGCCCGCGCCGGCGAGCCGATCCTGATCGACGGCGCCACCGGATCCGAGGCGGTGCGGCGCGGGGTGCCGGAGACCGATCATGGCTGGAGCGGCATGTCGGCCGTCACCCATCCCGGAATCGTGCGCTCGATCCACGACGAGTACGTGGCGCTGGGCGCACGGATGATCGCTTCGTGCACGTTCGCCACCGGCAAGAACGTCTGTCGAGACGTCGGTGCGCCGGAACGCTTCGAGGAACTCAACCGCCGGGCGGTCGAGATCGCAGTGGAGGCTCGCGACGCCCACGGAGACGACGACGTCGTCGTGGCGGCGGGGATCAGCAACTGGAGCTTCGCCCGCAAGCCGCAGCCGCTCGACGAACTCCGCGACGAGACCATCGAGCAGGCGACGATCATGCGCGACGCCGGCGCCGACCTGTTCAGCCTCGAGATGATGTGCGACATCCCTCGGATGACGGCCACGCTCGATGCCGTCACCGAGGTCGGCCTCCCGGTCTGGGTGGGGTTCACGGTGGGCCGAGAAGAAGGGCTCGATGCCGAGGATCTCCCCGACCCGATCCCGCTGCGCAGCGAGGAACGCGTCGACGGGGGCGAAGACCTGCTGATCGACGCGGTCGACGTCGCCGCGGGGTACGGCGTGGACGCGATGTTCGTGATGCACACCGATACGCGACTCGTCGAAGCCTGCCTCGAGGCCATCCGGCCCCGGTGGGACGGCGTGCTGGGGGCCTATGCCCACGCCACCGCCGTCGTCGACGGCGTGCTCACCTTCGAAGACGCCATCACGCCGCAGGACTACGCCTCGTTCGTCCCCGCGTGGCGATCGGCCGGGGCCACGGTGATCGGCGGCTGTTGCGGCATCGGTCCGGCCCACATGCACGCCGTCGTCGAGGGTGGCCTCGGGACCGCCCGCTGATCGCAACGCGGCACCACCACCACGCTCGGTGGCGCGACGAACGCGCGGCCACCCGATCGCAACCCGCTGTTCACCTGGGGTGACCGCGACACCGCCGAGACATCACGCTCCGTGCTTACAGTTCGCTCGGCATTGGAACCGCCGGCGGGCGGTCGACCCAGGGAGATCCCGTGAAGAAGTTGGTATTGGCGCTCTTGGCGCTGTTGTTGGCGTTCCCGGCCGTGGCATCGGCCGAGGGTGGGAGTTCGAATCCACCGAAGCGGAACACACTTCCGCGCGTGTCCGTGAGCGACTCGTCGGCGATCGAGAGCGACGGCGAGATCGTGTTCGAGGTCTCGATCGACGAGCCGGCTGACTCGAACATCTGGGTCGCGACCCGCATTCTGAACGGTTCGGCCAAGGTGAAGCGCGACTTCTGGGGCTTCGTCGAGTGGGTCAACATCGCCCCGGGCGAGACCTCCGGTTTCGTGTCGGTCCCGTTGATCGACGACAAGGACGCCGAGCGCGACGAGCGGCTCCGGATCCGCATCATCGCGACGAACGCCCGCCGCGGCGATCGCAACGCCATCGGCGTGATCTACGACAACGACAGCACCCCGCGGGCCGAGCGGTTCGAGCTCGACATCCTCCACATGAACGACCACCACTCCCACCTCGAAGCGGACGATCTCGACTTCTTCATCGGTGACGAGGAGGTCGACGTCGAGATCGGCGGGTTCGGTCGCATCGTCGAGGCGTTCGCCACGCTCGAGGACGAGCTCGGCCCCGAGGCCAACGTGGCCAAGGTCCACGCAGGCGACGCCATCACCGGCACGCTCTTCTACACCCTCTTCGCCGGCGAGGCCGACGCAGCGCTCATGAACGAGATCTGCTTCGACATCTTCGCATTGGGCAATCACGAGTTCGACGCCGGTGACGCCGGACTCGTCACCTTCCTCGACTTCCTCAACGCCGGCGACTGTGGGACGCCGACCCTCGCCGCGAACGTCGTGCCGGAGATCGGCACGCCGCTCGCGCCGGTGAACCAGGACGACTACATCCGGCCCTTCGTCGTCGAGGAGTACGACGGCGAGAAGGTCGGCTTCATCGGCATCGACATCGCCCAGAAGACCCAGATCTCGTCGCAGCCCGACGACACCACCGTCTTCCTCGACGAGGTCGAGACCGCCCAGCTCTACACCGATCTGCTGACCGCGGTCGGTGTGAACAAGATCGTGCTCGTCACCCACTACGGCTACGAGAACGACCTCGACCTGCTCTCGCAGGTCGCGGGCGTCGACGTCGTCGTCGGCGGCGACTCGCACAGCCGCCTCGGCGACCTCTCGGCCTTCGGGCTGAGCAGCGCCGGCGCCTACCCGACCGTCACCACCGACGCGGCGGGCAACACGGCGTGCGTCGTCCAGGCGTGGGAGTACGGCAAGGCGATCGGTCACCTCAACGTCGGCTTCGACAACCGTGGCCGCGTGACCAGCTGCGAGGGCACCCCGCACCTCCTCCTCGGCGAGATCCGTGATCTCGACGAGGACGGCAACGGCACCGCACTCGATGCCTCGGTCGTCGAGCAGTACATCGTCGACAACGGTCAGAAGCAGTACGGCACCGACGCCGACGCCGACGCCTTGTTCGCCAACTTCGCCGCCCAGGTCGACGAACTCGCCTCGGCCTCGATCGGCACCGCATCGGAGGATCTCTGCCTCGGTCGCTTCCCGAACGATGGCCGCGACAACGGACTCTGCGGGGGCTCGACGCCGAACGGCGGCGAGATCCAGCAGTTGGTCGCCCAGGCGTTCCTCGACCGTGCGTTCAACGCGGAGATCTCGCTGCAGAACTCCGGTGGTGTTCGGATCAACATCCCGGCCGGCGACATCTCGATCGCCGACGCCTACGAACTGCTTCCCTTCGCCAACACCATGGTGGAGATCGAGCTCACCGGCGCCGAGGTCGTGCTCGCCCTCGAACAGGGACTGAGCAACACGCTCGACAACGGCGGCTCCAGCGGTGCGTTCCCCTACGGCGCCGGCATCCGTTGGGACCTGGACACCACCCAGCCCTTCGAGTCCCGCTTCACCAACGTCGAGGTCCAGCCGAAGGGCACCGACACGTACGTGGCGATCGATCCGACGGCCACCTACACCGTGGTGGTGAACTCGTTCATGGCCGGAGGCGGTGATGGCTACTTCGTCCTCGCCGACGCCGTGGCCGACGGCCGAGCGACCGACCTGTTCATCGACTACGCCCAGACCTTCATCGACTGGGTGGAGCAGGACCAGGGTGGCGTGATCAGCAAGCCGACCGAGTTCTCGCTCCAGAACTACGTCTCCTGATCCCTTGATCTGAGACCAGCACTCGAGGCCGGCGCTCTCCGGAGCGCCGGTCTCTGCCGTTTTCAGAGTTGTACTGAGCCGTTTTCAGAGTTGTATGGGACGGACACCCAAGACCGACGAGCGCCCGGTGCCCAACCGCATCCCCGTGCTCCGGGCCGAGCGAGACCTGAGCCGGCGTGATCTCGCCGAGGCGATCGGGGTCCACTACCAGACCGTGGGCTACCTGGAGCGCGGTGAGTACAACCCCTCGCTCTCGCTGGCCATGACCATCTGCGACTTTTTCGGCCTGCCGGTCGAGGCGGTGTTCTCCTTCGACGAGTTCACGCCGCTCAGCGAGGTCATCTACGAACGGAGCAGCGAGTGATGACCAACGACCGCCGTGAGCAGATCGACGCCAAGCGAGCCGAGATGCTCGACTCGATCCGAGACAGGGTCGATCGTGAACTCAATGACGAGCGGTACGCGTCCTGGCGCGCCCCGGCGCGGCGGCGACTCGTGATCGCCGGTTGGCTCGGCGCCGTCGCCGGTATGACGGCCAGCGCGTGGTTCGACTGGTCGCTCATCCTCCCGGTCGGCATGCTCGCCGCACTCGGCTCTGCGTTCCTCCTCCGCCGGATCGT
>JBCBYI010000263.1:0-4586 GCA_039815945.1 Actinomycetota bacterium | reverse complement strand
GTACGACAGCAAGGCGCCGTACCCGGTGAGCAGGAGCTGCTCGGGATCGTGGCGACGGAACCGGCCCGCATCCATCTCTCGCTCGAAGTACTCCGCGGCCCGGGCGAACAGGGGCTGCAACGCAACGCCGAGCTCCACATGGCCGGTGCCTTCCTCCGAGAGCGCTTCGCGGCGCACGAGCCGCACGAAATCGGGGTTGGCCTTGAAGAACTCGAAGCCGGCCGACAACACGTGGTCGACCTCGTCCCAGCCGTCGGCGTCGCTGCCGGCGACCGCGGCCTCGACCCGCTCGTACCATTCGGCGAGGGCCCGCTCGAAGACCTCGCGGTACATCGCCTCCTTGGTCGGGAAGTGATGCAGGAGGCTCTGGCGACGGATGCCGACCTCGCCCGCGATCAGGTTGAGCGAGGTGCCGTCGAAGCCCCGTTCGGCGAACAGGTGCTGCGCCGCGATGATGATCGCGTCCTTCGTCGCCAACCCAGTCACAGTACCGAACCCTAGTGGGGCTTCGGGTGGGAGTGGCTTGTACCGTGGCGGGCCATGGAGATCATCGCCGCCCTGTTCATCGACGAGATCGACCTCCGGCAGGTGCCGGGGCCGGCGACCCGGATCGACCTCTCCGGGATCCAGTTCAGCGCCGCCGCCCCCGCTCCCCTGCCCTTCACGTGGGCGCCCCATCTCTGTGTGATCATCCGCTGCGCGCCCGAGGGCTCGGGCCAGGGCGTCCTCGAGGTGACCTTCCATCGCGGCGACGAACAGATCGCCCGAAACGTGCAGCCCTTCGATGTCGAACCCGGCAAGTTCACCTATCGCCTGGTGCGGGCCGAGTTGGAGTTCGAGGAGTACGGCACGATCGAGGCACGCTGTCGGATCAACCAGGATCCCCACGTCACGGTGCCCTACACCATCCTTCCCCCGCCGGCGGACTGACGTGGCGTCGTTCGGCGCGGCGATCTCGGAGCACCCCGACGCCGCCTACGCCGTCGGCGAGGTCGTCGGCACGGTCGTCGAGACCGTCGGCGAGGCTCCCGACATCGCGCTGCTCTTCGTGAGCGGCCACCCAGTCGAGGTCGTCGAGGAGATCGCGTCCGCAGTGCAGGAGCTGTTGCGTCCCGGCGTCCTCGCCGGTTGCACCGCGATCGCAGTCATCGGCAACGGCTCCGAAGCCGAGGAGGGGCCGGCCGTGTCGCTGTGGGTGGGCCGGGTCGGCCGGGCCGAAGCGGTGCGGCTCGAAACCGTGCGCGCTGCGGAGGGCACCGCCGTGGTCGGCATGCCCGACGACGCGGCCGACGGCGCCCGCACGCTCGTGCTGTTGACCGAGCCGTTCTCGTTCCCGGTCGACGCGCTCACCAAGGCGTCCAACCAGCAGTATCCGCACCTCCGACTCGTGGGCGGGGTGGCGTCCGCCGAAGGCGGCCCCGGCACCAACCGCCTGATCCTCGACGGTCGCCTGCACGCCGACGGAGCAGTCGGCATCCTGCTTCCGGCGGGCCTCGGCGAGATGGCGGTCGTGTCCCAGGGGTGCCGGCCTGTCGGTGAGCCCTACATCGTCACCGACAGCGAGGCGAACCTCGTCCGCGGCCTGGCGATGCGCCCTGCCCTGGAACGGCTCAGCGAACTCGTCGACGAGGCCGACGATCACACGAAGGCGCTGATGGCCCGCGGCCTGCACGTCGGGGTCGTTGTCGACGAGTCGGCCAGCGAGTTCAAGCGGGGCGACTTCCTCGTGCGCGGCATCCTCGGCGCCGATCATCCCACCGGCGCGATCCGGATCGGTGATCGGGCGCCGGTCGGCACGACGCTGCAGTTCCACGTCCGCGACGCCGAGACCGCGACCGAGGATCTCGAGTCGCTGCTGCGGGTCGTCGACGCCGACGCCGCCCTCGTCTTCACGTGCAACGGCCGCGGCCACCGTCTGTTCGGCGAGGCCGATCACGACGCGAGTCGGGTGTCGGCCGCGGTCGGCGGCGGGCCTGTCGCTGGCATGTTCTGTGCGGGCGAGATCGGTCCGGTCGGCGGTGAGAACCATGTGCACGGGTTCACGGCCTCGACACTGTTCCTCTTCGGCTGACACTCGCTTCGACGTCGAACCGCGCGCCCGCCGTCGCGGATAGGGTCCGGGCGGGCGCGCCGCCGCGCCGCGGGCTGAACCGGAGGACGGAAGCAGTGGCCGATTTCGATGCACGGGCGATCAGCACGATCCGAGGAATCGCCATGGACGGCCCGCACGCGGCCCGCAGTGGCCATCAGGGCACGGCGATGTCGCTCGCGCCACTCGCCCACGTCTTGTTCAGCCGGGTCATGCGCTACGACGCGTCGACCCCTGACTGGGCCGACCGCGACCGGTTCGTGCTGTCGGCCGGCCACGCGTCGATCTTGCAGTACGCCATGCTGCACCTCGCCGGCTACGGGCTGACCGTCGACGACCTGCGGGACTTCCGCCAGTGGGGCTCGGCGACGCCGGGGCACCCCGAGAACGGTCACACGGTCGGGGTCGAGGTCACCACCGGCCCGCTTGGACAGGGCATCGCGAATGCCGTCGGCATGGCGATCGCCGAGGCCCAGCTCCGAACCCGCTACGGCGCCGACCTCTTCGATCACAACGTGTACGTCATCGCAGGCGACGGCTGCCTCTCCGAGGGCATCAGCCATGAGGCCGCCTCGCTCGCCGGGCACCTCGGCCTCGGCAAGCTCGTCGCCGTCTACGACGACAACCACATCACGATCGACGGCGAGACCGATCTCGCCCTGAGCGACGACGCCGCGGCTCGCTTCCGAGCGTATGGCTGGCACGTGCTCGAACTCGGCGAGGTCGGCGAGGATCTCGACGCGATCGAGGCCGGTCTCCAGGCGGCCAAGGCCGTCACCGACAAGCCGTCGCTGGTGATCCTCCGCACGATCATCGGCACCCCCGCCACCGAGTCCGCCGACACCAACCACGCCCACGGGTACGCGATGTTCGACGACGAGATCGCGGCCACGAAGGCCGCGATGGGCATGCCGGCCGACGAGACCTTCCACGTCCCCACCGACGTCGCCGAGCAGTACCTCCAGGTCGGCACGCGTGGCGCCGCCGAGCGCGAGGCCTGGGCAGGGCGGTTGGCCGCGTACGACGGCGATCGGGGCGCACTCGAGGCTCAGCTGTCGGGCACCGGCATGCCCGGCTGGGACGAAGACCTCCCGACCTTCGAGGTGGGCGACAGCGTCGCCACCCGCAAGGCGTCCAACGCCGCCCTCCAGGCACTCGTCGAGTTGGTCCCCGGGCTGACCGGCGGTGGCGCCGACCTCACGGGCAACACCGGCACCGTGATCAAGGACAACGGCGTGTTCTCGCCGGCCGATCCCGGTGGTCGCCAAATCTACTTCGGCGTGCGCGAGCACGCGATGGGCGCGATCGCCAACGGCATGGCCCTGCACGGCGGTGCGATCCCCGTCGTCGGCACGTTCCTGGTGTTCGCCGACTACATGCGAGGCGCCGTGCGGCTGGCGGCGCTGTCACACGCCAAGGCGATCTTCGTGTGGTCCCACGACTCGGTCGGCGTCGGCGAGGACGGCCCGACTCATCAGCCGGTCGAACAGATCGCGGCGTTGCGGGCGATCCCGGGCCTGCGGGTGCTCCGCCCGGCCGACGCCAACGAGACGGTCGCCGCGTGGAAGATCGCGGTGGCGTTCGGTGGCCCGACCGCGCTGATCCTCTCCCGCCAGAATCTGCCCGTCCTCGACGGGTCTGCCGCCACCGATCTACGCGACGGCGCCTACGTGTTGCAGGAGCCCGACGCTGCCGCCGTCACTCTCGTCGGCAGCGGCAGTGAGGTCTCGGTGTGTGTCGACGCCGCCGCGGCCCTGGCCGAAGCGGGAATTCCCGCCCGCGTCGTGTCGTTCCCTTCATGGGAGCTGTTCGCCGATGCCGATGCCGACACCCAGGAAGCCGTGATGCGACCCGAACTGCCGAGCCTCGCCGTCGAGGCGGGCGTCAGCCAGGGCTGGCATCAGTGGGTCGACGACGTCGTGTCGATCGACCGCTTCGGCGCCTCCGCTCCCGGCGACGTCGTGATGCGCGAACTCGGTATCAACGTCGACAACGTCGTGGCCCGCGTCCGAGCCCTCATCGGCGCCTGATCCCCCACTCTCGACAGGAGACCCCATGTCCCGCCTACACGACCTCTACGAACAGCAGGGCCAGAGCCCGTGGCTCGACAACATCCGCCGGGGCTGGATCACCAGCGGTGAGCTCGCCGGTTGGGTCGAGCGCGGCGTGCGGGGGCTGACCTCCAACCCGTCGATCTTCCAGAAGGCGATCCAGGGGTCGGCGGAGTACGACGAGGAGTTCACCTCTGCCATCCGACGTGGCCTCGACGTCGAGGCGAGCTACTGGGAGCTGGTCACCAGCGACATCGCCGCCGCCCTCGACATCCTGCGCCCGGTGTATGACCACAGCGACGGGCTCGACGGCTATGTCTCGGTCGAGGTCGATCCCGGGCTGGCCCGAGACTCGGCCGGCACCGAGGCCTCGGCCCGCGAGCTCGACGAGCGCCTCGCCGCGCCGAACCTCTACATCAAGATTCCGGCCACCGCCGAGGGGCTCG
>JBCBYI010000262.1:0-4625 GCA_039815945.1 Actinomycetota bacterium | reverse complement strand
CCGGTCGGAGTGGCTGCCCACACAGTGCCCTTCGGCGAGCTGTCGGCGGATGATCTCGGGGTTGGCGCGCACATTGTCGCCGACGCAGAAGAAGGTGCCGGGCACGCCGAGCTCGCCGAGCGAGTCGAGCAGGGCCTCCGTGGAGCCCTGGCAGGGGCCGTCGTCGAAGGTCAGCGCCACCGCTCGTCGGTCTCTCGGGCCGTGGTTGACATAGTTTCCGAACGCGGTGCGGGGCGGCATCAAGTAGGTGTTCCCGACGTGGTCTCCGAGGTCGTAGACCAGGTTCTTGAGCCGACTCATCGCGTCCTCCGCGTGGGGGTGCCGGTGCCGCCGCACCGTCGTTGCCGACAGCGTAGGCGCGCGTGCTGCGACTCCGCATGGGCCCGTCGGACCGGGTGTCAGAGACCTGCTCGCGAAGCTGATACACGCGTGTCGTGCTGATAGGTTCCGAGCGTGCGGGAGAGCGGTGCGGGAGCAGTCGTACGTGACATCGTCGTCGACGAGGTCACGTCGAGTGGCGGATTTCACGACGCAGGGCGTGAAGCCGCGGTCCGATCTGCCGACCAGAGGTCGGTGGGAGACTGCGGTGAGGACCTGACGTCATGATCAACATCGCCATCATCGGCTACGGCTACTGGGGCCCGAACCTGGTCCGCAACTTCATGCTGACCGACGGCGCCGTCGTGTCGGTGGTCTGCGACGCCTCCGAAGCCCGGCGTGACGCCGCCGCCAAGGTGTACCCCAGCATCCGAACCGTCGCCGACGCCGACGACGTGTTCGCCGACGACTCGATCGACGCGGTCGTCATCGCCACCCCGGTGTCGTCGCACTTCCCGCTCGGCATGCGTGCGCTGGAGGCCGGCAAACACGTGCTCGTCGAGAAGCCGATTGCTGCGTCGGCCGCCGAAGCCGAGCAGCTCGTCGCCGAAGCCGAGCGCCGCGGCCTCACCCTCATGGTCGACCACACCTTCATCTACACCTCGGCCGTGCGGAAAATGCACGAGCTCGTCGAGTCCGGCGAGCTGGGCGAGCTCTACTACTACGACTCGGTGCGGGTGAACCTCGGCCTCTTCCAGAGCGACGTGAGCGTGATCTGGGATCTCGCCGTCCACGATCTCTCGATCATGGATCGCCTGTTCGGGACACCTCCGAGTCGGGTGTCGGCCACCGGCATGGCCCACGTTGACGGCGAGCCGGTCAACATCGCATACCTGACCTGTTCGTTCCCCGACAACCGCATCGCCCACTTCCACGTCAACTGGCTGGCGCCGGTGAAGGTTCGCCAGACCCTGCTGTGCGGCAGCGAGAAGATGGTCGTGTTCGACGACATCGAGATGTCGGAGAAGGTGAAGGTCTACGACAAGGGCGTCGTGATGTCGCAGGAACCGGCCAACACGATGCAGCGTCACGTCGGCTACCGCACGGGCGACATGTGGGCCCCGCGGATCGACAACGTCGAGGCGCTCGCGATCGAGGCCGCCCACTTCGTCGAGTGCGTCGAGACCGGCGCCACCCCGATCACCGACGGTCACGCCGGGCTCCGCGTCGTGCGGATCCTCGAGGCGGCGACCGCGTCGCTCGCGCAGAACGGAGCGCCGGTTGAGCTCTGATCCCGTCGCCTTCGTCGACCTCGGGGTGCAGTACCGCGCGCTCAAGGCCGAGATCGACGCCGCCGTCATCGAGACGCTCGAGAGCACCGCGTTCGTCCTCGGTCCGAAGGTTGCTGCGTTCGAAGCCCGCTTCGCCGAGTACTGCGGCGCCGCCCACGCGCTCGGCGTCAACTCCGGAACGAGTGCGCTGCACCTCGCCCTCCTGGCCGCAGGTGTCGGCCCCGGTGACGAGGTCATCACCACCCCGATGACCTTCATCGCCACCGCCGCAGCGATCGACTACGCCGGCGCCACGCCGGTGTTCGTCGACATCGATCCCGTCACCCGCAACCTCGACCCGGCGCTCGTCGAGGGGGCGATCACCGAACGCACCCGGGCGATCATGCCGGTGCACCTGCATGGCCTTCCCGCCGACCTGCCCGCCCTCGTCGAGATCGCCGAACGTCGTGGCCTCGCGCTGATCGAGGACGCGGCCCAGGCCCACGGCGCCGCGATCGACGGCCGCCCCGTCGGCACCTTCGGCACGGTCGCCGGTTTCAGCTTCTACCCGGGCAAGAACCTCGGCGCGTACGGCGAAGCGGGCGCGGTCGTGACCGACGACCATACGGTCGCCGACGATGTCCGTGCCCGGCGCGACTGGGGCGCGAAGGTGAAGTACGAGCACGACCTCAAGGGCTTCAACTACCGCATGGAGGGGGTGCAGGGCGCGGTGTTGGGCGTGAAGATGGATCACATCGAGGCCTGGACCGAAGCCCGGCGCGCCCATGCAGCCCGCTATGGGGTCGGCCTCGCCGCCACGTCGTTCCAGCTGCCCACCGAGCCGGCCGGCTACCGCCACGTGCATCACGTCTACGCCATCCGTACCCGCCGCCGCGCCGACCTCATGGCCTGGCTCGCGGAGCGCGACGTCGCCAGCGGCATCCACTACCCGATCCCCGTGCACCTGCAGAAGTCCTTCGCCGAGCTCGGTCACGGTCGGGGCGACTTCCCCCTCACCGAGGCCGCCGCAGACGAGTTGGTCTCGTTGCCGATGTACCCCGAACTCCCGACCCGACATCTCGACCGTGTCGTCGAACTCCTGCTGGAGTGGGACGCCGACCACGAGCACGCCTGAGCAAAGACCCATGCCCTCCTACGAGAAGATCCTCGTCACCGGCGGTGCCGGCCTGATCGGTTCCCACATCGTCGACCAGCTCGTCGCGCAACAGGCCGACGGCACGTACGGCGAGGTGGTCATCATCGACGACTTCACCCGTGGCCGCATGGCCAACCTCGCGACCGCGGTCGACACGGGGAACGTCACCGTCGTCGAGGGCGACATCACCGACCCGGCGCAGGTCACGTCGGTGATGGATGGTGTCGACCTGGTCTTTCATCTCGCGGCGATCCGCATCACCCACTGCGCCGAGGATCCCCGCCTCGCGGTCGACGTGCTCGGCAACGGCACGTTCAACGTCATCGAGGCCGCTCAGCGGGCCGACGTCGCCAAGATCGTTGCCTCGTCGACCGCGTCGATCTACGGCCTGGCCGAGACCTTCCCCACGACCGAGGACCACCACCCGTACAACAACCGCACGCTCTACGGCGCCATCAAGGTCTTCAACGAGGGGCTGCTCCGGTCGTTCCACGACATGTTCGATCTCGACTACGTCGCGCTGCGGTACTTCAACGTGTACGGCGACCGGATGGACGCCTTCGGCAAGTACACCGAGGTGCTGATCCGGTGGATGGAGCGCCTCGAGGCCGGGCAACCTCCCCTGATCTTCGGCGACGGTGAGCAGACGATGGACTTCGTGCACGCCCGAGACATCGCCCGGGCCAACCTCTGCGCTGCGCAGGCGCCGGTGACCGACCGGGCCTACAACATTGCCTCCAACACCGAGACGAGCCTGAAGGATCTCGCCGCCGCGCTCGGCCAGGCGATGGAGATCGAGATCGCGCCCGAGCACGGCCCCGAGCGGGCGGTCAATCCGGTGCCTCGTCGCCTCGCCGACATCTCGGCCGCCGCGGCCGACCTTGGTTGGACTCCGGAGATCGATCTCGACACCGGGCTGCGCGGACTCGTCGAGTGGTGGCGGGCCGAGACGGCGGCCGCCTCGTCGTGAGCGTCGAGCCGGCGCCCGTCCCGCTCATGCGGCCCGTCCTCGGTGACGAGGAGGCCGAAGCCGCGGCGCGGGTGATCCGGTCCGGCTGGGTCACGCAGGGTCCCGAGGTCGCCGCCTTCGAAGAGGAGTTCGCCGCCTTCACCGGCGCGCCCGGAGCCGCCGCGGTCTCCAACTGCACAACCGCCCTGCACCTGGCGCTCCTGGCCGTCGGGGTCGGCGCCGGCGACGAGGTCGTCACCGTCAGCCATTCCTACATCGCCACTGCGAACGCGATCACCTACTGCGGGGCGACGCCCGTCTTCGTCGACGTCGACCGCCGCACCCACAATCTCGATCCCGGCCTGCTCGAAGCGAAGATCACCGAGCGCACCAAGGCCGTGCTCGCGGTGCACCAGATGGGCATGCCGTGCGACATCGGCCGCATCGTCGAGATCGCCAGCGCCCATGGCCTCCCCGTCGTCGAGGATGCCGCCTGCGCGGCCGGCGCCGAGTTGGCGGTCGATGGCGACTGGCGCCGGGTCGGCGCTCCCGAGGGCGATGTCGCCTGCTTCTCGTTCCACCCGCGCAAGGTCATGAGCACCGGCGATGGTGGGATGCTCACCGCCCGCGATCCCGAGATCGTCGCGACCGCGAAGTCGCTTCGTCAGCACGGCATGACCGTCAACGACCGGGTTCGTCACGAAGCCAAGACGGTCGTGTTCGAAGAGCATCCGGTGATCGGTTTCAACTATCGCCTCACCGACATCCAGGCCGCCGTCGGTCGGGTCCAGCTCCGGCGCCTTCCGGCGATCGTCGCCCGCCGCCGTGAGCTCGCCGCCCGCTACCGCGAAGCGCTCACCGACGTCGCCGGCGTGAGCGCGCCGTTCGAGCCCGACTGGGCCCGTTCCAACTACCAGAGCTTCTGTGTGCA
>JBCBYI010000261.1:0-4629 GCA_039815945.1 Actinomycetota bacterium | reverse complement strand
GCACGGCGACGGCACCGTCACCACGCTCTACGCCCACATGTCGGTGATCCACGCATCGGTCGGCGATCCGATCGACCAGGGCGAAGTCATCGGTGAGATCGGCAGCACCGGCTACTCGACCGGGCCCCATCTGCACTTCGAGGTCCGCGTCAACGGCGAGCCCAAGGATCCCCAGGCGTTCCTCCCCTGATGCCCTGGCGCGCCCCGGCGGGCGCGCTCAGGTAGCGTCGGTCAGAGGTCGTGATCCGAAGGAGGCCGAGATGGCGTCTGAACCAAAGCTCTTCAAGCGCCGACTGCTCGGCTACCAGCGCAAGGCCGTCGACGCCCACCTCGCGACCGTCGACGCAGCGATCGCCGAGCTCGGCGAGCAGGTCGCGAGCGCCACCTCACCCGATCATCACGAGCTCGTCCTGCGCGCCACGCGCCTCAGTGTCGAAGCGGTCATCGAGCAAGCCGAGGCCGACGCGGATCGCATCCGCCGCGCCGCCCACGACGAGGCGGCCGGCATCCTCGCCGACGCCTACGCCCTCGTGCGGGCACGAGACGACGTGATCGACCTCACCGAGAGCGCCACCGACGACGCCGGCGATCTCGCCGACGACGAGGCCGCCCTCTTCGACGGCGAGCGCTCGGCGACCGATCTCGATCCGGCGACCTGATCGCCACCGCGGGCCGATCACGCCCGCTACTGTCGCCGCCCGATGCTGCTCGCAGTCGGTGACCTACTCGAAGAGATCCTGATCCAGCTCCGATCCGCGCCCGTGCGCGGGGTCGACGCCTCGGTGCGTTCGGCGCGGGTTCGAGGTGGAAGTGCCGCGAACGTCGCCGCCATCGACGCCGAGACCGGCGGCACGCCGCGGTTCGTCGGCCAAGTCGGCGACGACGCCCTCGGGCATGTCCTCGTCGACGAGCTCCGGGCTCGGGGGGTCGACGCTCGGGTCCAGCATCTCGGTGGGACGGGTGTCGTGGTGACCACGGTCGGGCAGGGCAGCCGTACCCGACTCGTCGATCGTGGGGCCTCGCGTGGCCCGGCTCGACTCGACTCGGCCGATCTCGAGGCGGTGAGCCAGCTCTACATCGCTGCGTCGGCGTTCACCGAGGACCCGCTCGCGACCGCCGTCGACCGGCTGCTCGCCGAAGTCCGCGACCGGCGGATCCCCCTGGTGCTGGGCGGACCGACCGCTGCGGATCTCGAACTTCTCGGTGCCGAGCCGTTCCACGAACTGGTCCGCACCGCCCAGCCCGACGCCGTCGTGCTCAACCGGGTCGAGCACCACGCCCTGGGTCTGCATCCCCGCGAACCGCTCGGTGGCGCCGGATCGACGGTGGTCACCGCCGGCGCCCGGCCCACCCTGGTGCTGTCGCCGCGTGGCGACGCCGAGTCGGTCCCGGTTCCGCCCATCGACACGCTGCGAGACCGCACGGGCGCCGGCGACGGCTTCCTCGCCGGGTTCCTTGCGTCGCGCCGAACCGGCGCGGATCCCGTCTCGGCCACCAACGCGGGCCATCGGATCGCAGCTCGGGTGGTACGCAACCTTGGCCCGACCACCCGCGGGACGTGAGCCGCCGGGTCAGGTCGACCCTGGTGGGCGCCCGCCGGCGCGGCGAGGCCGGCGACGTACGAGAGTCATGAGTTCGTCGACGACCTCGTGAATCGGCGGCGCTTCGGCCACGCCGAGCGGTTCGAGCGTGAACGAGACGGGAACCCCGGCCTCCGTCGCCTCCTCGACCGATGCGGTCAGCTGACCGACGCCGGGTGGCTCGCCCACAACCACTTCGAGCAGCCCGTCGTGAGAATCGACGAACACGACCTCGCCGATGTCGTGGGCGGCGTCGGCCATCCGCATCAACAGGTCGACGGGGTCGTCGTCGGGGACGAGCCGATCGGGCGGTGTCGGTGCCGCACGGGTGGCCGGGGGAGGAGGCTGGCGTGGTGCCGTCGGCTGCGGCACCGAGTTCGCCCCGTCGGAGGTCACCTTCCGGAGCAGGTCGAACGCCTGGTTGACGCGCGCCGCGTCGACCGCCGAGCCACCGGCGTCGGGATGGGTGCGCACGATGGCCGCTCGGTGCGCGGCGCGTACGTCTCCCCACGCCGGGGAGTCTGGGAGTCCGAGGACTCGGAGTGCGCCGGCGACGTCCACCGGCGCATCCTCGCGCTCGGCTCGCCGCCTGTCGTGCCGGGCGTCAGCCGAGGAGTCGGCGACGGCGGCGGATCACGGCCGAGTCGAGCGCGGCGTCGGCACGCGCCGCCGCCGCTGCGAGACCGCCGGTACGGCGCCGGATCGAGTACGAGACGTCGGCCGAGAGACCGCGATCCCGCAGGTCGCGATGCAGCGCCGACGCCCGACGGGTCAGTGCCAACGTGCCGTCGACCGGAATGACCACGATGCCGAGCCGACCCGGGGCGATCGTCGCCCGCCGGTCGGTCCACCCGAGGTGGCGATCGACGACACCGACGACGGCGGCCTCGGCCAGCCGGCGATCGTCGGCGTCGGTGTGCGCGAGCAACTCGGGCGCGTAGCTGACCACCAGGACGCCCGCCCCGAAACCCTGCGCCTCGACATGGCGCTCCTCGGTGGTGAGGAGGTCCGCCCAACCGGAACGGCCGGTGGCGACGGACGTCGTGTCGTCGGTGGTGTACATCGTTGACCTCCATGGTCGTACGGGAGTCAGATCGGCCCTGCGCCCCCGCCGTGCAGGCCACCGGTCACGATGTCACGAGACCGACATCGAACCTCGACGCAGCGTGGGAGCGTCCGGCACTCTCGGTGCATGGTGTGTGCCATGCTGCGCTCGTGCAGATCGAGCGCTTCTGTTTCCCCGGTGCCGGTGGTGCCGAACTCGCCGGCGTCGTCCGCCGGCCCGAGGGCCCGGTCCAGGGTTCGGCGCTGATCGCGCACTGCTTCACGTGTGGCAAGGACATCCACACCACGGCCCGGCTGGCCAAGCGGCTCACCGCCGCAGGCTGGCTGACGATGACCTTCGACTTCACCGGGCTCGGTGAGAGCGGGGGTTCGTTCGGCGACCAGAGCGTCGGGACCAACGTCGGCGACCTCACGAGAGCGGCCGTCGCCCTGATCGAACGCAACGCGGGGCCGTGCCTGCTGATCGGCCATTCGCTCGGCGGTGCCGCGGCGGTGCTCGCGGCAGCACGGGTGAAGACCGTCGACCGGATCATCGCGATCGCCGCGCCGTCCGACGTCGAACATGTCCGCCATCTCTTCGACGACGCACCGGTTCGCGCCGACGGCTCCGTCGACGCCCACATCGGGGGGCGTCCGTTCCGCATCGGGGCGGAGTTCCAAGAGGACCTCGCCCGCCACGACGTGATCGCTGCGGCGGCCAGCCTCGAGCGCCCCTTCCTCGTGGTCGAGGCGGGTGCCGACACGATCGTGGGAGCCGAACAGACCGCCCGGCTCGCCGCGGCCGGCGGAGCCGACGTGGCCACGATTCCCGATGCCGATCACCTCTTCGGCGGCGCCGAAGCGGGCGCAGCCCTCGCCGACACTGTGCTCGACTGGCTCGACCGGACCTGACCGACACCTGAATCCGTCGAGCATCCTTGTCGACCTCGCGTCGGCTCCGTAGGCTCAGCCCGTCTTTCCACGCGACAGCGTGGACAAACGCGCATCTGAGGGAGAAAACGTGAGCGCTGTTCCGTATCTGGCTCTGATCTCGGCCCTGGCGGGCCTGGGTCTGGCCGCCTACTACTACAAGGCCGTCGAGGCGGCACCGCCGGGCAACGACCGCATGGTGTTCCTGATGGAGGAGATCCAAAAGGGCGCTCGGGCGTTCCTCAAGCAGGAGTACACCTGGGTCGCCGCGTTCGCCGCGGCGATGCTGGTCCTGATCGCGATCGTCATCACGCCGCTGGCCTCGATCAGCTACATCATCGGCGCCGTACTCTCGGCCGGCGCCGGCTATGCCGGCATGACCGTCGCGACGATGGCCAACGCCCGCACCACCGAGGCGGCCAAGGACGGCCCGGGTGCCGCCCTGCCCATCGCCTTCCGCGGCGGGGCCGTCATGGGCTTCGCCGTCGCCGGCCTCGCCCTCGCCGGTCTGATGCTCGTCTACCTGCTCTTCGTCGTGTGGACCGAAAGCGACGACGCGTTCGAGATCGTCACCGCCTACGGCCTCGGCGCCTCCACCATCGCCCTCTTCTCCCGTGTGGGCGGCGGCATCTACACCAAGGCGGCCGACGTGGGCGCCGACCTCGTCGGCAAGGTCGAGGCCGGCATCCCCGAGGACGACCCCCGAAACCCGGCCACCATCGCCGACAACGTCGGTGACAACGTCGGCGACGTGGCCGGCATGGGTGCCGACCTCTTCGAGTCCTACGCCGGCTCGATCATCGCCCCGATCTCGGTGACCGCGTTCGCCGTGGGCATCACTGCCGAGACCGCCGACGGCGACTTCGTCCTGCCGCTGCTCATGTTCCCGATGGCGATCGCCTTCGTCGGCATGATCGGCTCGATCATCGGCTCGTTCTTCGTGAAGGGCGGCGAGAGCACCGACTCCAAGGCTCTCAGCAAGGCGCTCCACATGGGGACCAACGTGGCCATGGCGATCACCGTCGTCGCCACCGTCGGCGTCGCCTACTGGCTGTTCGGAGACACCGACGTCATC
>JBCBYI010000260.1:0-4670 GCA_039815945.1 Actinomycetota bacterium | reverse complement strand
CTGCGGGGTGGGCGGGGTGTCCCAGAGTTCAATGCCATCGGGCAGGGAGAAGCCGGTGCCGACCCGAGGAACCGGGGATCGCCGGGCCGAGGCGATGGCGAGGAGCCGATCGAGATCGTGGCCGGTGCGGGCACCGTCGTCCCAGTCGACGTCGAGCCAGGCGCCGTCGACGTGGACGGCCAGCGGGGTGACGTTCGGGTCGATCGCGAAGGTGTCGGTGAGCCGTTGCTTCGAATCGGGATGGAGGCTGGCGGCGTCGTCGCCGTGGTCGCGGAGCCAGCGAGCGGGGATCACGTGTTCCCCGAGCAGCACCGCACGTTCCGAGATCGAGACAGCGAGGTCGGCCATGGCACCAGTGTGCCGGTTCACCGCAGGATGCGAACCTTGCCGTACATGGTTCCGTAGAGAATGCGGCCGTCGTCGTCGATGGTCACCCCAGCGCCCAGGCTGTTGAACTTCGAGCCGCCCAGGACGTAGTGGAAGGCCGCCTCCCCGGTGGTCCAGTTCACCGCTTCGATGGTCCACTTCCCGTCGCGCGCGCCGCAGGTGTACACGAGATCGGAGGCCTGGGCCACGAACGGCACCGAGTTGGGCGACGACACGTTGCGGTTGACCCACGCCTGCTCGAGGCGACGCTCGGCTGGGTTCCACTCGTACTTGTGCAGCCCGTGCGGCGTGTACTCCGGCTTGTGGCCGAGCATGAACGACAGCAGCCGCTTGCCCCGCAGCGGCATGCCGTCGGGGAGCATCGCCGGCTCATTGTTGACCGTCATCGCGCCGTAGCCGCTGCAGGTGATCGACTGCTCGGTCTGGATCTCGGCCAGATCGGGGTCGCCCATGTTGGCCGGCCCCAGACCGGCGATGCGCCGACTCGGGGCATCGGGCAGCTGCTCCCAGTCGTCGGGGATGTCGTCGCGCCAGGCGTAGGTGATGTTGACCACCTCGTCGCCGTCACCGAAGACGACGAAATGGTCCTCGTCGGGGCCGAACCCCATCAGCGACGGCGTCGTGCCGCTGCCGTTGCCACCCCCGTTGCGGTAGGGGAAGCTCCAGGCTCCGTCGGTCTCGGCGAGGCTGAGCCGCTCGCCGTCCCAGACCACCTTGTGGTGGTGGTCGCACGACGACAGGTAGATCCCACCGCGGTCGTCGACACAGGTGCTGGTGCGCACCCAACCGAACGCGGTGTGGCCGTACTCGGCCGCCTTCGCCGCGCAATAGGTTGCGGCATCGTCGGCGCCGCGGATCTGGATGGCGTGGTACTCGGCGAAGTCCCGGGTGACGACCACGACCCAACCGTGGTCGGTGGTCATCACCAGCCGACCGTCGAAGGTGAGATTGATGCCGACGAACTCGCCCTCGATCTCATCGGGCTTGTGCCATCGGTCGCGTTCGACGATCGGGGACGCCGGATCCGTCGGATCGGTCTCGATGTAGGCGACCGCATGATCCTTGCGGCCGAGGAAGAAGGTGTTGTCGCAGTCGACCAGGGCGTAGACCCCGTCGAGCCCGGTCATGTACCTGAGCGACAGCTCGATGGCGAGCTCGATCGCGTCCCAGCCCTCCCGGTCGTCGAGGCCCTGCAGATTGGCTTCGAGTTCGGCTCGTGGGGTCGGCTCTTCGCCGCCCGCGATGACGTGTTCGGCGAGGATCTCGAGCGTGTCGTAGTCGAGCTTGTCGATGGTCTGGCGCCCGTTGCTCCAGATGACGCGTCGACCATCGGGATAGGGACCCGAGATCATGCCGCCGAAGTGGCACGGCGTCATCCACGTGTACTGGAGGTCGTCCGGGCCGAGGACCTCCGACGGCCCCTCGGGACCCGCCCAGGGCACGTTATCTTGTTGATCACTGCGACCGTGGGCCATGGCGTTGCCCGACGCAGCGAGGAACGGATTGACGGGTGGCTGTTGCATCATGATCCGATCGGGTCGGCGACGAATCCGGCCGACGCCGGAAGTCCGGCGGCTCGCTCGAGCGCGCCGAGGAGCGCCCGCACGTTGGGACCCACCTCGTCGAGGTCGAGCTCGACGACTGCGGCAGCGGTGGCATCGGCGAGGCGGGCGATGACGGTGTCGTGGAAGGCTCGGCCCGCATCGGTCGACACGACCAGCCGACCGCGGCCGTCGGTCGGGTCGGGCCGGCGCTGAATCATCCCACCAGCTTCCAGGCGGTCGAGGGTGGCGGTGAGGCCGCCGGAGGTCTGCACCACGAATCGGGCGACATCGCTCGGCCGGGCGGTGTGGTCGGGCGCATGGGCCAAGAAGGCCAGAACCCGGATCTCCGCCGGTGTGGTGTCGGCCTCGGCGCAGATCTCGGTGGTCATCGCGTCGGTGAGGCGCCCGAGCCGGCCGAGGAGGAGGGTGAGGGTCAACGGGTCCATCGGGCGAATATAGCTTGCCACAAAGCTTTCTTGCCAGGCCCGGACTCGCATCCGGCACGCCTGTTGCCGCCGTAGCACTGACATGGCCCGCTACGCGACCACCATCCGCTCCGATCGATCCGCCGCCGACGCGTTCGGCTTCGTCGCCGATCTCTCGAACCTCCCCGATTGGGATCCGGGGGTGAAGGAAGCCCGCCAGGTGCGCGGTGACGGCCTCGGCCCCGACGCCGCCTACGAAGTCGTGCTGTCGAGCGCCGGCAACACCCGGCTCGTCTACGAGATGACCGACTTCGACGGCGAGTCGCTCACCGCGACCCTCATCGCGACCCACTCGTGGTTCCGATCGATCGACACCGTGACCGCCACCGGCGACGACGACGGCTCCGATCTCACCTACGACGCCACGCTCGAACTCCGCGGCCCCCTCGGCCTGATCGATCCGCTCTTCAAGCTCGTCTTCAACCAGATCGGCGACAAGGCCGCCGGCGGTCTGGTGAAGGCCCTCGACGGCGAGAAGGTGGCATGAGCGCCTCGTTGATCGACCGCCTGCTCGAGGCGCCGATCGCCCCGAGCTTCACCCGCGTCGGCTCCGTCGTGCGAGCCCGCACGGAGAACTGGACCGACCTCGACGACTACGACCTCAGCGGGCGCACGATCCTGCTCACCGGCGCCACTTCCGGCCTCGGCCTGGCCGCCGCCCATCGGCTCGCCGGTCTCGGCGCGACGCTGCTGGTGGTCGGGCGCAATCCGTCCAAGACCGACGCCGCCTGCGCCGCCCTGCCCTCCCCCGACGGCGCCGACCACACCGCGCTCTACGCCGACCTCGGTGATCTCGCCGCGGTGAACGCCCTCGCCGACACGGTGCTCGCCGACCACGCTGACGTCGACACCCTCATCCACAACGCCGGTGCCCTCAGTGCCGAACGCAACGAGAACACCGAGGGCATCGAAGTCACCGTCGCGTCGCAGGTGCTGGGCCCCTTCCTGCTGACCACTCGCCTCCTGCCCACGCTCTCGGCGAACGGTCCGGCACGAGTGCTGACCATGTCGTCGGGCGGCATGTACTCCGCCGGCCTCACCGTGAGCCGTCTGCAGATGGGCGACACCGACTCCAAGGACCCCTACAAGGGCGCCGAGCAGTACGCCCGGGCCAAGCGGGCGCAGGTCACCCTCACCGAGATGTGGGCCGAGAAGTTCGCCGACAGCGGCGTGCGCTTCCACTCGCTCCATCCCGGATGGGCCGACACGCCGGGCGTCGAGGAGGCGCTGCCGACCTTCCGCAAGATCGTCGGCCCGTTCCTCCGCTCGCCCGACGAGGGGGCCGACACGCTCGTGTGGCTGGCCGCCGACGACACCGCCGTCGTCGAGAACGGACAGTTCTGGCACGACCGGGCCCCGCGGGCGATCCACCGCCTTCCCCAGACCAAGCGGAGCGACACCGCCGAACGACGCGATGCCCTGTGGGCGTGGTGCGTGGCTCAGAGCGGGGTGGACCCCGAGGCCTGATCGGGCGTCGATCGGACCCGGATCCCACCCGTGTCGATCTGCACCTCATGGCTAGCCAACGCGCCGGTGACCGGCCGACGGGTCGCGGCGCCGTCGGTGACCCGGAACCGTCCGTTGTGCTTTGGGCACTCGAGCTCGTCGCCCACCAGCGCGCCCTCCACGAGCCGGACCCGGCCGGAATGGGTGCAGATGCCGGCCAACCCGTGCACCGCACCATCGGCGGTTCGACACACGACGATCGGGCCGCCGGGCCCGTCGACCGCACGCATGGTTCCGGGGGTCAGCTCGCCGGCGGAACACACGTCGATCCACTCACCCGCCGCACTCGACGATGCAGCATCGGAGGCGAGCGTGGCTGGCTCGGGCACCCGTCGGTCGAGTTCGAACGCCGGGTCGGTGGCCTGGCCTCGCGCCGCAAGCCAGATCTCTCGGTAGGCCGCCCACGTCGACGGTGACGGCTCGGGGAGGTCGTCTCGGATCTCGTCGTGGAGGGCCGGGAGGTTCCGGTACGGCACGGTCGGGAACATGTGGTGTTCCACGTGGTAGTTCATGTTGAGGTAGAGGAACCGGAAGACCGGATTCATGTACACCGTGCGGGTGTTCCACCGGTGGTCGAGCACGTCCTCGCGCAGCCCGGCGTGTTGGGTGGTGCCGAAGAAGGCCATCAGCCAGGCGCCGTAGAAGGTCGGCCCGACCACGAAGAGCAAGGGCACGATGCTGACCGCCACGACGCAGGCGGCGAGCACGGTGGCGATGACGAACAGGAACGCGCGGGCCTCCCACACCA
>JBCBYI010000025.1:0-26750 GCA_039815945.1 Actinomycetota bacterium | reverse complement strand
GTTGTTGTTGCTCAACTCCCTCGACGAACTCGAGCAGGCCGCGATCAACATCCTCGGCCCCGACATCGCCGAGACCTTCGGGGTCTCCGACGGCACGATCACCTTCATCTCCACCGCATCGGTCGCGTTCTTCGTGCTCGGTGCCGGCCCGATGGGCTGGCTCGCCGATCGCGTGCGCCGAGGCCCGATCGTCGGCGTCGCCAGCCTCGCGTTCGGCTTCTTCGTCTTCTTGTCCGGCGCCGCGGTCAACGCCTTCATGTTGTTCGTCGCCCGGTTCTTCGCCGGCATCTCGAAGGCGAACACGATCACGGTGCACAGCACCCTGCTGGCCGACACCTACCCGATCGCCACCCGCGGCCGCATGTACGCCACCAACGCGGGCGTCGGCCGCATCTTCGGCGCGGCGTCACCGATCCTCGTCGGCGGTATCGCGGCGATCGCCGGTGGCGTCGCCGGCTGGCGATGGGCGTATTTCATCCTCGGCATCCCCGTCGCCATCCTCGGCGTCGCCGCGTTCTTCATCCCCGAACCCGAACGGGGCCAGTGGGAGAAGAAGGACGTCCTCGGGTCCGGCCTGGCGGCTCGGGAGGAGGCGCCGATCTCGGTCGAGGCCGCCTTCGCCCGCATCTGGCGAATCGACACGATCCGCTACATGACCCTCGCCATGGCGGCGATCGGCTTCGCGCTCTTCCCCGCCCAGTCGATCCAGAGCTTCTTCCTCGAAGAAGAGTTCGGGCTCGACGCGCTCGAACGAGGCCTCGCCGTCGCACCCGCCGGCGTCTTGCTCATTCTCTTCTTGCCGTGGGTGGGTCGGAAGTTCGACCAGACCTTCCGCACCAACCCCGACCGTGCACTGCGGATCCTCGGCCTGCTCCTGCTCCCCGCCACCCTGCTTGTCCCGATCCAGTACTTCATGCCCAACGTCTGGCTCTTCGCGGCGGTGGGCGCGGTCAACACGACCTTCCTCGGCGCGGCGTTCGCGATGATCCAGCCGTCGATCCAGAGCGTGGTGCCGTACCGACTGCGGGGCATGGGCACCGCGATCATCACCTTCTTCATGTTCGCGATCGGCGGCATCGGCGGCGGCATGCTGTCGGCGTTCCTCCAGGACGCGATCGGCGAACGTCCGACGATCATCATCCTCACGATGGCGTTCATGCCGATCGGCGGACTCTTCGTGATCCGCGGCTCGACTCGCCTGCGCCGCGACCTCAGCCTCGTCGTCGCCGAACTCCAGGAGGAGCAGGAAGAGGAACGACGCCAGGCCGCCGACCCCGACGAGATCCCGGCGATCCAGGTCAACCAGATCGACTTCAGCTACGGCCAGGTCCAGGTGCTGTTCGACGTATCGTTCGAGGTGAAGCGAGGCGAATCGCTCGCCCTGCTCGGCACCAACGGCGCCGGCAAGTCCACCATCCTCAAGGTGATCACCGGGCTCGGCACCCCCGAGCGCGGCGTGGTGCGTCTCAACGGGCGCACGATCACGTTCGCCACGCCCGAGATCCGCGGCGGCCTTGGCATCGAGATGCTGCCGGGCGGCCAGGGCACGTGGCAGGGCATGACGGTCGCCGACAATCTGGAGATGGGAGCGTTCCGCTATCGCCGCGATCCCGCCGACGTGAAGCGCCGCATCGATCGGGTCATGGAGCTCTACCCCTCTCTCAACGACCACCCGGGCAAACGAGCCGGTGACCTGTCGGGCGGCCAGCAGCAGATGCTCGCCCTGGCCCGCGTGATGCTGCACGAGCCCGACGTATTGATCATCGACGAACTCAGCCTCGGCCTCGCCCCCACGGTGGTGCAGGATCTGCTCAGCCACATCGACACGCTGCGCGACGCGGGCCAGACGATGATCATCGTCGAGCAGTCGCTCAACGTCGCGCTCGCGATCGCCGACCGGGCCGTGTTCCTCGAGAAGGGCCAGGTGCGCTTCGAGGGCGACGCCCAGGAGCTCGCCGAACGCGACGACCTCGCCCGGGCCGTGTTCCTCGGGAAGGAAGGCGGCTGATGACGGGTCATCTCGTCGCCGTCTTCGGCCTGTTCGAGGGGCCGGCCCCGACCCGCAACGTCTGGTTCGACGGGGTCGTGTTCGGCCTCGTGATCGGCCTGTTGGCGATGGGCGTCATCTTGATCTACCGCTCGACCAAGGTCATCAACTTCGCGGTCGGCAACATGGGCCTTCCCGGCGCCACCCTGTTCGCCCTGCTCGTCATCAACTGGGGATGGCCGTTCTGGATCGCCCTGATCGTCTGTTTGGTGATGGGCGCGCTCATCGGCGCGGTGATCGACCTCACCGTGATCTGGCGGCTGTTCGATCGACCCCGGGTGATGCTGCTCGTCGCGACCGTGGGTCTGAGCCAGCTGATGCTCGGCGCCAACCTCGCGCTGCCCGACGTCGACACCGATGCGGCCCAGATCCGGTTCCCGGCCGCGATCGGCACCTCGTGGGACGACGTGTTCGGCCTCACGCCGACCGGTGCGCAGGTGCAGATCCTGATCGTCGTGCCGACGGTCGCGTTGGCCCTCGCCTACTGGCTCAACCGCACGACCTTCGGCAAGGCGGTCACCGCCTCGGCCGACAACCCCAACCTGTCGCGTCTCGCCGGCATCAGCCCCCGCACGGTCTCGACGATCGTGTGGACGGTGGGTGGGTTCCTCGCCACATTCTCGATGATCCTGCTGAGCAGCGGCGGCCCGAGCACCGGCGTGAGCAATCTCGGCACCACCACACTCAATCTGGCGCTGGTCGCCGCGGTGCTCGGGGGCATGAAGTCCTTCACCCGGGCGATGGTCGGGGGCGTCGCGATCGGGGTTCTGACCAACGTGTTGGTCTGGTACTACTCGCGCGAGGTCGGGCTCAACAGCTTCATCTTCTTCGTCGCGGTGCTCATCGCGATCTACTGGCAGCGTCGCTCGACGGGCGACGAAACATCCGCGTTCACCCCGAAGGTGCGCCCGATCCCGGCGCACCTGCGTGAGGTGTGGTGGATCCGCAACCTGGCGAAGATCACGGTCGGAACGCTCGTTGCGATCGCGTTCTTGCTCACCTGGTACCACGAGCGATTGCTGTACATCGACGTGCCGCCGTCGCGCTTCTTCCTCTACTCGACGATCATCGTGTTCGCATTGGTGGCCGCGTCGGTCACCGTCATCACCGGGTGGTCGGGGCAGCTCTCGCTCGCGCAGATGGCGTACGCCGGTCTCGGCGGCCTGCTCGCAGTGCACCTGCACAACGGCTTCTCGATGGACGTCGGGTTCGGCTCGACCCGTCTGCTGCAGTTCGAACTCGTCGGCGTGACTCAGGGGTGGGCGATCATCATCGGAGCGTTCGTGACTGCCGGCATCGCAGTGCTCACCGGGCTCACCGCGCTGCGGGTTCGCGGGCTCATGCTCGCGGTCGTCACGTTCGCGTTCGCCAACGCCGCACTCGGCTACCTCTACAACCGGCCGTTCTTCAACGGTGGCCAGCGCAGCCCGTCGGTCGAACGCGGCACCTTCTTCGGGGTCGACCTGTTCGACCAGCGCAACTTCTTCTACTTCACCGCCGGCAGTGCCCTGCTCGTGCTGCTCGTGCTCAACCACTTGCGATCCTCCGCGATCGGCCGCCGCATCTACGCCGTGCGCGACAACCCCGACACCGCGGCGGCGTACACCGTCAGCCCGACCCGCACGAAGCTGCTGGCGTTTGGCCTCGCCGGCTGGGTGGCCGGCCTCGCGGGCGGCCTCTTCGCCAACCTGTTGCCGGCGGTCCGGTACGGCGACGCCCACTTCCTCATCGGCGAGTCACTCGAGGTCGTCGGCATCGCCGTGATCGGCGGCCTCGGTTCGATCACCGGC
Organism: Actinomycetota bacterium; assembly: GCA_039815945.1. Classification (GTDB taxonomy): domain Bacteria; phylum Actinomycetota; class Acidimicrobiia; order Acidimicrobiales; family Aldehydirespiratoraceae; genus UBA11606. The sequence goes on along the minus strand of JBCBYI010000025.1, from coordinate 22,913 downwards.
GCGGTGCTCGGTGCACTGTGGGTGATCGGCCTGCCCGCGTTCTTCCCCGACAACGAACTGGTTCCGCAGTTCGCGTCGTCGGTCGGCCTGCTCATCATGTTGATGTACTTCCCGGGCGGGTTTATACAGATCGCCAACAGCGCCCGCAACGGGGTCGTGGCCTTCGCCGAACGGCGGATGGGGCTCGAACCGAAGCCGGTGTCGACGACGGGCGCACCGGTCTCGATCGGGCGAGACCGCACCGACGATCCGTTGCCCAATGTGACGCTGCGCCTCGAGGACGTGAAAGTCGCGTTCGGCGGCAACGTCGCGGTCGCAGGCGTGAGCCTCGAGGTTCGCCGCGACGAGATCGTCGGCCTGATCGGCACCAACGGCGCCGGCAAGTCGACGCTGATGAACGCGATCGGCGGCTACGTGCCCTCGACGGGCACCGTCGAACTGCTCGGCCACGACATCAGTTCGAAGACCCCGTCCCAGCGGGCGCCGCTCGGGTTGGGTCGCACGTTCCAGGCGGCGACGTTGTTCCCCGAACTGACGGTGCGCGAGACGATCCAGGTCGCGCTCGAGGCGCGGCGGCGGTCGTCGTTCGTGTTGTCGGCGCTGTTCCTCGACGGCCGGGCTGAGCGTCGTCAGCGGGCCGAGGCCGACGAGCTGATCTCGTTCCTGGGGTTGGGTCGCTACGCCGATTCGTTCATCAGCGACCTGTCGACGGGCACCCGGCGCATCGTCGAGCTGGCGGGATTGTTGGCGGTCGATGCCAAGGTGCTGTGTCTCGACGAACCGACGGCGGGCGTGGCCCAGCGCGAGACCGAGGCGTTCGGGCCGTTGATCCAGGAGATCCGGCGCGAGCTCGGGGCGTCGATGTTGATCATCGAGCACGACATGCCGTTGATCATGAGCATCTCGGATCGGGTGTACTGCCTGGAGTCGGGCGCGGTGATTTCCTCGGGCCTGCCGGCGGAGGTGCGCGATGATCCCGGCGTGGTGGCGAGCTACCTGGGCACCGACGTGCGAGCCATCGAGCGAAGCGACGCCGGCGCGAAGCAGACGTAACCAGCGAAGCGACCCAGGTGCAACGAGCGAAGCGACCCAGGTGCAACGAGCGCAGCGACCCAGGTGCAACGAGCGCAGCGACCCAGGTGCAACGAGCGAAGCGACCCAGGTGCAACGAGCGAAGCGACCCAGGTGCAACGAGCGCAGCGGGTTCGGGGGCCGAGCTACGGTTCGGCGATGGGCCGCAGCTTCCTACCCGATGCCATCTACGAGTACGCGGTGGCGCACTCGACGCCTCCCGACGAGGTGCAACGATCGCTGATCGAGCGAACCGCCGCGGCCACGGGACCATGGTCCGGCATGCAGATCGGTCCGGATCAGGGTTCGTTCATGTCGATCCTCACCGCGGTATTGCGGCCGGTGTTCGTGGTGGAGATCGGGACGTTCACGGGGTACTCGTCGTTGGCGGTCGCCAAGGCGCTGCCCGAGGGGGCCCGGATGCTGTGTTGCGACATCTCCGAGGAGTGGACGGCGATCGCCCGTGAGCACTGGGAGGCGGCCGGGGTGGCCGATCGGATCGAGTTGGTGATCGCTCCGGCGACCGAGACATTGGCGGGCCTGTCGGAGGATCAGCGCATCGATCTGGCGTTCATCGACGCCGACAAGACCGGCTACCGGTCGTACTACGACGCGATCGTGCCGCGGCTCTCCGAACACGGACTCTTGTTGATCGACAACACGCTCTGGTCGGGTGCGGTCGCCGAGGCGGCGGCCGATGACGACGCCGACACGCTGGCGTTGCAGGCGTTGAACGACCACATCGTGGCCGACCCCAGGGTCGAGGTCGCCCAGCTGACGATCGGCGATGGTGTCACCGTGATCCGCCGCCGCTGATCGACCGGCGCGTCGCTTGGGTCAGCCGCTCGCCTGGTCGTCGGTGGCCGGTGCCGGTTCGTGGGTCTCGATCGAGGTCGGTGCGGGCGGCGGGGCGAGGGGATGATCGCCCTGGTGGCGGAACCACACGGTCTGTTGCGGGAACGGGATCTCGATCCCAGCCTCGTCGAGGGCTTCCTTGACGCGGAGCCGGATCTCGCGTTCGACCGACCACTGCATCGACGGCTCGGTCTTGACGACGAGACGGATTGCGATGCCGCTGGCCCCGAGGTTCTGGATACCCCAGACCTCTGGGCGTTCCATCAGCTCGTCGCCACCCCATTCGGGGTCTTCCCACATCTCGTCGGCGACCCGCTGGATGACGCCTTGCGCGTAGCGGAGGTCGACGTCGTAGGCGACCTCGACGTCGATGAGCGCTCGGGACCACAGCTGGCTGTAGTTGCCGACGCGGGTGATCTCGCCGTTGGGGATGTGCCAGACCGTGCCCTGCACATCTCGCAGGGTCGTCGAACGGAGCGAGACCTCCTCCACGGTGCCGGTCGCCGGCCCGATGTCGATCACGTCGCCGACCCCGTACTGATCCTCGATCAACATGAACAGGCCGGACAGGAAGTCCTTCACGATCGACTGGGCGCCGAAGCCGAGAGCGAGGCCGCCGATACCAGCACCCGCGATGAGCGGGGCGAGATCGATGTTGAGCTGGCCGAGCACGAGCAGTGCGGCGACGCCCCACACGGCGGCGGCGACGACGCTGCGCAAGACGAGGGCGATCGTCTCGGCTCGCGCCTGGGCCCGTTGCCGGGCGGTCTCTTCGATGAGGAGTCGCCCCGGGCCTCGTTCGCGCAATTGGGTGAGGGCTGCGTTGTCGGACGGGTTGGCGATCGCCTTGGTGAAGCGGACGACCGCACGTTGCAGAACCCGCTTGATCACCCATGCGGCGAGGAGGATCAAGAGGATGCGGATGGGCCGATCGAGCGCCCAGTCGGCGGCGACGGCCCAGAACTCGCTGTCGGTCCACTCGAAGACCTGCTCGCACGTGAACGTGGGGTCGGCACCGCACGCATCGGTCAACGGATCGGTCGTTTCCTGGCCCAACACGCTCGTCATGCACGCGACGGTATGCGGCGCTCCGAACCGTCCGGTGGATGACCCTGCTGGTCGCGCCTGCCGTCTTTTCGCTATCTTTTGCTTGCATGCACCGGTTTCGTCTCGGAAAAGCTGCGCAACTGCTGGGGGTAAGCCCCGACACGGTCCGAAGGTGGGCCGATCAGGGGCGGGTCGCGACGGTGCGTACCGACGGCGGCCAACGTGAGATCGAGGGTCCCGAACTCGCCCGCGTGGCGCTCGAACTCGGCGATCAGCCGCTCGACGACGCCGACTCCGTCTCGGCCCGCAATCGCTTTCCCGGCCTGGTCACGCGGGTGGTGCGCGACACCGTGATGGCCCAGGTCGAGATCCAGGCCGGTCCCCACCGGGTCGTGTCGCTGATCTCGGCCGAAGCGGTCGACGCGCTCGGGCTCGAGCCGGGCGTGCCCGCCGTCGCATCGATCAAGTCGACCAACGTCGTCGTCGAACGGGCCACGTGAACCGGCCCCGCCTGCTGGTGTCAGCGCTGCTGGTGCTCGGCACCGTGCCCGTCGTGCTCATCGCCTGGGCTGCGACGGCGACCGACGACGACCCGGCCCTGGTGTTCGCCCCCTCGTCGTTCGCGCCGCTCGAGGACACCATCGACGCCGCGTTGGAGGCCGAGGGCATCGACGCGGTCGACTGGGTCTTCGCCGGAAGCCAGTCGCTGGTCGCCCAGGTCGCCGACGGCGCTCCGGTCGACGTCCTCATCACGGCCGACCGCGTGTCGTTCGAGGCGGCGATCGCCGCCGGGTTCGACGGCGCCGGGGGCCGCCTCACGATCGCCACCAACCACCTCGTGCTTGCCGTCGCGCCAGGCAATCCGGGCGAGGTCGGCGCGCTCGCCGACCTCGGCGACCCGGATCGTCTCATCGGCCTGTGCGCGGTCGAGGTGCCGTGTGGTCGCCTGGCGGCCGACGCGCTCGACAGCGTCGGTGTCGGCGTCGTGCCGAGCGTCGACACCCGCGAGACCAGCGTCCGGGCCCTCACGACGAAGATCGCGTCCGGCGAACTCGACGCAGGGCTGATCTACCGCTCCGACGCGATCGCCGCCGTGCTCGAGGTCGTCGACGAATCCGCCCTGGCCCACGTCATCACGGTGTACCAGATCGCATGGGCGGCCGACCCCGCCCATCTCGGGTTCGCCGGCTTCTTGACCACCCCCACCTTCGAGCAGATCCTGCTCGACGCGGGATTCGGATCATGAGCACGCCGACCCGTCGCCCACCGATGGCCCTGCTGGTCCCCGCCGCGATCGGCGTCGGCCTCGTGGTGCTGCCGATCATCGGACTCCTCCAGCGAGCACCCTGGTCGTCGCTCGTCGATCGCCTCACCGACGACGACGTGATCGAGGCCCTCCGAGTCTCGATCGTCGTGAGCGTCGCCGCCGCGATCGTCGCCACCGTGCTCGGCCTCCCACTGGCCTGGCTGCTTTCCCGCCACGACGGCCGGCTCGCTGGCAGCGTTCGGGCCGCGGTGCTGGTGCCGATGGTCCTGCCGCCGGTCGTCGGCGGCACCGCACTGCTGTTCGCACTCGGCCGCCGGGGCCTGTTCGGACAGTGGCTCGACGAGTGGTTCGGCATCACCCTCCCGTTCACGACGACCGGCGCGATCGTCGCCGCATCGTTCGTCGCCCTCCCCTTCTTCGTCACCACGGTCGAGGCCGCGTTGCGACAGGCGGGCACCGATCTCGAAGAAGCGGCGGCGGTGAGTGGCGCGAACCCGCTGACCGCCTTCGTCACCGTCACCGTGCCGGCGTCGCGCGACGCCATCCTCGCCGGTGTCGCGCTGGCCTGGGCCCGAGCGCTCGGTGAGTTCGGCGCCACGATCACGTTCGCGGGCAATCTCGCCGGCGAGACGCGCACCCTGCCGCTCGAGATCTTCCTCGCCCTCGAATCCGACCCGGAGGCGGCGGTCGCGATCAGCGTCGTCCTACTCGCAGTCAGCCTCGGCGTACTCGTCTCCCTGCGAGGGCGGTGGTTCAACCGTGACTGACGAACGACTCCGTGTCACCGGCCGGTTGCGCCGGGGCGATCTCGACCTCGCCGTCGACCTGGATCTGCCGCGGGGCGTCATCGCCGTCGTCGGAGCGAACGGCGCGGGCAAGACGAGCCTGCTCCGGGCGATCGCCGGACTCGACCGTCTCGACGACGGCGAGATCGTGCTCGAAGGCGCCGTGCTCGACCGGCGCAGCGAGGGCGTCTTCGTGCCCCCCGAGTCGCGCAACGTGGGGGTCGCCTTCCAAGAGCCTCGGTTGTTCCCGAACCGCACGGTGTCGGGGAACATCGCCTATCCGCTCGAACGAGCAGGCACCTCGAAGGGGGACGCAGCCGGCGCAGCCCACGACCTCGCCGCGATGGTCGGCATGAGCTCGATGGTTCAACGTCGCCCTCGCGACCTCTCGGGCGGACAAGCGCAGCGGGTGAACCTGGCCCGGGCGATGGCACGACGCGCCAACACCTTGCTGCTCGACGAGCCGCTCGCCGCGATCGACGAGTCATCGAGAGCGGGTCTGCGCACCCTGATGCTGGATTCCACGGCGGAGCGAGTGCTGTGGGTCACCCACGATCCGACCGACGCCGAGCGCACCGACCATGTCGTCTCGATCGTCAACGGCCGTCTCGACCAGACTGGACCCTGATGAACGTCTCGGATCCCACCGCCGCCTTCCGCCTCGACGACACCGTCGTCTTGATCACCGGGGCGAGCAGTGGCCTGGGGGCCCGCTTCGCTCGGGTCGCATCGGCGGCCGGGGCGACGGTGGTCGTCGCCGCCCGCCGAGCCGACCGGCTCGCCGAGTTGGTCGACGAACTCGGCGACGCCCACGCAGTGGAGGTCGACCTCACCGCGCCGGGCGGACCGGAGGCGTGTGTGGCTCGAGCGATCGAGCTCGCCGGCCGGGTCGACGTGTTGATCAACAACGCCGGGATCTCCCAGGTCGCCCCGGCGCTTGAGTTCAGCACGGAGGACTTCCGCCACGAGATCGAGATCGATCTGGTGGCACCGTTCGCGATGGCGCGCGACGTCGCTCGCGAGGCGATCACCAACGGCCGCCCGGCCTCCATCATCAACATCGGCTCGATCCTCGGCGAGGTCGGCGGCGGCAAGCTCCGCGTTCCCGGCTATGCCGCGGCCAAGGGTGGGCTCCACAACCTCACGCGCGAGCTGGCATCGCAGTGGGGGCGCAAGGGGGTGCGGGTGAACGCGATCGCGCCGGGGTGGTTCGAGACCGAGATGAACGACGCCATGTTCAGCGACGGCGGCGGGCAGGCCTACATGGAAGGCGGTTCGGCGATGGGTCGTCCGGGGGTCGAGGGCGAGCTCGACGGGGCGATGCTCTATCTCGCGAGCGGCGCGTCGAGCTTCGTGACCGGCCACGTGCTGCAGGTCAGCGGCGGCTGGACCGCGACCTGACTCGCGGCCAACGAGCCGGGCGGATCCTGCCGAATGGCAGCAGGACGGGCCATCCCGGCGCGACGACGCCGGGCGGATCCTGCCGAATGGCAGCAAGACGGGCCATCCCGGCGCGACGAGGCCGGGCGGATCCTGCCGAACGGCAGCAGGACGGGCCATCCCGGCGCGACGAGGCCGGGCGGAGCCTGCCGAATGGCAGCAAGAACATCGCGGCGGCGATGGAACGCACCTCCTCCCCCAAAGGGTGCGCACCATCGCCCCGCAATCCGGAGCCGCTGGGACTCCGTCGTCGCCACTCGGTTTCCCGCAGTGGTGAAGCGGGAGACATGTTGCGTCCGTCACACCGTTGCCGTCAAGGGCCGGGGGCAGGACTTGTGGAAAATCTGACGGGGGCGTCTCAGATGGTGAGATCAGCGACCGGAATCAGTCGGCAGGAGACGTCGGGCTCGCGGCTCGGGCGCACGAAGCGGATGCCCATCACCCCGTGGTCGTGGGTGTCGGGCTGGATCCAGTTGGGCACGCCCGGGTCGTCGTGGGCGACGATGATTCGTACGTGCGAGCCGTCGCGGGTCGCGTTCTCCTTGTCGATGTAGCCCTCGCCGGTCGCATAGTTGGCGAGATTCTCCATCCAGTGGTTGCAGAGCTGGAAGTTCCAGTGCTGGGTGGGCACTTCGTCGAACTCGACGACGAGCGCCATCCCGTCGGGCACCCGCCAGTAGCCGAACTCGAAGTGGCGGTCGTCGGGTGAGCCGCCGATGCGTTCGTACCACTCGCGGGTGAAGTGGGTGTCGTTCTCGCGGGTCAGGAGGTCGTTGGTCCAGCCTTCGTAGTCGGCCTTCTGGCCGAGGATGAGTTGGCCGGCGACGGCGAGACGTTCGGCCATATCCTCCGGTGAGGGCGTCTCGGGCTGGTCGTGTTCGTCGAGGCACTCGATGACGAGTCGCGGCGGGGTCTGTTCGTTGCGGTCGTCCCACACGACCCGCCCCATGAGTTCGCGGGTGGTGGGCGCCATCGACATCCAGGCCGAGCCGTCCTCGGGTGGTTCGACCGAGAGGATGAAGTCGACGGTGCCGTCGGCGTTGGCGATGTCGCCGAGCACGAGGGTGTGGGGGGTGAGCGCCATGTTGGGGTTGAACGTCTCGAGGTGATCCTCGGCGTCGATACCGACACCGAAGGCGCCGACGTCGTCGGGGATCGGAGGGCTCCACGCCGAGAGATGGGTGTACACGTCGCCGGCGGTGCCGGTGATGCGGTACCGGTAGCGAGCATCGACCGGCTGCACGATGTGATCCTGGTTCGGGGACTGGACGCCGATGCCGCCCTTGAGTGGCGGTGGGATCAGCCCGATGAACCGAGGCTTGGTGCCGGGGGTGCGGCGCTCGATGACCCGGAAGTTGCCCATCATCAGCATGCGGGTGAGGTAGCGGTAGCCCTCCACCGCGTCCTGGGGATCACCGCCGGCGGTCTCCCGGGCGACGATGCGGCCGGCGGCCTTCAGCTGATCGCAGAAGTCGTCCCAGGCTTCGCCGCTCATCAGGCGGGTGCGGCGCTGTTCGTCGGCGCTCATGATGTCCCCCTCGCTTCTCGACGCAGCCCCCCTGCGTCAGGTGTCGATGCCGAGAGCCTCGCGGAGGAACGCCAACTGCACCAACAAGAGGTTCTCGGCGACCTCCTCCTGCGGGGTCATGTGGGTGACCCCGGACAGCGGCAACACGGTGTGGGGCTTGCCGGCCTCGAGCAGGGCGCGGCTGAGCACCAACGTGTGGCCGGCGACGACGTTGTCGTCGGCAAGGCCGTGGATCAGCATCAGCGGCGGGAGCTCCTGATCGCCCAGCGCTGCGGCGTCGGCGCACAGGTCGGTGCGCCGGTAGTTCTCGGGCTCCTCGTTCGGGTTGCCGAGGTAGCGCTCGGTGTAGTGGGTGTCGTAGAGCCGCCAGTCGGTCACGGGCGCGCCGGCGATCGCGGCGTGGAAGACGTCGGGTCGACGCAGCACGGCGAGCGCGGCGAGGTAGCCACCGAACGACCACCCCTTGATCGCGACCCGTGACAGGTCGAGGAACGGATGATCGGCAGCGAGGGCGTGCAACGCCTCGACCTGATCGTCGAGCACGGGTCCGGCGAGATCGCCACGCACCTCCCGCTCGAACACCGGCCCGCGACCGGGCGTGCCCCGGCCGTCGGTGACGATCACGGCGAAACCCTGATCGGCGAACCACTGCGAGGCGTAGAAGAGCGCGGCGGCGCGCTGGACGCGCTGGGCATGGGGGCCGCCGTAGGGATCCATCAGCACCGGGAGCGGCGTGACGCCGTCGTGACTGTTCGGAAGCACCAGCGCCGTCGTGAGCCGGCGCTCGCCGACCGCGTGGAAGGTGACGTTGAGGTCCATCGTCGGCTGTTCGCTGTGGTCGACGAGCTGGCCGATCGGCTGGTCGCCGATCAGTACCGTGCTGCGACGCTCGACGGGGTCCATCGAACGCACCGACCGCACCATCGTGTTCCCGCCGACGACGGCGCCGTGGATCTGCTGCGCCGGCGACCACTGGGCGACGCCGCCATCCCACCGGACGTGCACGAGGGTCACCTCGGTCGGATCCTTCGACGCCGCGACCAACATCACATCGTCGCCGACGTCGATCACGCGCCGTACCTGCAGCTCGTCGCCCGTGATGGCCTCGCCGTCGACGCAGATCCGACGGGCCGCGCCACGATCTTCGACGGTGATGAGCTTGCCGTCGTGCAGGCGAGGTGTTCCGGGGATGAGCTCGACCCAGTGCTCGTCGCTCGTGCGGTACCGCTCGGTGCACGCGCCGGTCTCGGGATCGACGTCGAGCACCGCCAGCGTTCGCTGATCGCGGGTCTGCACCGTGAGGATCAGCCCTTCGCTCGTCCACGACGCGTCACCGAGGTACTCCCACTCCCCTGTCGCATTCCAGTCGACGTCGACTCGGGCGCCGTCGAGCCCGATGATCGCGAGCGCGACCGCGGCGTTTGCGGTGCCGGCGCCCGGGTAGCGGATCGGCCGTGGCGGTTGGCCGGGCGTGACCGGCGCCGAGATCCACCACGTGTCGATCGGGGCGACGTCGACCCGCTCGACCAGGAGCCGCTGGGAGTCGGGTGCCCACCAGAACCCCCGGGTGCGGCCCATCTCCTCGCCGGCGATGAACTCCGCCGCACCCCACGAGATCGTGTCGCCCTCCTCGTGGACAACGCTGCGATCGCCTGCGGCGTCCACGACCCGCAGCCCATCGCCGGCCACATACGCGATCGCCGACCCGTCGGGGGCAAGGCGAGGGTCGAAACCACCGGGGGCGGTGGCGAGTAACTCGGCCGTTGCGTCGACGAGGTCGACTCGGCCGATCTGACCACCGAGTGCGAAGCAGGCGCTGGTCAGATCTCGGTCGGCGTCGAAGGCGACGATGCCGCCGCCACTCTCGCGAGCTCGTTCGCGCCGGGCCTGTTCCTCGGGCGGGAGGTCGGCGTCGTCGGCCCCGAGCACCGCCGGGTCGACGACGAGCCGTTCCTCGCCGGTTGCGACGTCGAACACCCAGAGGGCGTTGACCGGATCTTCGGGGCCCGACGATCGCAGGAACGCCACCCGGGCGCCGTCGGCCCCGACGACCATGTCGCGGGGCGCGCCGAGGGTGAAGCGACGGGTGACGGCATTGCGTCGCGGGTAGGACTGCTCGCTGGCCATGCGGGCATCATGCCCCACCGCGGACGGTCAGCGGCCGAGCCGCTCGGGTGGGACCTGGGAGAACACCCGGATGCCGCGAAGCCGGAAGTCATGAGCGAACCGCTCCTCCGCCATCGGCTCGATCGCCCGACCAGTCGAGGTGATGCGGATGAAGACCTCACAGTCTCCGAAGTCGACCGTGGTCGGATCGTCCGGGATCGCCACGGTCTCGATCTGGACGCCGCCGGCGTAAAGGAAGAGCGTCGCCCGGCCGACGGCGCACGTGTCGAGACCGAGTTCGTCCGCGGCGATGACGAGCGCACCGGCGTCGCGCAGCGGCAGTTCGGCGTCTCGAACCTCCCGCACCTCGTCGACGGCGAACCCGGCGGCGACAACGATGACGAGCAACAACGCGGCCTGGTGCCGAACCGCCAGCGCCACTGCAATCGCAGCCAACGGGACGACGACGAGGAAGAACCGCGGGTAGAGATCGCGGGGCTGCACGACCTGCCACAGGACGAGAAACTGGGCGACGACCAACACGACGATGATGATCGAGGCGGTTCGGGCGCGGGGCCGCCACTCGTCGGGCGCCACGAACATCGCCAGGGCACCGACCACCACCAGGCCGCCGAGGAGCGAGACGGTGACCGGGTCGCGACCGAGGATCTCCTCGAACGTCAGCTCACCGAGGAACGAGAAGTAGCGATTGCCCCGATCGTCGGCCGTGTCGAGGAGATCGCCGATCGTCCAGACGTACACCAGCGCGACGCCCACGCCGGCGACGACCCAACTGGCGACGACGCGTGGGTCGATCCGACCGAGGAGCACGAGTGCGGCGAGCCCGACGGGACCGAGGGCAACGCCGGCGAATCCGTGGGTGCCCATGGCGATGACGATGCCGGCGGCATGACCGGCGAGCAGCGCCAGGCCTCGCGGACGACGCGGCTCGTCGAGTCGGATGTACTCGAGCAGGCAGATCAGCGCGACGACCACGCCGAGCATGGCGAGCGAGTACCCGCGAACGGCACGCCCCTGAGAGACGAACATCGGATTGGCGGCGACCACCAGCGCGGCAGCCAGGCCCGGGGCGACACCCCACCGGCGGATGATCCAGGCCGTCAACACCGCAACGGCGAGCGCGCCGTAGAGGATCGGCAGGATGCGTTGCGTCGACTCGGTCGTTGCTCCTGCCGCCCACCACTCCGATTGCACCGCGGCGAAGATCGGGTGGTTGTTGAAGACCGCCGCGTTGGTCAGCGCGTAGCGCGCCGACCCGAGCGAAATCGTCGAGCCCACGGCGAACGACTCGTCGAAGTCGTAGCTGCGTCCGATGTTGGCGGCGAGCACGACAACGGTCGCGAGTCCGGCGACGGCTGCGACGACGAGGTCGACCCGCCGGCGAAGCCAGGCGGACGAGGATCGGCGGCGGGTCGACGGATCGACGATGTCCGTGCGATCCGCGGGCGGAGGGGGCGGGGTCATCCGGCGCCGGTCGACACGGCCGCCGAACGGCTCGCATGGGCGCGTAGCAGCGGCTCCGCGCGAGCGAGCGCCGTATCGAGAGCGGCGGGGTCGAGGCGGATCGCGGCCACCTCGGGACGTGGATGGCGGTGGAGGTAGCCGGCAGCGTTGGTCCGGATCTCGGCGAGGGCTCGAGTGATCTGCTCATCGGCCGTGCGCTCGAGAAAGGCGAGCCGGGCCTGGTACCAGGGCGCGATGTGGAAATGGCCGCCATCGCCCCCGAAGCAGTCGAATTTCATGAGCTCGATGGCGTCGGTCTGCACGATCACCGCCGGGCCGGTGCCGAGGTCGGTGACCTTCCAGTAGACGGCCAGCGCGAGGCCGGGCTGGATCTCGATGAGGTGCTCGTCGCGCCGGAAGCCGGGTCGGGCGAGGCCGACTCGTTCGGGTCGGGCAAGCAGGAACAACCGGATCCGGTCGAGCAGGGGCCGCAGGAGTCGCTTCACGACGCCCTTGCTACCAGCTACGGAGTCGCCACCTGGATCGACTCGGGGCGACTCGCGTTTACGACGAGGCCCCGACCCGGCCGCGGTTCGAGCCCGAGTCGGCCCGGAAGTGGCGCACCGAGGAGATCACCGTCGAGCGGATCGGGCTGCACGAGCACGCCGGTCCGTCCGGCCCGGAGTTCCCCGCACCAGTGCCCGAACCCGTTGCGGAGCCGATCGGTGCGGGCGGCCGCCACGATGTGGACCCCGGGAGGAGGCTCGGTGGCGAGCGCGAGAAGGCGTCCCGCTGCGTCGTGGACCTGGTCGGCGTCATCGACGAGGACCACCGTCGGCGAGCTGTCGAGCGCACCATCGAACGCAGCGTCGAGCGCAGCGCCGAACGCAGCGTCGAGGGGATCCAGCGTCTCGACCCCGAGGCGGGCAGCGAGGACGGAGTCGGCGTCACCGACGACCACAAACGACGGCACAGCCCGGGCGACCGTCTCCAGCGTCGTCGTGCGACCGGATCGACTCGGACCGAGCACGAGCGCGTGGACACCGGGGTCGAGGACGAGTTCGGCCACCTCGAGATCATGGTCCCGCACACCGATGGGGATGCGGAGCGACCCATCGGTTCGCCGAGCCGACCTGATCGGCAGCGACTCGGCGACGATGCGAGCCGGGAGCGTCCCGATGCAGCGTGGCGCCGGGTCGACCTCGAGCCCGGTGCGGGCTGGGAGTGCCGCGTCGAGGTCGCCGTCGACCAACAGCACCTGGAGCAGCGCGCCATCGCGGGCGCGCACCGCACGGCCGGGTGGCATGGTGTCGGGCAGCCGTCGCAGACCGAAGCGGTGCGCATCGGCCTCGTCGAGCAGGTCGTGGACGAGCACCGTGCCCGCTCCGGCCCCGTATGCGGCGGGCAGGTCGGCGGCGCGGCGCAGCGAGGTGACGACCACGACGCCGACGGCGGGCCCGTCGGACCAGATCGCGGCGAGCGCGTCGTGGGGTTCGGAGTCGCGTACCGGATCGTGCGCTCGGGCGAGTGAGCCGAGATCGTCGATCAGCATCACGATCGGAGGGTCGCCGGCGTGGTCGGCACCGCGGCGGCGGTCGACCTCCGCGGCCAGCCAGCGCAGCAGACGGATCCGCCGCTCGGCGTCGAGCGGCGCGGTGACGGTCCCCACGGCCGGTAGCTCACCCAGCCGGCCGAGCATCCCGGCATCACCGTCGATGCCGTACACGTGCGCGCCCAGGTCGATCGCCACCAGCGCGGCGTTGGCGAGGGTCGTCGAGGTACCGGTGCCGGGACCCCCGACCACGACCAGGTGCCCATCGGCGGGCACCCAGCCCTCGATGGTCTGGGCCTGCTCGGCGGGCCGGTCGACCATCCACCAACCGGCCCGGGTGGCTGACGCCGTGGTCGGGAGCGGGTCGGGCCATGGGGCCGACGGCCGCGGTGCGTTGCCGTGGGCGGCGATCACGGTGGCGACGAGACGTTCGAGATCGGTTGGACCGTTGCTCGACGGCTCGGGCGGCATCGGCGCTCCGACCGGACGAACCCGCACCGGATCAGCGGTGGCGGTCCGCCCGGTCACGAGCGCGGACTGGAAGCCGACGAGTTCGCCGGGGCCGAGCCGGGCGACGGCTCGGCCCGGCCGGGACCGGGGGATGGCGGCGGCGTCGGGTGCGCCGACGACGTCGTTGCTCTCGTGCCCGTCGGTGACCCGAAGCGCGATGCGGCATCCGGTGTTGGCCCGGATGTCGTCGGTGACGACACCGCCCGGCCGCTGGGTGGCGAGGACGAGGTGCACCCCGAGGCTGCGACCGCGTTGGGCGATCCCGACGAGCGAGTCGAGAAACTCCGGAAGGTCCGCCGCCAACGAGGCGAATTCGTCGATCACGATCACGAGCCGCGGGAGGGGCTCGACATCGTCTCGACTGCGGGTGAGGCGACGATGAGCGGCCAGATCCTCGGCTCCGACGAGTCGGAGCCGCCGTTCACGAGCGGTGAGTTCAGCGTCGAGCCCCTCGAGGGCTCGGGCCGCAGTGTCGGGGTCGAGGTCGGTCACCAGCCCGGTGACGTGGGGCAGCGCCGCGCAGCAATCGAAGGCGGCACCGCCCTTGTAGTCGATGAGCACGAACGCGAGATGGTCGGGATCGGCGGAGGCGGCGAACGAGGCCACGAGGGAACGGAGCAGTTCGGATTTGCCGGCGCCGGTCGTGCCGCCGACGAGCACATGGGGCCCGTCGCGGACCAGATCAAGATGGAGCACACCCGCCGCGTCGGCGCCGATGGGCGCGCTGAGATCTGCGCTGCCTCGGCGTGCCGACCATCGGCGTTCGATCGCTGCGGGGTCGTCGCCGTCGATGCCGAGGAGGCCGAGGAGTGAGGTCCGGTCGGGGACGCCGGCGCCCGAGCGTGCGAGTTCGGGGTCGTCGAACTGGGCGAGGCCGCGGGCGGCTTCGGTGGCGACGTCGGCACCGATCCCCCAGGCGAGTCCCCGGTCGGGTGAGGCGACCCGGCGCGGATCGACGAGCTGGAGGCGCCCGTACCGGTCGACGGTGGCGACGGCGCTGCAGCCGGCGGGGAGCCGGTGCGGATCCTCGACGAGGGCGATGACGGCAGCCGACGCAGCGATGGCGCGTCGGCCGACGGTGTTGCGGCCCTCGAAGGCGGTGTCCCCGTCGACGACGACGAGCATCATCGCGGCGGTGTCGTCTCCGAGGCGGGCGTCGGCGATGTCGGTGTCACGGTGGTCGACGGCACCGTCGAGCGGGTTGCCCGTGCCCGGATCGACCGTGTGGGGCAACAGGCAGGTCCAGGCCCATCCGTCGGCGAGCGGCGCCTCGGCGGCGACGAGCAGCCCGAGGTCGGCGGGACCGTGATGGGTGGCGAGCTGGATGGCCAGCGAACGGCCGACGGCCTGGCGAGCCTCGGGCGGACCGACGACGCCGACGATCGTGCCGGGACCGACGGTGACCTCGAGGGGGACGTCGTGCAGCGGAGGCGCATCGGCGAGGAGTCGGCTCGCCGCCTGCGCCGGTGGCCCGTCGGAGGTCAGGCTGGCAGGCTCGAAGACGCCCCGGACCCCGGCGATGCCACACCGGAACGCGTCCGGGTCGCCGACCCGGCGTTCCCAGAGCCGCACCGAACCGACCCGGGCCCGTCGGACGACCTCGGCGATGTCGGGGACGACGGTGCGGCGACGACGGATCTCGTCGGCGACGAGTTCGGGCAACTCGGCCCGAAGTGCCTCGAGCGCCACATCGAGCTGTTCGACGGCGCGACGGTGCTGACGCCGGGCCCGGCGCCGGCGTTCCCACCAGGTGCCGATACCGAGGAGGGGGCCGAGCACCGTGAAGACCGCGAACATCGGTGAGAAGAGCACGGCCATCGCCGTGCCGGCGACGACCGGGAGCACGATGCCCGCGATCGAGGGCGGCTCGACCGTCTCGGCCGGGCCGACCTCGGTGGGAACGCAGAGCGACGGCGTATCGACCGGCGGGGCGGCGCGCGGTGGGCGGTTGAACGCCTGGAGGCCGGCGGTTCGACCGAGGCCTTCGCGTACGGCGTGGGGCCGATCGTCGAACTCGGCGCGCACGACCCACTGGGTGGTGCCTGTGGTGACGACCTCGTCATCGTCGGTGGGGGCGACGACGACCGGGCGTCGCGACACGGTGGGATCGTCGAGCACCACGTCGCACGACGCGGCGCGACCGACCGTGAAGCTGCGATCGGGCACCGCGACGGCGACGCCGGCGTCGATCCCGCCGACGACGGCCAGGGATCGCGCCGACATCGGCGTCGGGTCGGGGGGTGTGGGGGTCGGCTCGACGAGCGAGCCGTTGCGGAGATCGAGCTGGTCGACGGGGGTGTCGGGGGCGGACCACCGCCCGTCGATGACCAGCCCGGGCCGCGGCACGACCGGACGGGGGTCGAGGGCCGCAGCGAGGTGGGAGGCGGTGAGTTCGTCGCCGGTGAGGTCGAGGTCGACGGTGCGATCGGTGGCGGGCCCGATCGCACCGACGGCGTGATCACGTCGGCGGTGAACGACTCGCATGGGGATTGCCTTGGACGGTGGCGGCGGCGCGGAGGGTGGTGGCTGCGCGGCGACCGATCAGAGGGTGTCCATCGCCGACACGCCGGCCTGAAGCTCGCGGCCGATGATGGCCGCGTTCTCGGCGAGGGCGTTCTGCAGGGCAACGAGATTGCTCTTGAACGGACCGTTCCACTGCTCTCGGAAGTGGTTGGCGCGAGCGCCCTGCCACGTCGTGCTGTTCAGCGCACGATCGACCGCGGCCAGGATCGTGTTCGCCGCTTCGGACTGCTGGCCGAATACGGCGGCCAGCTCCTGCATCTGCGACTTGGACATCACCAGCATGTCACCGGACATCGGATCTCTCTTTCGTTGATCGGCGACGGCCTTGTGCCGCTTCACCGCTTTTCATGAGTTCTGATGCAAGCATCAGGATCGTGGAAAAGCAAGAGAAAACACGAAAAGCAATGAAGAATGGTCGAACGGCCTCGCGCTCGGGCGCAAGATCACCCGAACCGGGGACCTTCGGCCCTATTCGCCGGTGTCGTCGTCGCTCGACGAGGGCGCGTTCTCGCGCTTCATCGCGGCGAGCGGATCGGCCCGGAAGGCCTGCACCGACGCCTGATGGCCGGCGAGAGCCTGGAACTCCTGGCCCGCCCGGATCGCCGCTCGACCGCCTCGGACGTCGAACTGGCGATGGACCAGGCGCTTCTTGATCTGGGTGAGGTCGCTCGCCACCCCGGCGATGCGCACGGCCACCGCCATCACCTCGTCTGCGAGCCGGTCGGCCGGATACGCCCGGTTCGCCCACCCGATCCGAGCCGCCTCGACCCCGTCGATCGCATCGCCGGTCAAGAGCGCCTCCATCGCGTGTCGCATCCCCAGCAGTGGCTCGTGGTACTGCCAGTCTGGTGGCGACGCGACCCGCACGACCGGGTACGAGACGCGGGCGTCGTCGGCGACGTAGACGAGATCGCAGGCCGACGCGAGTTCGGTCGCGCCCGCCATCGCGTAGCCGTGGACCTGGGCGATCACCGGCTTGGCCAGATCCCAGATCGAGAACCAGCCGTCGCTCGCCTGACGCGTCCACGCGCCGTCGCCGGGCGCCGAGTGGTACGGCGGATCGTCCATGAGGCCCGAGGACAGGTCGTAGCCCGAGGAGAAGCAGTCGCCGGCACCGCGGACGATCGACACGCGCACGTCATCGTCGTGGTCGTGGGACTCCAGCACAGCGAAGAGTTCGGCTCGCATCGCGGTCGAGATGGCGTTCTTCTTCTCGGGCCGGTCGAGGGTCACGTACCGGATTCCCTCGGCGGGCTCGGTGATCGTGATCAGCTCCGCCATGTCAGGCCTCCTCGGCGAGTTCGGACGCTCCGGTGATCGAGGCGGCGATCTCGAGCGCGTCGAGATCCTCGGTGCGAAGGATCACGCCGGTCAACCCGGCGGGGACGACCTCGTCCCAGCGCTCGGCGATCCGGCTCGCCGGACCGAACAGGGCGCCGGCGTCGATGTAGTCGTCGGGCACCGCGGCGATCGCCTCGTCCTTGCGACCGGCGAGCCACAGCTCCTGGATCCGTTCGGCGGCCTCGGGCCAACCGCGGCGAGCCATCGCGTCGCGATGGAAGTTGTTGTCCTGGCTGCCCATCCCGCCGACGTACATGCCGGTGAGCGGCTTCTTCGCGTCGATCGCGGCCTGGACGTCGTCGGTGACCTCGATGGTGAGGTTGCCCATGATCTCGAAGTCGGCGGGCCGTCCCCCTCGGCGATCCCAGCCCCGTTCGAGGTGTGCACCGTGGGTCGACCAGCCGTCGGCGCCGTAGCCCATCGGCAACCAGCCGTCGGCCACCTCGGCGGCGAGGGCGGTGTTCATCGGGCCGCCCGCCGCAATCCAGATCTCGACCCGGCCTTCCGGATGCAGGATCGACGTCAGCGCCTTGCCCTCGCCGATCGCCCCGGGGCCGTCGTAGGGCAAGGACAACTCCTGGCCGTCGTGCTCGACCGGGGCCTCGCGATCGACGACCTGGCGCATGATCGCGACATAGTCACGCAGCCGGGCGTTCGGACTCCCCCACGGCTGGCCGTACCACCCCTCGACGATCTGGGGACCGCTCACGCCGAGGCCGATGATCACCCGGTCGCCGCCCGCCAAGTGGTCGATGGTGAGGGCGTGCATCGCGGTCGCCGCCGGTGTGCGGGCCGAGACCTGCACGACACCGGTCGCGAGCTTGATGCGCGAGGTGTGGGCGGCGAGGAACGCGAGCGGGCTCAGCGCGTCGGCCCCGTAGGCCTCGGCGGTCCACACCGAGTGGAAGCCGAGACGGTCGGCGGCGGTGACGACGTCGAGCGGCACGTCGAGCTGTTTCGCCCGATAGAGCTCGAGGCCGAGTCCGAGTTTCACGTCGCCGATGCTAGGACCCGGGCCGGGTCGGGCCCGAACTCTGTTTCTCGGCCGCCCGCTACTCGGGGTTCTGCCAGGAGGGCGACCAGCCGTAGGTGACGACGAGGCGCTCGAGGAAGGCGGCCATCTGGCCGCGGGTCACGGCGCCGTCGGGTGAGTACTCGTCGGGGCTGGTGCCGGTCGTGATGCCGCTCTGGCGCAACCAGCGGACGGCATCGTCGTAGTACGTGTCGGGGTCGACGTCGACGAAGCCGTGCGGGGTCGTCTCCGCCGGTTCGCCGGCGAGACGCCAGAGGAAGACCGCCATCTGGGCCCGGGTCACCGCGGCGTACGGCGAGAACGTCACGTCGGATGTCCCGTTGGTGATGCCGAACTGGTAGGCCCACTTGACCGGTTCGAGGAACCAGTCGGTCTCGGCGACGTCGATGAACGGCGAGCCTTCGGTCGGCCACTGCGACCCGTTCATCCGGAACAGGAAGGTCACCATCTCGGCTCGGGTGACGAGCCGGTTCGGCGAGTAGGTGCTCGGGCCGGTGCCGTGGGTGATCCCGTTGGTCTTGAGGAACGACACGCCTTCCTCGTAGTAGGCGCCCGGCACGATGTCGGTGAAGCCGGTCTCGGGGTAGTTCCCGATCCACCAGGTGTTGTCGGCGATCTCGGCGTCGGTCGGGGTGATCGAGTTCAGGATCGTGGTGCCGATGTCGTAGGTGTAGGCGTCCCAGTGGGTGTCGCCGTCGTCGGCGTCGAGGTTCGTCGCGATCGACTCGAAGACCACCCGGCTGCCGTCGCCGGAGATCACGGGCCACACGCTGGCGCCGTTGGCGTTGGTGACCCCGCCCGACACCCGCACCGGCGTGCTGTCACCGAGGGTGAACAGATACACGTCGACGAGTTCGTTGGTGTCGCCGCCGATCAGATTCGCCGCCCACGAGTGGAACGCGACCCGCTGGCCGTCGTCGCTGATCGACATGGCCAGCGCCCGGTCGTTCGGTTCGACGGTGCCGTTGAACGAGGTCGAGATGCGGGTCATCTCATCGTCGATGCGGTCATAGACGAAGACGTCGGCCACACCGTTGCCGTCGCCGACGACCACATTGGTCGCGTAGCTCTCGAAAGCGACGTGGCGGCCGTCGCGGGTGATCTGGGGGAGAAACGAATTGTCGTCGGTGTCGAAGCCGTCAGCCGCGACGCTGATGCGTTCCATCGTGTCGGTGTCGCGATCGAAGACGAAGACGTCGTACTTGTTGTTGAGGTCGGCGCTCACGAGATCGTCCGCGGCCGACTCGAAGGTGACGTAGCGTCCGTCGCCGGAGATCTGGGGCACGTGCGATTCGCCGTTGCCGGCGTCGCCGCCGGTCGAGACGCTGATCAACTCGAGGGCGCCGGTCTGCAGGTCCTTGACGTAGACGTCGGTGAGTGAATCGTTGTCGAGTGCGGAGAAGTTGGTCGCCTCGGAGTGAAACGCGACATAGCGACCGTTGTCGCTCACCGATGCGAAGTACGAGGCGCCGTCACCCGCCTCGCCGGCCGCGGTCTCGGAGACACGCACGGTGTCGCCGGTGTCGCGATCGTGCAAGAAGACGTCCCAGGCCTGGTTGGTGTCGCCGTCGACGAGCACGGTCGCCTGGCTGTGGAAGGCGACGAAGCGGCCGTCGCCGGAGATGTCGGCGAACGAACTGCCGCCGTTGCCCTGAAAGCGTTCGCTGCGACTGATCAACTCGAGTTCGTCGGTGACGGTGTCGTGCACGAACACGTCGCTGAAGCCGTTCGTGTCGCCCTGGATCAGGAATCCCTGCTCGGAGTGGAACGCCACGTAGCGGCCGTCGCTCGACACGGTCGGGCGCATGACCGGCTCGTCGCCGGCGGCGAGCAGCGAGAATCCGCTGCGGTCGCCGGATGTGCGGTCGAGGGCGCCGGCGGGCAGGGCGAGCGTCGACGCGACGAGCGTCGACGTCGTCAGCGCTGCGAGAAGACGGAACCCGGCCATGGGTCGGGTATCGAGCCCGGTCGGGGGCCTCTTGACGACCAGAAGCCTGCGGCCCCAATGCGAGGTGACGAACGTCCCGAGGCCGCTGATCGACGTTCAGTCGGGGGCGGCGCCGCCCTCCGCCGTGCGGCGGGCGACGAAGTCGTCGAGCTCGGCCACCACCCCGTCGTCGATCGACGGGGGCTCGTAGTCGGCGAGTCGCTGCTTCCACACGGCGTTGGCCCGGGTGCGAGCGTCGAGCTCGCCCTCCTCCACCCACTGTTCGAAACTGGTACGGGTGGCGACGATCGGGTCGTGGAACGCGGTCTCGAAGCGTTCGAGCGTGTGCGCTTCACCGAAGAAGTGACCGCCCGGTTCGACCGCGGCGATCGCGTCGAACGCCAACTCGCCGGGCGACGTGTCGACCGGTTGCCACGACTCGACGATCGTGTGGAGGATCTCGACGTCGAGGATCAGCTTCTCGAACGACGCGACGAGGCCGCCCTCCTGCCATCCGGCGCTGTGCATGATGAAGTTCGCCCCGCCGCGCATCGCGCCCTGCAGGTTGAACATCGTCTCCCACGCGCCCTGGGCGTCCTCGGTGGGTGAGGCGCTCGAGCCCGAGGATCGCCACGGGACCTCGATCAGCCGGGCCAGCTGGCCCGTCGCGATCGCGCCGCGCACCGCTTCGGGGGTGCCGAAGGCCGGCGAACCGCTGCGGAGGTCGACGTTGGAGGTGAAACCGCCGTAGATCACCGCCGCACCCGGGCGGGTCAGCTGGGCGAGGGTGATGGCTGCCAGCGCCTCTGCGTGTTGGAGGAGGAGGGCGCCAGCGAGCGACACCGGTGCCATCGCTCCGGCGAGCGTGAAGGGGGTCATGGCGCAGACCTGACCGGCCCGGGCGAGGTCGATGATGCCGAGTGCCATCGGGACGTCGAGCTGGCGGGGCGAGTTCGTGTTGATGTTGGCCCAGACCACCGGCGTGTCGGCGAACGCCTCCTCGCTCAGCCCGTGACGGATCCGCACCATCTCGAAGACATCGTGCACCCGGCGCCGACCGCGGGTGAACAGGAACGTCGGCTTGTCGGTGAGCGTCAGCTGGGATCGGGTGATGTACAGGTGACGGACGTCGACGGGAACGTCCTGGGCCTCGACGAACGGCGTGTTGGCGTGGAGCACGTCGAAGCCCTGGACGAGGCGCATGAAGTTCTCGTAGTCGTCGAGGGTTCCGGGACGACGGCCTCGGTCGAGGTCGGAGACGAAGGGCGGCCCGCCCACCGGCATGAAGTTGACGTGATCGCCGCCGATCGTGATCGCCTTGGCCGGGTCGGGGGCACCGAGCTCGATCGTCGAGGGCGCCTGTTCCAGCGCGTCGTCGACGAGCTCGGACGGGAGCCGGACCATCGCCTCGTCGTCGACGCCGGCGCCCGCGGCTCGGTAGATCTCTCGCGCCTCCGGCAACAGCACCTTCATGCCGTGCTCTTGCAGCAGGCGCAGCGCCTCGCGGTGGAGGTGGTGCGTCTCGTCGTCGCTCAGCGCCCGGTCGGGGGCGAACGGATACCGGAGGTCGCGGTGATGGGCGGTGGACCGGACCGGCCGGGCGGCCCGACGGTCGCGGCTGCGAGGACGCCGAGCCACCTCAGCCGCCGTAGTGCTCGATCTCGGCGGGTGCGCCCGCCCGCATCTCGGCCGCCGCCTGGGCCACCTCGGCGATCGCCGCCTCGAGCTGGTCGGCGACCGCATCGGGATCGGCCGTGAACTCGAGCTCGTCGAGCAGCGTCGTGAGCCTTCCGTGCGAACGCCAGGCGGCGTACTTCGCCCACTCGGTGTAGAGCGCGTTGGGATCGTCGACGACGATCAGGTCGGCCGATCGGCTCTGTTCGTCGCGGCTGGTGTCGACCGCGACATAGCCGTTGACCATCGAGATACGCTCGGTGAGCTCGGTGAGCGGGCCGGCCCGGTGGACGACCATGTCGCCGTGGAGTGCGATGGCGAAGCCCGGGCCCGGGAAGTCGGGCGCGACGGTGCGCTCGGGCGGCGGGGTCAGCCCTTGGGCGGCGAGTTCGGCCGCCTCGTGCTTGGTACCGAGGAAGTACTCGAACCGGCCGCCGGCGACCCGGGCCGGGTCGGTGACGGTCATGACGAAGTCGAGGGGCAAGGTGTCGTGGTGCCACTTGTCGATGGCGGCATCGATGCGGCTCGGCTCGAAGTTGACGTGGCCGAGGTGCAGCGGCATCGCGTGCGGTGCGATCTCGATGCCGTAGATCGACTCGAGATGGGCGGTGACTTCGGGACTCACGCAGAGATCGCGCAGCCACCGGGACCGATAGCAGCCGCCCCGGGTGACCGATTCGATGCGGTCGCCAGCGGGGACCGCGAAGTCGCGCAACCGCCGGGCGACCGAGAGCATGATCTCGGCTCCCTCGTCGCTGAGCATCCGAAACGGCGACGACGCGGCGACCGG
>JBCBYI010000259.1:0-4677 GCA_039815945.1 Actinomycetota bacterium | reverse complement strand
GTGACCCCAGGCTCGAGGTCGATGGAAGCGGCGTCGGCGAACGACTTGAAGCCCTTCAGCGTGAGGTTCTTCAGATGCACGAGTCGAACCTAACAACCCGAATTACATCCGTGTAGTCCCTACCCCTGGGGAAAACCGAGGCGTCCTGGGGAAAGTTCGAGCGCCCCTGGGGATTACCTGAGGAAACGAAGGCTGGCAGCGGGCGCAGCGAACCCCGGCGCCGCGGCGATCAAACCTGGGTGTCGCAGTAGTACGTCCACACGCCGCCGAACTTCGCTCGCTGGATCGGCAGCCGGCTTCGGCTGCTGAGATCGCCGTGCTTGCCGTAGACGGCGAGGTGCTCGGCGAAGTCGCCGGGGACACCGAACGGGTCGACGAAGGGTCGGTCAGGCAGCGAGGTGCCCCGGTACTTGATCGCATCGTGGAGGGTGCCGACGAGCGCCCGGTGCAGGCGCCGGATCTCCTGGCTCGACAGCGAATCGCTCAGGCGGTCGTAGCGCAAACCCGCCTCGTAGAGGATCTCGTCGGCGTAGATGTTGCCGACGCCGACGACGAAGGTGTCGTCCATCAGCACGGTCTTGAGCTTCACCGAACGCTGCAGCAGCGCCCGTCCGAACGCGGTCCACGACACCGGCTCCTCGACCGGGTCGAGGCCGTGGTCGTCGAGCGCCGGGATCTCGTCGGCGAGGGCGTCGGTGTCGACGACGAACATCTCCGCCGTGCCGTCGGCGTCGATCAGGCGCAGCTGCCCGTGCTGGGTGAAGGTGATGACGATCTCGGTCGAGTCCTCCACCTTGTCCTTGTTGGCGTTGCGCCGCAGCGAGCCCGACGAGCCGAGATCGACCACGAGGGTCGAGTCGCCGTCGAGGACGATCAGCAGGTAGAGACCCCGGCGGCTGACACGGGTGATCTTCATGTCGTCGAGCTGGCCGGTGAAGGCCTTGCGGTTCTTGTAGCGCTTCAGCACCGCCATGCTCGACGCCTCGACGGTCTTCACCTTCTTGCCCACCAGGTCGCGATCGAGTTCACGGCGCACCGTCTCGACCTCGGGTAGCTCAAACACCATCGCGGGCTCCATCCTGCGCCGAGCGTCGCTCGTAGGCGGCCCGGGCCGCCTTCTGCTCGGCTTCTTTCTTCGAGGTACCGGTACCGGCACCCAACAGTTCGCCGCCGATCGCCACCGTCGCATGGAAGCGCTTGTGATGATCGGGGCCGCTCTCGGTGAGCGCATACGTCGGGGGCGTGAACCCGTCGCGTGCAGCGATCTCCTGGAGGCGGGTCTTGTAGTCCTTGTCGCCGGGGCGCTCGGCGGCCCGGTCGATGCGGTCGGCCAGCCGATCGATCACCAGGCGCCGAACCGGTTCGATGCCACCGTCGAGGTACATCGCGCCGAGCACGGCTTCGACCGCGTCGGCGAGGATCGACGCCTTCTCACGGCCACCGGATGCGTCCTCGCCCTTGCCGAGTCGAAGATCGCGACCGACGCCGAGCTCGACTCCGACCTCGGCGAGCGTCGACGCCGAGACGACCGCCGCCCGCGTCTTGGCGAGCTGGCCCTCGGGATGATCGGGGAAGGTGGCGAAGAGGTGATCGGTCACCACGACACCGAGCACGGCGTCACCGAGGAACTCGAGCCGCTCGTTGGAGTCGTCGCCCGAGTGCTCGGCACACCACGATCGGTGGGTGAGTGCGTGCACCAGCAGGCCCGGCTCGGCGAAGTGATAGCCGAGTCGCTCCTCGAGCGTGGTGGACGGCGCCGCGGAGAACAGGAGTCAGCCCAGCTTGGCGACCACGTAGTCGACCGCATCGCGCACGGTGCGGAGGTCCTCGAGGTCTTCGTCTTCGATCCGGAAGCCGGTGGTGCGCTCGGCGAGTTCTTCCTCGATCGCCTCGACCAGCTCGATCAGGGCGAGCGAGTCGGCGTCGAGATCCTCGGCGAAGGCGTCGCCTTCGTTGATCTCGGACGGCTCGATCTCCAGGATCTCGGCCAGGCGGTCCTTCACGAGTGTCACGACGTCGTCGCGTTCCATCGGCTCCCCCTCGACGTGGGTTTCGGCGGGCACGGTAGTCTCCCCGGCGAATCGGCTTCACAGACCCCGTCCCACCCCAAGAGGCGGGCCGAGGCAGGCGCACCCTACCGGTTCTGCGCCTTGCGCGCTTGTGAATCGGGGCGGTTTCCCAGGCCGAAACCGAGGTGAACGGCGTTCAGTCGCCGGAGGGCGCCGCCGCGGCGCTCAGGTGGTCGACCATCTCGACCTCGACCATCTCCGAGGCGACGCGGATGGCATTCACCATCGCATCGGGGCTCGATGAGCCGTGGGAGATGACGCACACGCCCTTGACGCCCAGCAGCAGGGCACCGCCGACGGAATCGGGATGGAGGTCGCTCACCATCGCGTCGAGCGCGGGACCGAGCGTCAGCCCCGCGGCGCGGGTGTCGTCGTCGGTGTCGAGCGCCATCAGCAGCCGGCCGAGGATCGCCTTCATGGCCCCCTCGAGGGTCTTGAGGGTCACGTTGCCGGTGAAGCCATCGGTGACGATCACGTCGGCTTCCTGGGTCATGACGTCGCGACCCTCGACGTTGCCGATCCACTCACAGTCGGCCGCACTGGCCCAGGCTGGATCGCGCAAGAGTTCGAAGCAGTCCTTGACGAACGGACTGCCCTTGCCGGCTTCCTCGCCGATCGACAACAGCCCGACCTTGGGGCGCTCGATGCCGAAGCGGTCACGGGCGTAGACCCCACCCATCTGGGCGAACTCGACCAGCCACTCGGGCTTGCACTCGGCGTTCGCCCCCGCGTCGAGCAGGGTGGTCGGCGTGCCGCCCGGCACCGGGATCGGCGTCGCGATCGCCGGCCGCTGGATGCCCTTGATGCGGCCCATGCGCAACAGCGCGGACGCCATGGTGGCGCCCGTGTTGCCAGCCGAGACCATCGCCGAGGCGTTGCCGTCGCGCACGGCCTCCGCAGCGCGAACCAGCGACGAGTCCTTCATCTTGCGAACGCTCGAACCCGGCTCGGCGTCCATCGCGATGACTTCGGACGCTTCGATGATCGGCAGGTCACCGGTGTCGCCCATCTCGCCGGGACGGCCTACGAGCACGACCGGCACGCCGAGCTCGTCGACGGCGCGCTTGGCCCCCTCGACGATGGCGTCAGGGGCGTTGTCGCCGCCCATGGCATCTACGGCGATGGGCAGCATGTGATCAGTCGACCTCGACGGCCGTGCGACCGGCGTACCAGCCGCAGTTGCCGCACGCCCGGTGCGGACGCTTGGCCGCGCCGCAGTTCGGGCAGGTGCTGCGGGCGGTGCGACCGACGCGCCACGCGGACGCCTTGCGGCTCCGGCTCTTCGAC
The DNA here is from genome assembly GCA_039815945.1 of Actinomycetota bacterium. GTDB lineage: Bacteria > Actinomycetota > Acidimicrobiia > Acidimicrobiales > Aldehydirespiratoraceae > UBA11606. Next base: position 1,321 of record JBCBYI010000259.1, on the reverse strand, counting down.
TTGGACATCTTCCGCTTCGGGACAGCCATGATGCGTTCCTGCTGTGCGATCTGAACGCCGACGCGACTCGTCGGCACGACCAGGAAAGGCTAGCGACCTCCGGCACCGGTCCCCACCCGCGAACGTCGACTCTGCGAAGTCAGTCCTCGTCGCCGAAGGTCAAGCCGTCGAGGGCCGCCCACCGCTCGTCGCGGGGAGGCGGGGCGTCCGCGTCGGGCTCGACGTAGGCCATCGCCGGGAAGCGGTTGGGCTCGGGCCCGGCGCAGTCCTCACGACACAATGGAGCCAGCGGCAACGACAAAAGCGCGAGCTCCCGCAGCACCGGCGTGAGATCGATCCGCTCGTCCTCGATGGGCCACGTCTCGCCGTCGGTCGGGTGCCGCTCGAAGATCTCCCGGACCTCGACGTCGAAGGGCTCCTCGACGTCGTCGAGGCACCGCCGGCACGGCACACGAGACATGCCACGGACCGTTCCCGTCGCCACGATGCCCTCGGTCGCCGCCTCGACGACGAGATCGACCGCGAGGCGACCGCCGACCACCGATCGCTCCCCCACCTCCAGATCGGGCAGCGCGAGCTCGGCCGCCACGTCGCGGCGGGTGCCGGTCCGGCGCTGGAGTTCGACGACGTCGACGATCAGCCGGTCGGTCGCGTCGGCGGACGGCCCCACCATCACTCGTCCTGGTCGAAGAAGCCCTCGGGGGACTCCGGTTCGGCCGGAGCCGGCGTCGGCTCGGCCTCTCGGCGCTCGGCGCCCTGGAGTCGGGCCCGACCCGACGCCACCGTCTTCATCGTGCGCTCGAGCACGACCTCCATCGCGCCGAGCTTCTGGTCGCACCAGTCCTCGGTCTCGAGCTTGAGGTGGCGCGCCTGCTCCTCAGCGTCGGCCACGATCCGGCGCGCCTTCTCCTCGGCCATCTTGGCCAGCTCGGTGCGCTGCACCATCTGCTCGGCCTGCGACCGCGACGTCGCGATGATCTGATCACCTTCGGCCTGGACTCGAGCGAGGAAGTCCTCGCGCTCCTTCAACAGCCAGCGGGCCGCTCGCAGTTCCTCGGGCAACGCCTGGGCGGCCGCCTGCAACACGGCCAGCACCTCGTCCTTGTTGATCATCGACGACGCCGACAGCGGCATCGGTCGAGCTTGATCGATCAGCTCGATCGCCTGGCGCAACAACGCCTCCGCCTGCGGAGACCGGTACTCCGGCGGCAGCGCCCCCTGCTCGTCGCTCAACCGAACCGCTCCTTGCTCATCGGGTCGCTCAACCGAACCGCTCCTTGCTCGTCGGGTCGCTCAACCGAACCGCTCCTTGCTCGTCGGG
>JBCBYI010000258.1:0-4775 GCA_039815945.1 Actinomycetota bacterium | reverse complement strand
GGTCGGTGGTGTCGGCCGCCTCGACCGCCCGGTCATAGAGCGGCTTGTTGGAGACGAGGCGATCGATGCCACCCCGCTCGTGCTCGAGCTGCGCCATCGTCTGTTTGAACGCGTTGCCCTCGACCCCGACCAGATTCTCGATCGGCACCCGCACGTCGTCGAAGTAGACCTCGCAGAAGTGCCGGTTGGTGGTCATGTCGGTGATGGGCCGCACCTCGATGCCGGGGAGGTCCATCGGCACGATCAGCTCCGACACACCCTTGTGGGGCGGGCCGTCGCTCGACGTGCGGCAGATCAGGTAGCAGTAGTCGGCGTCGGCGGCGAAGGAGGTCCAGATCTTCTGGCCGTTGACGACGAAGACGTCGCCCTCGCGCACGGCCGACGTCTTGAGGCCGGCGAGGTCGGAGCCGGCGTCGGGCTCGGACATGCCGATGCACCACGTGGTGTCGCCGCTGAGCATGCCGGGGAGGAACTCGGCCTGCTGATCCTCGGTGCCGTAGGTGAACAGCGCCGGGCCCATCTGCCGATCGGCGAACCAGCTGGCGGCGATCGGAGCACCGACGGAGATCATCGCCTCACCCATGATGATGCGAGCGAGGTTGGACTGGCCGCCGCCGCCGTGCTCGACCGGCCAGGTCATGCCGATCCAGCCCTCCTCCGCGAGGCGCTTGCTGAAGTCCTTGGAAAAGCCGTTGATCCAGGAATCGGTGTACATGCCGAACTCGGCCACACCCTCCGCCGCGACCTTCTGGGCGCGGATCTGCAGTTCCTGGAGCTCGGGGGACAGTTCGAAGTCGAGCATGGGAGAACCTCCGTGCATGGACGGTAGCCAACCGGGCATCATTGCCCTCTATCGGACACGTGGGTGGAATCCCGCGAGGAGGTCGCCGTGCACGGGCTGACGAGAGAACAGACGCTCGCCGTCAACGCCGGCGTGATCGAGACCTTCCGCGCCAACGGCGGGGTGATGCCCGAGGGGCACCCGATGCACGGCAACCCGACCCTGCTGCTGACGATGACGGGTGCGAGGTCGGGCCGGACCCTCACCTCCCCGTTGACCTACACGCCCGATGGTGAGGCCTTCATCGTGATGGCCTCGGCCGGGGGGAGTCCGACCCTGCCGGCGTGGGGCCACAACCTGCGGGCCAATCCCGACGTCGTCCTCGAGGTCGGCACCGAGGCGTTTTCGGCCACCGCCATCGAGACCGACGGCGACGAACGCGAACGGGCTTTCGGACTGATGAGCGACGCACTCCCCCGCTTCGCCGACTACCAGGCGTCGGTCGAGCGCCAGATCCCGCTGTTCCGCCTGGTCCGACGCTGACGTCGAAGCGACGAGGGTCACCGTCGCAACGCATCCGCCGACGGGCACCGATCCGTTGTCTGCCATGAGATGTCCTCGACGCGGCTGCACCCACCAACCACGATCCCCCACGCCGCGGTGAGCACGCCCGTCGAGGGTCTCAACATCGCCGCCGGAGCCAGCCTCGGCGACGTGCTCGGGAGCGAACCGACCCTGCTGGTGTTCCTGCGTCACCACGGTTGACTGTTCCCCCGTGAACTGGTGCGCGAGTTCGCCACCATCACCGTGGCCCAGCCGGACTATCCGCGCGTCGTCTACGTCCACCAGGGTCTGCTCGCCGACGATCGCACCTGGTTCCCGGTCGACGACCCTCACCTGATCGCGATCGAGGACCCCGACGCCGATCTCTACGCAGCCTTCACGGTCCGCCGCGGCGGCAGGCGCGAGATGTTCGGTCTCCGGGCCTGGTGGCGCGGCGCCATCGCGTTCGTCAAGGGCAACCGCATCGGCCGCAAGGTGGGCGACGGTTGGACTCTGCCCACGATCGTCGGTATCGACGACGGCCACATCGTCTGGCGCCACGACGGCGAGCACGCCGGCGATCATCCCGACCTCGGCATGATCCCCGTCGCGATGGGAGTCTGAGGCATGTCAGAAATCCACGTGGTCGCCGTCCACGGCAACGGTGGCGGCAGCACCCGGTTCGCGATGCTCGGCAACTCCCTCGCCGACGGTGTCACGCTCCATGCGGTGGACCTGCCCGGCTTCAACGGCGTCCCGCTCGACCCCGCAGCCGATTCGGTCCCGGCATACGCCGATCACCTCGCCCGGCTCCTGCCCGACGACCGGCCGGTCGTGATCCTCGGTCACGGGATCGGCGGATCCATCGCTCTCGATCTCGTCAGCCGCAACCCCGATCTCGTCGACGGGTTGATTCTGCACGCCCCCGTCGGCGCCCACCTCGACTCCCGCCTGTTCCCGAAGCTGATGTCGCCGCCGATCGTGCGGCGTTTCGTCCGGCGGGCGATCAGCGCCAAGCCGATGCGCAGCTTCTTGCATGGACGGTTCTTTCCGACCGGCGTCGTCGAGCCGCATCGAACGGCGTTCTTCGAGGGCTACCGGACCTGTGAGGCGTTCGGCCTGATGTTCGACATCATCACCGCACCCTGGTTCGAGGGGCTCGAGCCCGTCACCGACGTGCCCTCGATCCTGCTCTGGGGTTCAGGCGACCGAGTGCTCGACGCCGAACACACGGGCCAGTTCCAGGAGAAGGCCCCCAACGCCGAGGTGGAGATCATCGACGGTTGGGACCACTTCCCCATGCTCGAGCAGCCTGACGCGTACGCCGCCACCATCGCCCGCCTCGCTCGGGAACTCGTCGGTGGCTGATGACGGCCTGGTGATCCTGGGCGACGGCGCCGCCGCTGCCCACGACGTGCCCGCCAAGGCCGCTCTCCTCGATCGGGCCGCGGCGAGCGGTCTCCCCGTTCCGCCCGGCATCGTGATCCTCGACGGCGAAGAGCCGGGCGAGGCTGCGCCGCCGGGGCGGTCCTTCGCAGTGCGATCCGCGTTCGGAGCCGAGGACGGCGCGGCGCAGAGCCGGGCCGGCTGGTTCGAGAGCGAGCTCCGAGTCACCCGCGAGGGCCTTCCTGCCGCGATCGAACGAGTGCGGGCGTCGCGAGGCCGCGTCGACGAGCCGATCCGAGCGGACGTGCTCGTGATGACCATGGTCGACGCCCGCCAGGCCGGCATCGCGTTCACCGAACCCGATACCTACGACGACATCGTGAACGTTGTCGCCGGCACGGCCGAAGGCCTCGTCGGTGGTGAGGAGGAGGGCGAGCGGGTGCTCCTGCCCCGCATCGAGACACCGGACGCGCCCTGGCAGCGACGGCTGCGCTCGCTGCTGGCCGATGTACGTGGCGAGTTCGGTGATGCTCCGTGGGATCTCGAGTGGGCCGACGACGGCACCACCTGCTGGTTGCTCCAGATTCGGCCGATCACGGCGCCACCGCGGCGCGAGGAGCTCCTCACCCTGGCCAACCACGCCGAGATCCTTCCCGACCTCCCGTCGAACCTGATGACATCGGTGATCGCCGAGGCGGGGCCCGAGCTCTTCGGCTGGTACCGCAACTTCGACCCGTCGCTGCCCGCCGACCGACCGTTCCTGGTCGTGCGCGGTGGGCGGCCGCTCATCAACCTCACCCTGCTCGAAGACATGCTCCGCCACCTCGGCCTGCCGACAGGACTCGTGGCCGACAGCATCGGTGGCGATGCTGCGGTGCGCCGACCGGCCAACCTGCGCCGATTGCTCCGCAAGCTGCCGGTGCTGGTGAAGATGGGACTCGCGCAATTCGCCGCGGTCGGCCGCTCGAAACGGATCCGCCAGTGGTTCGTCGACGCCCCCGGTAACGCAACCACCTTCGCCGCCGCCCTCGACACCTTGCACGAGGCCTACGTGCGCCTCGTCACGGGCATGTTCCCGCTGTCGAGCGGGATCGGCCCGCCGCTGTCGCTCCTGCGTCGCGTGGGAACGCTCGACGAGCACGCCGCCCGCCACCGCACGATCACCACCGAGATGGCCGACGCGATGGCAGAACTCTCCCGCGATCCGTCAACGCTCGCCGACTTCGTCGAACACTTCGGCCATCGCGGTGTCTACGAGAGCGATGTCGCCCGGCCGCGTTACGCCGAACGAATGGGGGTGCTGACGGGCGGCGGGGCGCCGGCAGCCGACCGCCGACGCCCGAAGCGCACGGTCCTGGGCGTGCTCACCTTGCCGATTTGGGCCGCGGCCCGCCGACCGATGGCCGCGCGCGAACTCCTGCGTCACGACGCGATGCGGGCCTTCACCACCGTGCGGGCGAACCTGATCGACCTGGCGGGCGACGCCGCGGCCAACGGCGCGCTGCGCGCAGCCGACGACGTGTGGCTCCTCACCGCCGACGAGGCCCGGCGCCTTGACGAGGGCTGGCGCCCCGAGTCGTCGTTTTGGACCACGCGAGAGGCCGAGCGTTCGCAGCTGGCAGAGCTCACCGTCCCCACGACGGTCGATGCCGCCGTCGACCCGTCGGCGTGGGCGACGATCGACTCGGTCGACGAGGGCTCGATCGTCGGCATGGGGCTCACGACCGGCACGGTGACCGGCCGGGCCTGGGTACTCGACGAGCCGGCCGCCGACCCCCCACCCGGCGACGGTGAGCCGATCGTGCTGGTCGCCCGTTCCATCGACGCCGGCTGGATCTCGACCATGGCGTCGGTCGATGCGGTCGTGGCCGAGATCGGCGGCGATCTGTCCCACGGTTCGATCCTGATCCGCGAGCTCGGCCTTCCCGCGGTCACCAACGCACGGGGCGTCACCCGGGCGTTCCAGACCGGCGATCGGGTCACCGTCGACGCGGTCAGCGGGCGGGTTCTCGCCGCGGACTGAGGCTCAGCGAGCGGCCCGGAGCCGCTCCAGCGTCTCGATGAC
>JBCBYI010000257.1:0-4792 GCA_039815945.1 Actinomycetota bacterium | reverse complement strand
ATGGTCTGGGCGCCCCAATCGGTTTTGGCGAGGCGGTGCCCAATGTCGCCGGACCCGAACAGACCCTGCTCGACGAGGTCGAACTGTCGATCGACCCCGCGCTCCCCGACCCCGCACCGGTCACCTCCTATGCCGTCCCCGAGCCGCTGGATGTCGTCCGCCTCCGATCGACCGACGCGCCGTTGATCGTCGTCGGTGACGGTGAAGGCCTCGTCGACGCGGCGGCCGCCGACGCCCTCGATCTCGACCGCACCGTGCTCTTCGGGGCCGACCTCGCCGCCGACGACGAACTCCGCGTCGACGCGACATCGAGCCCGGCCGAGATCGTGATCACCGACACCAACCGGCGGCGGGCCCGACTCTGGGGCACGTTGCGGGAGAACGTGGGGCTCACCGAACTCGCCGGCACCGAGCCCCTCGTGTTCGATCCGGGCGACAACCGCCTCCCCGTCTTCCCCGCGGCCGCCACCACGCCCGGGCTCGACGTCGACGACACCCGAACGGTCGCCGTTCATCTCGACGGGCCGGAGGTGACCGCCTCCCGGTTCGGCAATCCGGTGACCTACGCGCTCGACGACCGGCCGGTGCACGCAGCCGACGGCGATCTCACGACCGCGTGGACGGTCGCGGCCTTCGACGAGGGCCGAGGCGAGTTCCTGCGGTACGACTTCGGCGCCCCGATCACGATCGACTCGTTGCGCGCCGTGCAACCGCTGGGCGAGGCGAACCGTCACATCACCGAGATCGAGCTGCGGGCCGACGGGGCGGTACGGACGATCGACCTGACGTCCGCGTCGTGGCTCCCCGAGGGTGAGACCGTCAGCTTCGACTCGCTGACCGGTTCGGTCTTCGACATCGTGATCACCGATCTCGACGTCCCGGTCCTGGCCACCTATCCCGTCGGTACGTCGCCGGTCGGGTTCGCCGAGCTGACCCTGGGTTCCACCTCGCCCACCAGCGAGTGGATCCGCACCCCGAGGGCGCTCGTCGATCGGCTGGGCGACGGCCTCGACGACCACGGTCTCACCGTCGTGCTCACCCGCGAGCGCAGCGATCCCCAGGAGCCGGTGCGCGAAACGCCAGAGGCGGTCATGCGGCGGCTGGTACCGCTGCCGACCGACCGCACGTTCGCGATCACCGGCACGGTACGACTCGACCCGTCCGTCGCTCCCGACCGGATCGACGCGTTCCTCGGGCGCACCGACGAGTCGCTGGTGGTGACCTCGACGGGTGCGCTCGAAGGCAACCTCCTCGCGGTGCCGAGTGCGATGTTCGACGGCGACCCCTCGACCCGGTTCGTGGGTCGCTTCGACGATCAGGTCGGTCAGGCGTGGCGGGTTCGCAGCGACACGCCGTTCGAGATCGACGGCATCGAGCTCGACATCGTCGTCGGCCCTCGTCACAGCAGCCCGACCACTGTCGTGGTCGCCGTCGACGACGTCGGGGTCGGCCGCTTCCCCACCGGGATCTCCCCCAGCGAGGAGGAGCGGGTCGAGACGATCACGCTGCCGGTCGCGGCGGCGTCGGCGACGACCGTGCGCATCGAGATCGCCGCCAGCGACGACCGTGTGACCCGCGACTGGTACTCGAACGCCTTGATCTCCATGCCGGTCGCCATCGCCGAGATGCGCGTCGGTGGGCTCGGCGTCGCCGATGCGGGCCCGGTCGACACCGGCTGCATCGAGGGTCTGGTGCGGATCGAGGGGCGTGATGTGGCGGTTCGCATCACCGGCGACGCCGCCGCCGCTCGTCGCGGCGATGCGCTGGCCCTGGTCGGATGCGACGAGGTGAGCGTGCCGGCCGGCGACGTGGCGATCGACGCGACCGGCGACACCCTCCCGCTCACGGTCGATCAGCTCGTGCTGCGCAGCGAGCGCGATGTCGCCGCTGCTGAGGATCAGCCCGAGCTCACGCCGACCTGGCACAGCGACGTGCGGGTCACGGTCGACGTCCCGGCGGGTGGGGCCGACCGATGGTTCGTCCTCGGGCAGAGCCACAACCTCGGCTGGACGGCGACCATCGACGGGGTTGCGCTCGGTGAACCCACGCTGGTCGACGGGTTCGCGAACGGATGGCGGATCCCTGGCGACGGCGGCACCGTCGAGCTCGTATGGACGCCACAGCGCCTCGTCGACCGTGCCCTCGTGTTCTCCGTCGTCGCGATCGTGTTGATCGCAACCCTCGCCTTGCGTCCTGCGCCCACGCCCGTCGCGCGCACCACCGCGCCCGTACCGGTGCTGCTCGATCCGCCGCGGCGAGGCGTACGACGCCCGACCCGGGTCGCCGTCGTCACTGCGCTGATGACCGCGCTGTTCGCCGCGGTGAACCTGCCGACCTGGCCGCCCGCCGTCGTCGTCGTTGGCGGGGTCGCCGCACTGAGCGTCCGCCGAATCGAAGGAGCCCGGGTACCAGCGGGGCTGGCGGCCGGGCTCTTCGCGATCACGAGTCTGTTGATCATGGCCGAGCAGGTACTCGAACGGCACCCACCGGGCTTCATCTGGCCCCAGCAGTTCGACGAGTTCCACGTGTTGGGCGTGGTGACGATCCTGCTGTTGGCCGTGGAGTACGTCCGGTGCGCCGTGGCGCCGGACGATCGCTGACCTACGCGCTCGGTGCGGTGGCCTGGGTGAGGGCGTGCTGCACCAGCTCGAGCAGCGTCGCCTTGGTGGCGGCGCGGTCTCGGGCGTCGGTGATCATCATCGGCACGTCAGGCGAGATCGCGAGCGCCTCACGCACGTCGTCGAGGCTGTGGTGGATCCGCCCGAAGAAGGCATTGATCGCCACGACGAACGGAATGCCCGCCGACTCGAAGTAGTCGACCGCGGCGAAGCAGTCCTCGAGTCGGCTCGTGTCGACGACGACGACGGCGCCGATCGCGCCGCGCACGAGGTCGTCCCACATGAAGTGGAAGCGATCCTGCCCGGGGGTGCCGAACAGGTAGAGGATGAGATCGTCGCCGAGGCTGATGCGACCGAAGTCCATCGCAACGGTGGTCGACTTCTTCGCGGCTTCGCCCGCGATGTCGACGCCGTGGCTGTGCGAGGTCAGCGACGCCTCGGTCGTCAGCGGCTCGATCTCGCTGATCGAGCCGACGAACGTCGTCTTGCCGACCGCGTAGCCGCCGGCCACCACGATCTTGACCGGGACGGGGACGCCCCCGCTGCCGGAGGTCTGTTGGTTTCGCTCAGAGCGCTTGAAGACCATCGAGGACCCTTTCGAGGAGTCGGAGATCGGGACGGTTGTCTTCAGAGACCGCATTGTCGTTGCAGTCGAGGAAGCCTTCCGTCACCATGTCCCCCACCAGGACGCGTGCCACGCCCAGCGGGAGCCGGAGATGTGCAGACACCTCGGCGATCGACGTCGGGTCTGCACAAAGTTCGCAGATCTCCCGGCGTTCGGTCGCCAGTTCCGGTGCACTGGCTTCGCCCCGCGGCGTGATGCGAACGATCGCCTCGAGCGCAAGCTCGGTCGAGGATCGCACCCGGCCGCCGGTGAGGGCGTAGGGGCGAATTCGCAGTCGTTCGTCGCGGGAGCGTTCGTTCATCGGGGCAGTGCGCTCTGGAGTTCGGCGCGGAGTTCAGGAGTCAGGAAGGGGCCGGTCTTTTCGACCAGGACCGCCATCTCGTAGCCGACGAGTCCGACGTCGCAGTCGGAGTCGGCGACCACGGCGAGGCAGGAACCGTCGCTCACGCCGGTGACGAACAAGAAGGCGTGTTCCATCTCGATGATGATCTCGTTGACGCGACCGCCGCCGAAGCGACCGGCCGCGCCGTAGGCCAGGCCGATCAGCCCCGACGCGACGGCTGCGAAGCGGTCCGCTGCGTCTCGATCGAGGCCGCCAGACAACGCCATCGGGAGACCATCAGACGAGACCACGACGGCCTCGCTGACTCCCGGGACTCGCTCGACGAAGTTCGCGACGAGCCAGTTGACATTGTTGGCTGCGGTACTCATTTCACTCATGTGATTCCTCAGCTCCGTCGGTTGGATCCGGTCGGGCCCTCATCGGGGCCACGGCCCTTGCGGAGACCGGCGCGATACCGCGAGAGCATCTGCCGGACCTCCTCAGGGGAACGATTGCCCGAGCCCATGGCCGGCTGTGCGGCCTGGGGCCCGGGCGAGTACTTCGAGTCTTCGGGGACCTCGACCTGTTTGGGCGTGCGCCGGATCAGCCCGGCGCTGGTCACGGCCTGGTCGACCGTGCCGAACTCCGCGGCCGGACGAGCCAGCGCGCCGGGGTCGGCCGCCTGGGTCGGGGCAGGTAGCGGGCTCGGGGCGGGCGAAGGCGTCGGGGCCGCCGGGGGTGCGGCGGGGGCCGGAGGCGCTTCGGCGATGGGCGCCGCGAACGGGCTCGCCGGTGCGGCGGGGGGCGCCTGGACCGGGCCACCGAAGGGGTTGGCGTCGGGGGTGGGCGCCGGCGGGGCCGATGGGCCGTCGAGTGCGGCGAAGAGATCGGCGGTGGGGTCCGTCGGCGGAGCGGGTGGGGCCTCGCTGCCGGCGAGGACTTCGAACAGGTCGCCCTCGGGTTTCGGGGCGTTCGGGTCGACGGGCACCGGCTGGGGTCCGCGCGGCGTGCGGGTCGGCAGCGCGGCGAGCCCGTCGGTGCCCTTGGCGACCGGTGCAGGTGCGGCCGGCGCCGGCGCCGGGGGCGTGGCCGGGGCGGGCGGCGGTGCGACGGGCGGCGCCTCGTTGGCGGGCATCGGCGCGGCCGGCGTCGGGAAGAGCGGCCCTGCGGGCTCGTGGGCCACGGGCGAGCTCGGCGCGTCGAGCGACGTGACCGGTGCCACGGGCG
>JBCBYI010000256.1:0-4807 GCA_039815945.1 Actinomycetota bacterium | reverse complement strand
CTCATCTGGATCGACCGCACCGGCAAGCTGCGGCGCGGTGCCCTGCTCGCGGTGTACGTCGTCGGCTATCTCGTCGCTCGCCTGTGGCTCGAGACGATCCGCATCGATCCGGCCACCGAGGTGGGCGGGGTGCGCATCAACATCTGGATGAGCATCATCGGCATCGCGATCGCCGGCGCCTGGCTCGTGCGGCGCGGCCGCCGTCCCGAAGGGGAGGCCGACGATGATCTCGACGACGTCGACGGCGGCGACGACGACTCGGCGTCAGACGACGCCGGTGGCGGCGTCGAGGAGGTCGAGATGACTTCTCCCGAGGACGGTGCTCCGGAGTCGGTTGAGGGCGTGTAGCTCGTTCAGCTGTTCCGCCGGGGCCGGCGGCGGGAACATCGTGAGGTCACGCAGGTCGTACGCGATCGCGTACAGCTTCAGCCGGTCGTACTGGCGCGGCGCCGAGAACAGCTCCGGGTAGTCCTCGGCCAACCACCAGGGCACGTCGGCGTAGTCGGCTGCGTGGGTGCGGTCGTAGTGGGAGTCGGCGACGTGCAGGAACGGGTAGCAGCACATCCGCAAGAAGACGTCGAGATCGACGTCGGGCGGCGCAGTGCGCGCCCACTCGAAGTCGAGCAGCGCAGTGATGTCGGTGCCGTCCCAGAGGATGTTCTCGAAGGTCAGATCACCGTGGATCAAGAAGTCGCTCTCGAAGGGCTCGATCGCCGAGGTCAGCTGGTACACGAGCTGTTCGACGTCGTCGATCAGACCCGAGTCGACGTGGGTCAGCGAGCGGGCCTGGTCGAGGGCGACGAGCAGCGACATCACCGGAGACAAGGTGTCGCCCCGCAACATCTGCGGGGCGTCGATCAGGGGCAGATCCAACGGGCCGGGTGTCTGGTGCAGGCGGCGCATCTTGGTGGCCACCTGGTGCACCGCACGGCGCCGGGACTCGCGGGTCATGTCGGGCCAGCAGTGGGCGAGCGGGCGGCCGGCGACGCGTCGAACGACGAGGAAGTCGGCCCCCATCTGGCCGCCGTAGGCGACCACCATCGGGTAGCCGATCTCGGCGGGCAGCGACGGGCCCAGCACCGCTTCGCGGCGAAGCCGCTGGTTCGGACGACGGTTCACCCGGATGACGTGGTTCTCGCTCATCCAGACCTCGTTGGTGACGCTCGAGGCGGGTTCCAACGGCACGGTGGAGTCGAGTCCGGCGTGCAAGAGGGCATGGCGCGCCCTGGCCATGGCCATCGGGTTGCGGCGCTCCTGGCTCACGTGGACTCCCGTCGTCGTCGACCCGGTGGCAGGTCGGCGGACTGTGACTCCATCGGCGCGCCGCCGAAGAACCTGAGCCGCGAGGCCGTTTCGGGGCCTGAAGTGGGCCGTTCGGCCCATGTGTCGACGCCGGGACGGTCAGCTGGTCGCCGCGGCGAGTGCGTCGGTGCTGAATTGTGGCCAGGCGGAGATGGCCCACGCCCCGAACGCCTCGGTGCAGAGCGCGACCGCGGCGACGCCGACGGTGGGGTCGATCCACAGCATCGTGCCGCTCTGACCGAAGTGGCCGTAGGTCCGAGTGCTGTTGTTCGGCGCGGTCCAATGCGGATCCTTGGCGCCGCGGATCTCCGGCCCGATCCCCCAGGGGTTGGGGCGCTGGACGCCGAAGCCGGGGAGGATCCCGTCGAGCTCGGGAAGGTGGGGCGTGACCGCTCGGCGCAGCGTCGACTCGTCGACGAGGACGGGGCGGCGCCAGGCGTCGACCACCCGGACGAGGTCGTCGACCGATCCCCACGCGCCCGCGCCGGCCGAGCCGGTCAATCGGGTCGAGCGGAGGTCGAGCGGATGGGCGAGCGCCTCGTCGAGGTAGGCGTGGAAGACGATGCCGGACCGGGCGGTCATCTCGTCGGCGATGAGGTCGTAGGCCGATGTGGAATAGATCCGTCGGGTGTGCGGCGGGGTCAGCTGCTTCGGCGAGTCGGGTGCAACACCGGCGGCGTGAGCCAACAGGTCGGCGGTGGTCGCACCGCTGGGACCGAACGGATCGTCGAGATCGAGGGTGCCCTCCTCGTGGGCGACCAGCACCGCCATCGCGGTGAGCAGCTTGGTCACCGACGCGAGCGCGAAGGGTTCGGCGGTGTCACCGTGGCGGTCGACTCGGCCGTCAGCGTGCACGATCGCGGCGGCGGCGCGGCCGGGCCAGTCGGCGAGGCTGGCGAAGGGGTCCACACGCCGATCGTACGGCGTCGATCGCGGAGCGGGCCGGACCGCATCGCTACGGTGGTGCGATGGCCGACGTGCGGCAGGGTTGAGGTGGACGCCGACCGGTCGACGTGGACCGACTTCGAACGGGCGGCCGGCGGCGTGCTCGACGCGCTCGAACCCGGTGATCTCGTGACCTACGGGGAGGTCGCCGCCGAGGCCGGGTACCCGGGCGCGGCGCGTGCGGTCGGCTCGTTGTTGCGCCGCGCGCCGAGCGGGACGTTCCCGTGGTGGCGGGTGATCGCAGCGAGCGGCAAGCTGCTCGCGACCCATGAAGTCGAGCAGACGAAGCGGCTCCGGGCCGAAGGCATCGAGGTCCGTGAGGGCCGAATCGTCCTGTAGCGGTCGGAGCGCTTGTACCCTTTGCAAGTCGGTCGTCGCATCCTCGACATCGGCTTCCTCTATCCGGGGGATACCGCTTGCTGCGGACCCCGGCCCCCAAGATCGAGATGACTGAAACACAAACGTTCGCGGACCTGGGTCTGGCCGATGCCATCACCGGCGCCCTGTCCGAGCGGGGGATCACCGCCCCCTTCCCCGTCCAAGCCCTCACCATTCCCGACGCCCTGGCCGGCCGCGATGTCTGCGGCAAGGCCAAGACCGGGTCGGGCAAGACCCTGGCCTTCGGTCTGCCGGTCCTGCAGTTGATGGCGAAGGCCGAGCCGAAGAAGCCCACCGGGCTCGTGCTCGTACCGACCCGTGAGCTCGCCAACCAGGTGTGCGACGAGTTGGCGCCCTCGGCCGAGGCGGTCGGTCGTACCGCCCTCGCCATCTACGGCGGCGCTCCGATCGAGAAGCAGATCGAGAAGCTCGAGGAGGGCGTCGACCTCGTCGTCGCCACTCCGGGCCGCATGATCGACCTGATCGACCGCGGCGCGATCTCGGTCGCTGCGGTCAACCACGTCGTCGTCGACGAAGCCGACCGCATGGCCGACATGGGGTTCCTTCCCCAGGTCGAGTGGATCCTTCGCAACGTCGAATCCGACCATCAGACACTGCTGTTCTCGGCCACGCTCGACGGGGTCGTCAACACCTTGATCAAGCGGTACCAGACCGATCCGTCGATGCACGAGGTCGTGTCCGAAGAGGTCACGGTCGAGCAGATGACCCACCGGTTCATCGCCGTGCACAAGATGGACAAGGCCAAGGTCGCGGCCAGCATCGCGAAGGCGGCCGATCGCACGATCATGTTCACCCGCACCAAGGCGATGGCCGATCGTCTCGCCCGTGAGCTCAAGGAGCTCGACGTGAAGGCGGCGCCGATCCATGGCGACCTGCGCCAGTCGAGCCGGGAGAAGTCGCTCAAGGACTTCAGCGATGGCAAGCTCCACACACTCGTCGCCACCGACGTCGCCGCCCGTGGCATCCACGTCGACGAGGTCGACGTCGTGATCCAGTACGACCCGCCGAACGACCACAAGACGTACCTGCACCGAGCCGGCCGTACCGCTCGTGCCGGTGAGTCGGGCCTGGTCGTCACCTTGTCGCTGTGGGACGAGGAGCTCGAGATCAAGCGGCTCCAGAAGCGCATCGACTGTGTGATGCCGATCGTCGAGATGTTCTCCAACGACGGTCGACTGACCGACCTCACCGAGTGGGATCCTGAAGCCGCCTGATCCCGTCGTCGCCGACCTCGTCGCCCGTTGGGTCGAGGACGGCCGATCCGATCCAGCCGGGACGATCGCCGCGGTCGCCGCCGCCGTCGCCGCGGCCCGCGGTGTCGACGTCGCGCTCCGCATCGACGGTGACCCCGTCGTGCCGACGCTGGCTCTCGGCGTCGTCGATGAGTCGCTGCTCGCCGGGCCGTGGGGTCCGTGGCTGCCCGGCTTTGTTCGAGAGGCCACGACGTCGACCCTCGACCGTCACGACGTCGGCGTGCATCACACACCTCCCGACGTCGTCGACGCCGTCCTCGACCGGGCGTTGGCGCACGCCGCAGCGCTGACCGACACGACGACGGTGCTCGACCCGGCCGTCGGCGGGGGCGCCTTCTTGCTGGCGATGGCTGAGCGGTTGCCGGGCGATCGAGCGTCGATCGTGGCTCGACTGCACGGCGTCGACGTCGATCCGCTGGCGGTCGGGGCGACCCGCGCGGCACTCGCACTGTGGGCGGGCGTCGAGATCGATCCCGAGAACGTCCGCGTCGGCGATCACCTGGTCGACGACCCGTTCGCCGGCGAACGGTTCGACCTGGTCGTCGGCAACCCGCCCTTCCTCTCACAGCTCCGTGGCGGCACCCCTCGCACCGCTGAACAACGAACCGCACTCGCCAGCCGGTGGCCTGGGGTCGGCGGCTACGTCGACGACGCCGCGGCGTTCCTGCTCGCCGCGGTCGACGGGCTCGTCGACGACGGCACGGTCGTGCTGGTCCAGCCGGCATCGGTGCTCGGCGCGGCCGATGCCACTCCGGTCCGCGAGCGGCTCGCCGCCGTCGCCCCGCTGCGGGCGCTGTGGGTCGATCCCGGTCGGGCGTTCGCTGCCGGCGTCGACACCGTGGCCGTCGTGTGCCGTCGTCGACGAGCCCGTCGACCGCGGCGAGCAGGAACGCCGCGGCGTCGTCGAC
>JBCBYI010000255.1:0-4856 GCA_039815945.1 Actinomycetota bacterium | reverse complement strand
CCACGACACGACCCGGCGGAACAGGTACCGAGCGACTTCGTCAGGACTCAACCGCCGTGGCCCTCGCAGGGTGCACGTGACGCCGTATTCGTTCTCGATGCCGAAGATCCGTCGCTGCACGTCGACAACCTAACGGCAACCGCGCCCTTGGGCGCGGTCGGCGTCAGGTGTCGGACCGTCGGGCGGCGGCGTCAGCCGGCCGGGGCGACGTTGATGTTGTCGATCACCGCACCGACCGAGCCGGGCGTGGTCGAGTCGAACGAGACCCAGGTGCTGTCACCGTCGGCGACGAAGGTCATCGACACCGTCTCCCACTGCATGTCGTTGCGGGAGATGTCGGTCGTGTCGAAGGTGAACGACGCCACCTCGTCCCCGGCGGTCAGGTTGAGCGACTTCTCGCCGCGCTGGCCGTGGGGGTTGCCCGACATGTCGAAGCTGATCTCGTAGGTCTCGCCCTCGACGGTGTCGATCGTGCGACCGAACCAGCCAGGACCGTCGCCGTTGAGGTCGACCGAGGTGTCGCCCTCGGAGGCCTCCCACAGCTCGGTACCGGTCAGTGCGACACCATCGCCCTGCCACCCGTCGACCCAGCCGCCGTCGAGGTTCTGGCGGACCCACTCGCGGGTGCCGTCGAAGTCCCAGTTCTCGCCGTCAGGCGCTTCCGCCTCCGGCTCCGGTTCGGGATCCGGCTCCGGTTCGGTCTCGGGTTCGGGGTCGGTCTCCGGCTCGGCCTCGGGCTCGACACCGCTGACCTCGCCGTCGTCTTCGACGAGCTCGAGCATGTCGACGAAGTTGACATCGCCCTCGTCGAGCACGCCTTCGGCGAGCCAGTCGTCGACGGTCGGGGTGCCGGCGACTTCGAGGGCGACGTCGTCGTCGCCGGGTTCGTCGTCCTCGGCGTCGAGCGCCGGCGCGAACGCCGTGGCGGCCTCGTCGGCCTCAGCCGGGGGCTCGGCCTCGAGCTCGGGCTGGGGCTCGGCGTCGGCGGCCGCTTCCGGCTCGGGCTGGGGCTCGGGCTCCGGTTCGGGCTCAGCCTGGGGCTCGGGCTCCGGTTCGGCCTCGGGCTCCGGTTCCGGTTCGGGCTCGGGCTCTTCGTCTTCGACCTCGAGATCGAGGTCGAGCGCCGACAGATCGAGTTCGAAGGTCGGGGCATCGCCCTCGCCTTGCAAGGCGCTGAAGTCCAGCACCAGTCCGCCGTCGTCATCGTCGAGTTCCATCTCCACGACCGAGGCGTTGGCGATGTCCACGCCGTCGGGGCCGAACGGGTCGGCGTCGGGCTCGGGCCCGTCGTCGCCGTCGAAGGTCTGTTCGATGGCCGGGCCGCTGTCGGCGGCCTCGGCGGTGGGGGCGTCGACCATGAAGGCACCGACGGTCGCACCGCCGACCACGCCGACGACCACGGCGGCGAGGACCAGGCGATGGCGCACACCGACCATCGAGCCTGGAGGCTGGCCCATCCAGAACGCCAGGCGGTCTTCGAGATCGTTGTCGGTCAGGTCGAGGACGGTGGCGAGGACCTGGATGTCGGTCGAGCGCAGCTGGATCGGGGTCTCGGGGTCGAGGCCGCGCAGGTCGCGGACCACTGCGACATAGCCCTCGAGGAAGTCGTCGTTGTCGCTGACGCCGGGCGTGTAGGCCACGACCCGGTCGGCGATGATCACACCGCCGGCGTCGGCGTCGAACACGATCGGGATCCGGGGCGGGAGGTTACCGCCGAGGTCGAGTCCGTAGGTCCGGCCGATCGCTTCCGCCATGTCGGGACCGGGCGCCTTGCGGCCCGATTCCCAGTGCCGCAGCTTGCGGACCGAGATGCCGATCGAGTCGGCGGCCTCTTGCTCCTGCAGGCCGATCATCGTCCGGGCGGCGGTCAGTGCCTCACCCAGGCGCTTTTTCGGAATCTCGTCGTAATCGATCGTGCTCATGTGACCTGTCCTCGAAGAAATCGTCTTCGAACGGGTCAACGGAGCGTGGAGGCTGCCGATCAAGCGGGATCGTTCAGCGTGGCCATGGCGCGATGACCATGGTCCCGAATGGTCCCGAGACGGGTGTCACGACGGCCCTAGACGGGCGGATCAGCGCGAGGCGCGTCAGGCGAGCAGCGCGGTGATGTCGTCGTCGCTCAGCCGCCGGAACGTACGGCGATGCTCGCCGCGCTCCAGCACGGCGACCTCCAGCGAGTCGGCCGCGAGCGTGCGCTCGGGGCCGGCCAACGCCGATACGGCTCGTCGCAGACCGTCGCCGAGCGAGGGCGGCTGTTCGAACGCGCCGAGGCGCTCGGCGATCGTGTCGGTTTCGCCGCCGAGCACGACCGACATGTCCTCGTCGATGACGGTGCCGTCATAGAGGATGTGGAACAGCTGATCGCCCGATCCGTCAGCGGCATGGCCGATCTCCGCGACCAGGATCTCGACCTCCATCGGCTTCATCTCGTGGGTGAAGATCTGGCCGAGACTCTGTGCGTACTGGTTGGCGAGGCTGCGGGCGTCGACGTCCTCGCGGCTGAAGGAGTACCCCTTCATGTCGGCGTGGCGCACCCCGGCGATCCGGAGCTGATCGAACTCGTTGTACTTGCCCACCCCAGCGAAGGCGATGCGGTCGTAGATCTCGGAGACCTTGCGCAGGGTCGACGACGTGTTCTCCGCACAGATCGCGACCCCGTTGTCGAAGCGGAACCCGACGAGGCTGCGGCCGCGGGCGATGCCCTTGCGGGCATAGTCGGCGCGGTCCTTCATGACCTGCTCGGGGGCGACGTAGAACGGCATGTTCATGGTGGTCAGCTCCCCTGTCGGCGGGTGATGAGCGTCTGGGTGCGGGCAGCGAGGTCGTCGTCGCCGATGCGGGTGTAGCCGTCGGCCGTGATCGTCGCGACGATCGGATAGATCCCGCGGATCGGGTCGGGGCCGCCGGTGGCGGAATCCTCGTCGGCGGCTTCGTAGAGGGCTTCGATGGCGAGGTCGGTGACCTCGCCGGCGTCCATGCCCTGGCGATAGCCGAGCTTCACGACCGTGCCGGCGTGGAGACTGCCCGAACCGGTCGAGGCGTGGTCGGCTTCCTCGTAGCGGCCACCGGTGACGTCGAACTCAAAGAGCCGACCCTCGCCCCGACCGAGGTCGAAGCCGGCGAAGATCGGGACGACGACCATGCCCTGCATCGCCATCGGCAGGTTGCCGCGGATCATCTGGCTCAGCTGGTTGGCCTTGCCCTCAAGGCTCAGCGCCGTGCCTTCGACCTTCTCGTAGTGTTCGAGCTGCAGCTGGAACAGCTTGACCATCTCGATCGCAGGACCTGCGGCACCGGCGATGGCGACGCCGCTATGGCGATCGGCGGGGAACACCTTCTCCAGCGTGCGATGGCTGATCAGGTTGCCCGACGTCGCCCGCCGGTCACCGGCGAGCAGGACGCCGTCGGAGAAGCGGATGGCGACACAGGTGGTGCCGTGGCGGTAGTCGTGCGGGTCGAGCGCCCCGTCGATGGGCGTGGGCGCGACACCTTTCGCTGCCAGCAGGCGGTTGAAGTCGGGCCCCGGGTCGTCGTGGACTCCGAACATCGGGAGGTCCATCGGGGCTACTGCCCGCCCTTCTGGATGTAGCTCTTGACAAAGTCCTCGGCGTTGGTCTCGAGCACCTCGTCGATCTCGTCCAACAGGTCGTCGAGCTCGGCCTTGAGCTCTTCGCCACGCTCGGACGTGGACGGCGCGTCGGCCGTCTCGTTCTCACGCTCGCTGGGGGCGGGCTTGCGGATCTGCTCACGTTCGGCCATGACGTCTCCTTGGTCGCTCGGTCAACTACCGAGCCGCCGGAGCAGCTCGGCCGCGCTTTCGCACTCATCGAACAAGGTACCCACATGGGCACGGGTCCCGCGCATCGGCTCCATCATCGGCACCCGTCGCAGGGCGTCGGACCCCACGTCGAAGACGATCGAGTCCCAGTTCGCGGCGACCACCTGATCGGGGAAGGTGTCGATGCAGCGGCCCCGGAAGTAGGCCCGGGTGTCGGCCGGAGGCTCGCCGATTGCAGCGATCGCCTCGTCGTCGGTGACGAGCTGTTCGAGGCCGACCCGCCACGCCAGGCCCTTGTTCGGCCGCATGTCGGTGTACTGGATGTCCATCGCCCGGAGCTTGGCGTCGCGCCAGTCGAGGCCGTGGCGCTCGCGGTAGGCATCCAGGAGCCGGAACTTCGCGACCCAGTCGAGCTGATCGGCGAGCTCCATCGGATCTCGTTCGAGCCCGGCCAGCACAAGTTCCCAGCGCCTGAGCACCTCGTGGGTGAGCTCGCCACCGGTGGCGTCGGTGCCGTGGCGATCGACGTATTCCTTGGCGAGATCGAGCAGCTCCCACTGGACCTCGAGCGCGGTGATGGTGGAGCCGTCGGCCAGCGCCAGGCCTTCCTTGAGCGTGAGGTCGTGGCTGACATGGCGCAGCGACGCGACCGGCGCGGCGAACTCGAGCTCGTGGGGGATGGCGTCGTCCTCGACCATCGCCAGCACCAGCGCAGTGGTGCCGATCTTCAAGAAGGTGGCTACCTGCGATGGGTTGGCGTCGCCGACGATGACGTGCAGCCGCCGGTACTTGCGGGCGTCGGCGTGGGGTTCGTCGCGAGTGTTGATGATCGGACGCTTGAGGGTGGTCTCGAGCCCGACCTCCTCCTCGAAGAAGTCGGCGCGCTGGGTGAGCTGGTAGTGGACTTCGTCGGTGCGCTGGCCGGGCAGCTCGGCGCCGATCTTGCCGGCGCCGGTGTAGATCTGCCGGGTGATGAAGTGGGCGGTGCAGTGCCGCACGATGCGGCCGAACGGCGTGTCGCGGCTCACCAGATAGTTCTCGTGGGTGCCGTAGGAGTTGCCCTTGCCGTCGGAGTTGT
>JBCBYI010000254.1:0-4895 GCA_039815945.1 Actinomycetota bacterium | reverse complement strand
TCTCTCGACTCGTCCACCGCACGATTCCTGCACGCTCGCCTCGATGCGCTCGTCCGCTCCGGCTACGACGAGATCATCGTCGACTGTCGACACCTGCAGCGCATCGACGCCGACGGCTACGCCCCCATCCAGCGGGCGGCGGAGATCCTCGACGCGATGGGTGGGCGACTCACGTTGCTCGACCTCGACCTCCCGGTCGACGGCATCGAGCCTGCGGAACTCCCGCTCGCCGCTTAGGCGACGGCGGCCCGCCCCTGGCGGACGCACGCGGGCAGGCCGAGGCCGCGCATCTGGGCTCCGGTGACGACGAGCCCGTCGGCCACGAGCGCCAGTTCCGCGTCGATCTCGTCGCAGCGGGCGAAGTGTCCGGGCCGGTACTGGGGCAGTGATTGCCGCCATGGCGTGATGCGAGCGATCGGTTCGGCGTGCAGGCCGATCGTTTCGGCGAGTTCGGCGCGCAGCTGATCGAGCAGTTCGGCCGGTTCGAGATCGAGCCAGCGGGGATCGTCGGTGCGCCCGGCCGAAACCCGCAGGATCGCGTGGCGGCCGTCGTCGTAGTGGGCCCACTTCGACGACGCCCACGAGCACGCGGTCATCAACAGGCCTTCTGAGCGGGGCACGAGGAAGCCGGATCCGGCGAGATCGTGATCGAGCCCGTCCTTGTCGACGACGTAGGTGACGAGCACGGCGTCGCCATAGGCGAGATCGGCCAGCGTCGCGGCCGCCGTCGGCGCGTACGGGGCGATGAGGCCGGCCGTGACCCAGGCGGGCGTGGCGATCACGACCCGACCGGCCGTCAGCCGATCGCGGTCGGTCACGACGATCCATCCGGTGCCGTCGCGCTCGACGGCGGTGACCGTCTCCCCCAGCCGGACTCGGGGGCCCAGCCGCTGGACGAGCGCGTCGACGATGCGACGGTTGCCGCCCTCGACACCGTTGAAGACCGGTCCTCCCGACGCCGCTTGCGCGGCGGTCACCTGGGCCCGCAGGGTGGTCCGCAGTGAACCGCCGGCGCGTGCGGCTGCGTGCAGCTGGGGCGCGCCCGCCTCGATCGACAGGCCGTCGGCGTACCCGGCGTTGATGCCACCGAGGAGCGGATCGACGAGGCGCTCGAAGACCTCGTCGCCGACGCGGGGACGCATCACCTCGCCGACGGACGCATCGCCGACGAGCGGCGGATGCTCGACATCGACCCGGTCGGCGAGGTCGGCCACGCCGGCGGCGCTGATCAACCCGGTGGCGGCGACCGTGTCGGGTTCGAACGGCACGCCGAGCACCGACGGTGTCGGGATCGTGCGCAACGCACCGTCGGCCCAGATGAACGCCTGCGCACCCGTCGGGGAGACGAGATCGTCGCCGAGGCCGAGTTCGTGACAGAGCTCGACGACCTCGGGCTGGCGGGCGAGGAAGCCGTCGGCGGCCATGTCGACCGGGAACGGCAGTTCGGCGCCGTCGACGAAACCGGAGTCGATCTTGCCGCCGGCGCGGGCCGCGGCCTCGAGCACGACGACGTCGAGGCCCTGGCGGCGGGCTTCGTGGGCGGCGGCGAGGCCGGTGATTCCACCGCCGACGACCACGACCCGATCGGTCACGAGCAGGCCCTCACGAGCGAACGGTGCCTTCGTCGTGCACGACGCCCTCGTCGTGAACCACACGGACGATCTCGGTGAGGACGTCGGGGTCCATCGCCGGCATGACGCCGTGGCCGAGGTTGAAGACGTGGCCGGGGTGACCGTCGTTGAGCCGCAGCACCTCGCGAGCGGCCTCGCACGCGAACTCGGCGCCGGCGAACACGGTGGTCGGGTCGAGGTTGCCCTGCAGGGCCTTGCCCTCGCCGACGCGCTCACGAGCGGCGTCGAGCGGCACCCGCCAGTCGACACCCACGACGTCGGCCCCGACGGCACCGATCTGGGGCAGGAGCTCGCCGGTGGTGACGCCGAAGTGGATCTTCGGCACGCCGGTGTCGGCGATGGCGTCCATGACCTTCTGGCTGTGGGGGAACACGTAGCGCTGGTACTGGGCGGGGCTCAGCGACCCGGCCCACGAGTCGAACAGCTGGATGGCGGAGGCGCCGTTGTCGATCTGGCTCTGCAGCGAGGTGATCGCGATGTCGGCCAGACGATCGCAGAGGGCGTGCCACAGCGGCTCGTCGGCGAACATCATCGCCTTGGTGTTCGCGTAGTCGCGGCTCGGGCGTCCCTCGATGAGGTACGAGGCGACGGTGAACGGCGCACCGGCGAAGCCGATCAGCGGACGGTCGAGCTCGGCGACGAGCTGCCGCACGGTCTCGAGCACGTACGGCGTGTCGGCCTCGGGATCGAGCGGGCGCAGGCGGGCGAGGTCGTCCTCGTGGCGGAACGGCTTCTCGACCTCGGGGCCGACGCCCGGCGTGACGGTGAGGCCGAAGCCGACGGCGTGGGCCGGCACGACGATGTCGGAGTAGAGGATCGCGGCGTCGACGTCGTAGCGGCGGATCGGTTGCAGCGTGATCTCGGTCGAGAGATCGGGGTCGGCGATGGCGTCGAGGATCGTGCCGGTGCCGCGGATGGCGCGATACTCGGGCAGCGAACGGCCGGCCTGACGCATGAACCAGACCGGCACCCGGTCGTGGGGCAGGCCGCGGCAGGCTCGGATGAAGGGATGGTCGTCGTAGCGCCCCGCAGGGGCGTCAGATGATGCTGCGCCGGTCACGAGGCCGAGGCTATCGGCGGCCGGTGACCGAATCGGGAGCCGGGCGGCCGGTACCGTCGTGGCCATGCGCGCACCCCGCCGCCTCCTGTTCGCCGCGCCGGCCGTGGTCGCCTTCGTCGCCGTGGGGTGCGGCACCGTCACGGTCGAGGTCACCGGCGACGGCGACGACGACAAGATCGACGTCGAGCGGGCGGACGCGACCGCCGAACCCTCACTGCTCGGTGGTCCCGACTCGGACCCGGCCACTGCCTCGACGAGCAGCACCTCGACGACAAGCACCTCGACCACCCTCAGCAGCTCACCGACGACCAGCGCCGCGGCCACGACGACGTCGTCGACCACCACGGTCGCACCCATGAGCACCACGGCTGGACCCGCGACCACGACCACCACGGTCGCGCCCACGATCCCGCTCGAGTACCACGACACCGGTTACGACGTCTTCGCCCTCGCCGGCGATCTGGAGGTCCGGATGCCGGTGAGTCGTTACGAGATGGTGGGCTTCCACGAGTCGGGCCACGACGGTGCGTTCCAGTTGCAGATCACCGACCTCACCGACTGGCGCACGCTGGCTTCACGGGGCCGTGGCACCGGCTCTCGCACCGCGGCCGACATCGTCGCCCCGGTCGACGAACCGGTGATGGCACCGATCGACGGCACCGTGATCCGGGCCGGCAGCTACACCCTCTATTGCGACCACACCGACGACTTCGTCGTGATCGAACCGGCCGGTCGGCCGGGCTGGGAACTCAAGATCTTCCACTTCGACGGACGCGTCGTCGATGTCGGTGACGAGGTCGTCGCGTCCACGACGATGATCGCCACGTCGGGTCGGGTCCTGCCCTTCGTCTCTCAGGTCGACGAGTTCACCGCCGAGCCGTCGAACCCCCACGTGCACATCGAGGTGATCGACACCTCGATCCCGGACCGCCCCTCGACGGGCGGCGGCTGCTGATCAGCCCGCCGGTTCGAGAATCGAGCGCAGGCCGTCGCCCTCGGTCGACGCGAGCACCCGCTCGGCCGCGAGCCGGCCGGCGACACAGGAGTCGGATCGCTCTCCGCTCGAGAGCAGGTCGAGCTGGGTCGAGTCGGGTTCGATCACGACGACCGCCGTGCCGGTGCTACGGATCAGGGCGAGTTCGTTGTCGAGCTTGTTGGAGAACCAGGCGCGCTCGGGATCCGAGATCCACGAGCGAGCGTCGGGTGTCGCGGTCTTGGCCGACGAGACGATGACGAGATCGAAGCCGAGCATGGCGACGAGGTCGGCGTTGGTGGAGGAGTGCAGCGCCCCGTCGACGTAGGAACGGTCGCCGATCTGGACCGGGGTGTACACGGCGGGGATGGCCGCGGACGCCTGGGTGGCCTGCCCGACCGTGCCCTTGACGTCGTCGCGTCCGAAGACGATGCGGCGGCCGTCGTTGGTGCGGACCGCGACGATCCAGGTCGGACGTTCGGGCCAGCCGTCGGGCAGGAGTTCGTCGATGCGGGTCGCGATCGCGGCGCCCGATCGCTTGCCCTCGGGCAGGAGTCCGAAGGCGAACCGGGCCGGGTCGACCTTCCACGGGGGCAGCATCGAGTTGAGGGTCATGCGGGGAGCCGACGGCAGCAGGCTGCGCTCGACCTCCGGCTCGGCGTAGGGGGTGACGATGCGCTCGACGACGGCCTGCCCGTCCGCGCTGAGGTCGCGACCGAGGTGGCGTGACTCGGCGTCGGTCGGGGAGAGCCCGGCGCGGAGGGCGGTGGCGGTGAACGAGCCGGCGGAGGTGCCGACGAGCAGCTCGGCGTCTCGGCTGTCGAACCCGGTGTGCTCGGCGAGGGCAGCGACCACCCCGCTGTGGAAGGGGTCGCCCTTCGCCCCGCCCGCACTGAAGACCACACCGATGGAGACCATGCACGAAGGCTACCGACGCGCCCCTCGGGACCGGTTCTCGGGCGGTCAGGTCGCGTCGCTGACCCGGTAGCATTGAGCACCCCCCTGAAGGAGTTGTCGTGGCGGATCGTCACCCCGAACTCGACGCTGAACAGGCCCATCTCGACTGGGCCTACGCCTGCCTCGAAGACGATCGACTCGCGTTCGTGCCGGTGCTGTTCGGTTCCGCCCCGCTGCGGGTCGTAGCCCTTCGTGACCCGGGCCGCACGCTCGCGCGCGTCTTCGAGGCAGGCGTAGGCCCAGTCGAGATGGGCCTGTTCAGCGTCGAGTTCGG
>JBCBYI010000253.1:0-4975 GCA_039815945.1 Actinomycetota bacterium | reverse complement strand
CGCGCTGGAAACACGCGGCGCACTCGATGATCTGCCCGCACGACTCGAACTCACCGCCTACCGCATCGTCCAGGAGTCGCTGACCAACACGCTCAAGCATGCTGGACCCGCACGCGCCACCGTTGCCGTCACCTACGCCGAAGAGCGCCTCCACGTCCGCGTCGAGGACGACGGTCACGGCGCCGCCGCCGACCGCAACACCACCGGCGCCGGCCAGGGCCTCGTCGGCATGCGCGAACGAGTCGAGGCGTTCGGCGGGACCCTCACCGCCGGCCCCCGTCCCGGTGGTGGATTCGCCGTTGCGGCGGAGCTGCCCATCCGAGATCGATGACCGACACGATCCGAGTCGTCGTCGTCGACGATCAGGCGCTCATGCGCACCGGCTTTCGGATGATCCTGGAGTCGGCCGGCATCGATGTCGTGGCCGAGGCCGAGAACGGCCGAGAGGCGATCGAGACCGTCACCCGCCATCGCCCCGACGTCGTCTTGATGGACATCCGCATGCCCGAACTCGACGGGGTGGCCGCCACCGAACGGCTGATGACCGACGATTCGCTCGAGACCCGCATCCTCATCCTCACGACCTTCGATCTCGACGAGTACGTCTTCGCCGCGCTTCGCGCCGGAGCCGCCGGCTTCTTGTTGAAGGACACGCCGCCGGAGGCCCTGATCGACGCCGTGCAGGTCATCGCCGCCGGCGACGCCCTCCTCGCTCCCTCGATCACCAAGCGGCTGATCGGCGAGTTCGCCAAGGGCGCGACCGTCGGTTCACCGGCCGACCTGCCCGGCTTCGCCGACCTCACCGAGCGCGAGACCGAGGTCCTGGTCGCCATGGCGGGCGGCATGTCGAACGCCGAGATCGCCGAGTCGCTCTTCGTTGGCGAGACCACCGTGAAGACCCACGTGGGTCGAGTGCTGATGAAGCTCGGCGTCCGCGACCGCGTGCAGGCCGTCGTGGCCGCCTACGAGTCCGGCCTCGTCACGCCCGGCCAGTCCTGAGGGTTCTCCCCGACCCGACCCTGAGGCCGGGTCCTCCCTCAGGACGACACGGGCCGCCGCACGATCACCCGAGTGGCGGATGGCCGATCACCCCAGCGCCGGACGACCGAGGACGGGCGGTTCCGTACGTTGCGGATACCGAATCCCCCAATCCCCCGAATCCCCCGTTCGGCACTCCATCCCCCGAGAGGCACGTTCCTATGCTCACCGCAACTCCCCCCGTTTCGACACCGATCGCCAACGCGGCGGCCGCCGTCAACGTCTCCAAGATCTACGGCAAGGGCGACACCGAAGTCCGGGCGCTCGACGACATCTCGGTGTCGTTCGCCGCAGGCCAGTTCACCGCCATCATGGGCCCGTCGGGCTCCGGCAAGTCGACCCTCATGCACTGCCTCGCCGGCCTCGACACCGTCACCAGCGGCTCGATCCTGATCGGCGACACCGACCTGTCGACCCTCAACGAGAAGGCGCTCACCCTCCTGCGCCGTGACCGGGTCGGTTTCATCTTCCAGGCGTTCAACCTCGTCCCGACCCTCTCGGCGATGGAGAACATCACCCTCCCGATGGATCTCGCCGGCCGCACCCCCGATCAGGCGTGGCTCGACCAGGTCATCGAGACGGTCGGCCTGGCCAACCGCACCGACCATCGGCCCAACGAACTCTCCGGCGGCCAGCAGCAGCGCGTCGCCGTGAGCCGGGCGCTGGCCAGCCGCCCCGAGATCATCTTCGCCGACGAACCCACCGGCAACCTCGACTCCACCACCGGGGCCGAGATCCTCGACTTCATGCGTCGGGCCGTGCGCGAGCTCGGCCAGACCATCGTGATGGTCACCCACGACCCGGTCGCCGCCTCGTACGCCGACCGTGTGGTCTTCCTCGCCGACGGCACGATCGTCGACGAGGTGTTCGGTCCGACCCCCGACACGGTCCTCGACCGGATGAAGGCCCTGGGCTGAGCCCGAGCCGTACTCACGTCACAGATTTCGTCCGGTCTCGGCCTCCGCGCCGAGCGAAGACAGAGAGGCACTGCCATGCTCCGCTTGACCCTCCGCAACCTCGCCGCCAACAAGGCCCGGTTCGCGATGACCACCTTCGCGGTGGTGCTCGGCGTCGGTTTCGTCGTCGCCAGCTTCGTCCTCTCCGACGGCCTCCGGTCGACGTTCGGGGACCTGTCCGAGGAGATCACCGGCGAGACCGACCTGCTGGTTCGTCCCGCCGCCGAATTCGGTGAGCCCCTGCCGCTCGACGAGGCGCTCGTCGCCGACATCAACGCGGTCGACGGTGTCGCCAACGCGGTGGCGTTCGTCGAGGCCCCCGAGAACGGCGTGCAGCCGATCAAGGCCGACGGCACCACGATCACCACGCAGGGCCCGCCCCAGCTGATGTTCTCGTGGACCGACGACACCGCGCTCGGTTCGTTCACGATCGTCGAGGGCGAGGCTCCCGACGAACCCGGCGAGTTCACGATGGATCTCGACGCCGCCGCCACCCACGACTTCGTGATCGGCGACAGCTACGACCTCGTCACGCCCGCCGGCATCGAGGAGGACGTGACCCTCGTCGGAACGACCAGCTTCGGCCAGGACAACGCGACCGTCGGCGCCACCCTGATGCACGTCAGCCTCGACGAGGCCCAGCGCCTCTTCGGCGACGCCGGCACCGTCGACTCGATCCCGATCCGACTCGAGAGCGGGGCCGACACCGCGACCGTGTCGGCTGCGATCGCCCAGATCGTCGACCTCGGCACCACCGAGATCGTCGATCAGGCGACGATCACCGCCGAGCAGGAAGCGGAGTTCAACGAGGGCATCAACATCGTCGGCAACGTGTTGCTCGGCTTCGCCATCGTCTCGCTGTTCGTGTCGATCTTCATCATCTACAACACGTTCGCCATCGTGCTCGGCCAGCGCGTCCGAGAGATCGGCCTGCTTCGGGCGATCGGCGCCAACGCCCAGCAACTCCAGCGTTCGATCATCCTCGAGTCGGTCATCGTCGGCGTCGTCGCCAGCGTCATCGGCATCGTGGCCGGTGTCGGCATCGCCGAGGGCCTGATCGCCCTCTTCGACGCCATCGGGGCCGAGCTGCCCGACAGCCCGACGATCGTCGCCCTGCGCACGGTGATCTTCGCCCTGGTGCTCGGCATCGGCGTCACCGTCGTGTCGGCGGTCGCGCCCGCCCGCCAGGCGGCATCGGTGTCGCCCATCCAGGCGCTGCGCGACGGCGGTGACCTCGGCGAGGGCGAGACCACCCGCCGCCTCGGCATCGGCGTCGCCGGCCTGGTCGGCGGCCTCGGTCTCGGTGCCGTCGGCCTCTTCGTCGGCGCCGGCAGCACGCTCGGCACGATCGTCGTGCTCGGAGCCGCCGCGCTGTCGATCTTCCTCGGTGCGGCGCTCGCCGCTCCGGCGGTCGCCCGTCCGGTCACCCGGATCGTCGGGTGGCCCGTCCGGAAGGTGTTCGGCACCGCCGGCAATCTCGCTCAGGAGAACGCAGCCCGCAATCCTCGTCGTACCGCCACCACCGGCGCGGCGTTGATGATCGGCCTGTCGCTCGTGACCACCGGCTACGTGGTCGGCGAGTCAGTCAAGTCCCGGCTCGGGAACCTGATCGACTCGAGTGTCACCGCCGACTACGTGATCACCGATCCGAACGAGGCCGGACTGACCCCGGTGCTCGCGGACGATCTCGAGGCCACCGGCAACTTCGCCGCCGTCGCCGGCATGCGCTACGACGACGCCCTCCTCGGCACCGAGGTGCGCGAGGTCACCGGCATGGACGTGTCGACGATCGACACGCTGTTCAGCATCGACGTCACCGACGGTGCCATCCCGGCTGCCGACGCCACCGACGCGATCGTGGTCCACACCGACGTCGCCACCGATCTGGCGGTCGGCGTCGGCGACACCGTGCCGATCGAGTTCGCCTCGGGCTACACCGCCGATCTGACCGTCGCCGCCATCTACGACGACTCGACGATCTTCGAGGATCCGGTCGTGTCCGAAGCCGTGTTCGACGCCGCCGGCGCCTCCGAGCTCGACGAGTGGGTCGCTGCGACCCTCGCGGACGACGTCACGATCGCCGATGCCGCCCCGAGCGTTGCCGAACTGCAGATCCGCTACCCGCAGGTCGACATCCAGACGGCCAGCGAGTTCCAGCAGCAGTTCGAATCGACCATCGATTCGCTCCTGCTCGTGGTCAACGCGCTGCTGGCTCTCGCCGTGATCATCGCCCTCATCGGCATCGCCAACACCCTGGCGCTGTCGGTGCACGAGCGCACCCGTGAGATCGGACTGCTGCGGGCGGTCGGCATGACCCGCCGTCAGGCTCGCCGCATGGTCCGCTGGGAAGCGGCCCTCGTGGCGCTCTTCGGTGCGGTCCTCGGCGTCACGATCGGCGTGGTCTTCGGCTGGGGCGTCGTGTCGGCGCTGCCCGAGGACGGCTTCGGCGGCGATCTCACCATCCCGTTGACCGACATCGGTCTCGTCGTGGTGATCGCCACCGCCGCCACGCTCGTCGCCGCCTGGTTCCCCGCCCGTCGAGCCGGGAAGCTCAACGTGCTCGACGCGATCAGTCACTGATCACTCGCTGCCATTCGGTAGAACCCGCCGAATCCATCCATTCCGGCGAGTGCCGGCACCGACCAACCAGCCGCAGGTCTTCCCCCGGGCCTGCGGCTCGGTCGCGTTCCATGTCATCCGTAGGGACGATCCGTCATCGCATCCGGCCGATTAGCGTTGTCCGTAACGCGAGTGCATCCCCCTTTGGAGTCCTGAGATGACCGACGCCCCGTCCACCACCCTTGCCGCCCATGCGGTCGGCGCCACGAAGATCTATGGCGCCGGAGACACCGAGGTCCGAGCCCTCGATGGCGTCGACGTCGTCTTCAACAAGGGCGACTTCACGGCGATCATGGGCCCGTCGGGTTCGGGCAAGTCGACCCTCATGCACTGCATGGCCGGTCGCGACGAAGGAGCGTGAG
>JBCBYI010000252.1:0-5003 GCA_039815945.1 Actinomycetota bacterium | reverse complement strand
CGACCCCACAGCGCCCTCGGACACAAGACACCCACCCGCCGCCTCCAAGAGGCTGACTAACGCTGCTGGGATCTACAACTAGCGGGCGTCAGATGTCGAGCCCGGCGGCCATCTCCAGCAGCGTGTCCTCCAGCGGGCGGGGCTCCCAGTCGAGCACCCCGATCGCCAGTGTGTTGTCGAGCGATGCTCGGGTGCCGAGCAGCGGGACCATGGCGCGGAGGTCCTTGTCGAACACGCTCATGACCTTCATCAGCAGATTCGGCGCCTTGCGCTTGGGGGCCTTGTCGTAGCCGGCATCGCGCATGATCGCGGCCATCGTTCCCATCGGCACCGGCTCTCGGGTCGATGCGATGAACCGCTTCCCGGCCGCATCGGGATGGGTCATCGCCTCCACGTGTAGCCAGGCGACGTCGCGCACGTCGACGATCCCGATCGAGAGGTCGGGGTACATCGACATCTTTCCGCTGATCATGTCGGTCGCCATCATGATGCTCTGGGCATCGGGCGACGCTCCCAGCGACGGGCCGAGCACGGCGGCCGGATTGATGGTCGCCAGTTCGGTCGAGCCGTCGGCCACCATCTCCCACGCCGCCTGCTCGGCGTAGGTCTTGCTGAGCAGGTAGGCGCCGACGTCGGCGGTGGTGTCGGTCCAGTCGTCGGGTCCGAAGTGGCCCGATCCGTGCCCGCCGGTCACGGCCGCGACCGACGAGGTGAGGACCACCCGTTTGACGCCGGCTCGTTGGGCGGCGCCGATGACGCGCCGCGTGCCCTCGACCGCCGGGGTGATGTACTCGTTCGGGTCGTCGGGCTCGCTCAAGAAGAACGGTGAGGCGACGTGCAAGACGTAGTCGCAGCCGTCGACGGCGTCGTCCCAGCCGTCGTCGGCCAACAGGTCGGCCTCGACGAGGGTCAGGGCGTCGACGGATCCGGCCGCGCGAAGGGCGTCCATGGCGGCGTCGGCCTTGGCTCGCGATCGGATCGTGCCCACGACCTCATGGCCGCGGGAGAGCAGCTCCGCGCCGCAGTGCTGGCCGACATAGCCGGTGATCCCGGTGACGAGGACTCGTGCCACCGCGATCAGCCCTCGGTGGCGGCGGCGAGGGCGGCGAGCGTGGCTTCCATCGTCTCGCGGTTGCGGATGTCGCGGTCGGCGACGCCGGACATCTGGGGGCCCATCGCCTTGACCTTCTCGGGGCGCAGGTCCCGCGTGTGCTCGGTGACGCGGGTGCCGCCGTCGATCGGTTCGAACTCGTAGCGCCACGTGGAGAACACGAAGTCGCCGACCTTGGCATCGAAGGCGAAGACCTGGCCTCGTTCGGCCTCGGTGATGCGACCCTCGGTTTGCCACTCGAACTCGCCGTGGATGTTGTCGCCGAGCCACTCGGCACCGATGACGGGGCTGTCGAAGCCCTCCTTCCACGTGCAGGTGTGGTTCTCCGGCGACCACTCACCCATGCGGGTGACATCCGCGAGGAGGTCGTAGATCGTGCCGGCGTCGGCGGCGATGTCTCGGGTGACGGTGACGGTCCATTCGCTCATGGCCTGGACCGTAGCCCACCCCGATATGTCATCACTTTCTGTCAGGAGGGATCGGTAGACAGGTTGGCGACAAATCGTGTCAGGTACGAAGTGTCGCCAACTCAGTCCCAGAGGGCGGCCAAGCCGGCGTCGACCTCGTCGGCGATACCGACGGTGGTGAGTTCGAGGGTGCGGTCGTCGGTGACGAGATCGATCGACGGTTCGTCGAAGAGTTCGCGGACGGGCTCGATGAAGCGGCTGACCTGGGCGTAGACGTGGCGGTCGTCGTTGGCGTAGCGGTTGACGTGGAACCGCAACGGGAAATGCACGCTGAGTTCGTCCTTGGCTCTGGTGAGCGCGACGTACATCAGCCGCAGCTCCTCGGCGAGGCCCGCCTCATCGCCGAGCGACATCTCCGACGGCATGTTGCCATCGGCCGCATGCAACAGGTGCACGCCCCGCCACTCCAGCCCCTTCGCCGAGTGGATCGTCGACAGGGTGAGCCAGTCGTCGTCGAGGTGGGGCGGGCCGGCCTGGTCGCTGGTCTTCGACGGCGGGTCGAGCACGAGTTCGGTGAGGAACCGACTCCGGCTCGCATACTGCGCCGCACCGGCCGCGAGCTGATCGATGTCGGCGAGCCGAGCGTCGCTGTTGTCGTAGCGGGTCGGGAAGATCAGCCCGCAGAAGCCCTTGAGCCGGTCGACCTGTTCTGACGGGGTGAGTTCGCCGAGGCAGTCGGTCAACGCGAGGCGAAGCTCGGCGACCTGCTGCTCGGCGGCGCTGGGGGTCTTCCCGGCACCGTCGATGAACCGGGCGAGCGCGTCGTCGTCTTGATCGGTGACCCCGAGTTCGCCCTCGAGTCGGCGCACGGTGGCCGGGCCCACGCCCTCCATGGTGGCCAACACCCGGTGCCAGGCGAGCTGATCGGCCGGGTTGTCGAGGATCCGCAGCAGGGCGAGCAGATCCTTCACGTGCGCCGACTCGAGGTACTTCAGCCCGCCGTACTTCACATAGGGGATGTCGCGACGGGTGAGTTCGAGTTCGAGGCCGTCGCTGTGGTGGCCGTTGCGGAACAGCACGGCCTGGTCGCGCAGATCCATGCCGCGCTCGCGGGCATCGAGGATCGCCTCGCACACGGCGGTGGACTGGGCGCCCTCGTCGTGGTGGGTGCGCAGGGTCGGCGTGAGCCCTTCGGCTCGGGCCGACCACAGCTCCTTGGCGAAGTGATCCTGCGACTGCTGCAGGACGCCGTTGGCGACGGCGAGGATCGGCATCGTCGAGCGGTAATTCTGTTCGAGCATCACCCGGGTTGCGCCCGGGAAGTGCTCGCCGAAGTTCCACATGTTCTCGACGGTGGCGGCCCGGAA
Organism: Actinomycetota bacterium; assembly: GCA_039815945.1. Lineage (GTDB taxonomy): Bacteria > Actinomycetota > Acidimicrobiia > Acidimicrobiales > Aldehydirespiratoraceae > UBA11606. Next base: position 2,118 of record JBCBYI010000252.1, on the reverse strand, counting down.
CCCGTAGATCGCCTGGGCATCGTCGCCGACCGCAGCGATGTCGGTGTCGGGGCGGCACATGCCTCGCACGATGTCGGCCTGGATCGGGTTGGTGTCCTGGTACTCGTCGATTAGCACGTGATCGAAGAGATCCCGCAGGGCATCGCCGACCGGCCCGGCGGTGAGGGCCCGCCAAAAGAGCAGCATGTCGTCGTAGTCGAGCACGTTGTTCGCCCGCTTCTTCGCGGTGTACGCGGTGAAGATCGTCTTGAGGTCGTCGAGGTGATCGGCGCACCACGGGTAGTCGTGCTCGAGCACGGCATCGAGCTTCACCTGGGTGCTGACCATGCGCGAGTAGATGTTCGACACGGTCTCTTTGCGCGGGAATCGCTTGCCCCGCTCGCCGAAGCCCTCCTCGGTGCGGACCATGCCCATCAGGTCGGTGGCATCGCCCTGGTCGAGCACGGTGAAGTCAGGCGAGAGACCGGCGTTTTGGCCGAAGTTCCGCAGGATGCGGTTGGCGCTGGAGTGGAAGGTGCCGCCCCAGACGCGAGCTGCGGCTCGACTGGACCCGGAGGCCGCGACCCGCTGCAGCATCTCGGCCGCCGCGCGACGGGTGAAGGTCAACAGCAGGATCCGGCTCGGGTCGGCACCGTCGTCGAGGATGCGGGCGACCCGGGCGGCCAAGGTCTTGGTCTTGCCCGTGCCGGCGCCGGCGACGATGAGCAGCGGCGAGCCGGTGTGGTCGACAGCGGCCTGCTGCTCGGGGTTGAGCTGATCGAACATGCGTTCGAGAGTAGTCGAACGGGTGTTCGGTCCGGAACCTCCGCCCGTACGCGACGACGGGAGCGGTGGGGACCGCTCCCGTCGTCGGGTGGATGGGGATGTGGTCGGGTGCTGTCAGTTGCCGAAGGTTGCGGTCCAGACCGGGGGCTCCGGTGTCGGGTCGGGGACGACGGGATCGACCTGGATGCAGCAGATGGGGTCGAGCGGATCCGGGTCGGGAACGATCGGGTTCGGGAGCAGATCGTCGAGCGGCGGGACCGGGTCGGGGCCGGGGATGGTGATGCCGTCGGGACCGTCGAACGGGGGCTCGGGATCGGGGTCGGCCGGGTTGGGGGCCAGGTCGTCGAGGTCGCCCCAGTCGGGGGTCTCGCCGGGCTCCTCGGGATCCTCGCCCGGTTCGGTCGGCTCGTCGCCGTCGTCGGGCTCGGTGGGGTCCGCGGGATCGACGGCGACGTCGGCCGGCTCGCCGATCTCGGGGAGCTCGGCATCGGTGGTGTCGTCGACGGACGCGGTGTCGTCGACCGGCGTGGCGGCCGGGGTCGGTGCGGGGCCGTCGGCGTTGGCCTGGCCGGTGGTGTGCAGCATGGTGCCGAAGCCCAGGCTCGCGGCCACGACGAGCACGGCGCCGGCGCCGATCAGCCGGAGCCGGTCCTTGTCGATGCTGTAGGTCTGGCGGTCGTCGGTGATGTGCATGGGGTTCTCCCTCGTTCGTGGCCGCCTCGGTGGCTGCCGTTCGAGGGTCCAGAGCACCGGCCCCGAGGACCTGGACAGTTTTCTCGGATCTTCTCCGAACGGGCGTCGGGCGTTCGTCAGCAGGGGCGGACGGTGGTGCGTCCGGCGGCGGAGTCGACCGAGGCGCTGGTCTGCCCAGCGGTGTCGGTCGCGACGGCGGAGACCTCGAGTTCGGTGCGACCGGCGACCGTTCCGGTCGAGAAGGTCAGCGAGCCCCGCCACTCGGCGCCGTCGGTGCTGGTCAAGGCGACCTGTCCGCTCACGCCGTTGTCGAGCCGCCAGAAGGCGGTGGTCCCGACGACGCCGTCATCGTCGTCGGTGATCGCGACGATGGACACGACGGTGTCGGGGGCGGGACCTCCGGTCGCGGGGACGCAGGGGTTTTCGCGCACGTCGGCGGGCCCGTGGAGGAGACGCTGCACCGTCGGCCGCAGGTCCGGCACGGTCGTGGTGGTGGTCGTCGTCGTGGTGGTGGTCGTGGTCGTCGTGGTCGTCGTCGGCCGGGCGGTGGTGCTGGTCGATGGCACGGTCGTGGTCACCGTGGTGGTCGGCGCCTCGGTGGTCGTGGCCGGGGGTACGGCCGTCGTGGTCGTGGTCGTCTCGGGCGGCGGCGGCGTCGTG
>JBCBYI010000251.1:0-5022 GCA_039815945.1 Actinomycetota bacterium | reverse complement strand
CACCGCCGGATTGCTGTTGTGCACGAAGAGCGCTTCGATCGGCGGATCGAGCGTGGAGTCGGTGAGAATCTCCCCCAACCGGGCCATGTTGAAGGTCCGGGCAGGCGGGGCGAGCCGGGCGTCCTCGTCGTCGAGGCCGAACCCCTCCTCCCACCACACCTGGGTCGACCGGGCGAGCCCACCGCCGGCCACCCGCCATGCCCCGGCGACCGTCGGCAAGATGGTGATGGCCCGCATGATCTCGCGACCGTTGCCCCGGTGCTCCGGGCCGACCAGCGAGCGGACCGCGGCGGGCCCGACGATGGCGAACCGGTGGGCGACGGCGACGATCTCGTCGGCGGCGATGCCCGTGCGCTGTTCGGTGATCTCGGGAGTGGCGTCGGCGACCGAGGCGAGCAGGTCGGCTGCGCCGGTGGTGTGGGCGGCGAGCCACTCCGGGTCGAGCAATCCGTCGCGGTCCATGACGTGGATCAGCCCGGCGACGAGGGCCACGTCGGTGCCGGGGCGGAGCTGGAGGAAACGATCGGCTCGCTCGGCGGTGGCCGTGCGGACCGGATCGACGACGATCACTTCGGCGCCGTCGTCGCGGGCCCGTTCGATCGTGGCCCACAGGTGGCGATTGGTGACGAGGGTGTTGGTGCCCCACAGCACGATCGTGCGGGCCAGGTGGAGATCCTCGGGGTCGATGCCCTTCGGCGTGCCGAGCACGTCGGCGGCGCCGAGCCAGGCGGTGACCCCGCAGAGATGGCGTCGGACGTCGGAGGTGCCGAGGGCGGCGAAGAACCGGCGGGCGAGGATGCCCTTCTGGATGACCCCCTGGGTGCCGTCGAAGGAGTACGGCAGGATCGCGGCCGGGCCGGACCGATCGACGATGGTGCGGAACCGGTCGCCGATCTCGGCGATCGCCTCGTCCCACGAGATCGGCGTGAACTCGCCCGATCCCTTCGGCCCGGTACGTCGCAGCGGGGTCAGGATCCGGTCCGGGTGGTGCACCCGGTCGAGGAAGCGGTTGACCTTCGGGCAGAGCTGACCCTGGGTGGTCGGGTGGTCGTCGATCCCGCGCAGCGCGACGGCGCGGCCGTCGGCGACGGTGACCTCCCACACACAGGTGTCGGGGCAGTCGTGATGACACGCCCCGCGGACGACACCGTCGACCGGGAGCGGGAGCGACACGGCGTGGGCTCAGGCCTGCTCGGGTTCGGCCCGCTCGATACCGACCACGGCGTTGAGCAGGGTCGAGTACGGAACCAGCACCCGGCGACCGTCGGCCGTTTCGATCTCGGCCTTCACCCCGTGGAGTTCGACCACGGTGCCGGTGGCGACCTCGGTGTCGATGCGGTCACCGACGGTCATCACCCGGCGGAGGGCCCGACTGGCCGCGATCTCCGACGACACCGGGCCGCTGCCGCTGTAGGCGACGAGGGCGACGGTGAGTGCCACCGAGAAGAACAGTGCGGCGGCGGCGAGGGTCAGGATCGTCGTGTCGATGCCGAGCTGGTTCGCTGCGATCAGGCCGCCGGCGAAGAGGATCGCACCCCGCACGATCGGCGGCACCCGTCGGCGGATGCCGGGCGACACGTGGCCGAGCGATCGTTCGAGCGCGGCCACGATGAACGTGGCGGCGATGTTGGCGATGATCACCACGATCGCGGCCGACAGGGCGCGCGGCACATAGTCGACGAGGTCTTCGGGCAGCTGATCGAGCGCGGCCTCGTTGACGAAACCGAGCGCGGTGATGAGCCCGATGATGACCGCCACCGAGAAGAACAGGCTGGCGATGGCCCCCGCGCTGCGTTGGACGGCGTCGGGGCGGTTGTCCTTCGTCAAGAAGCCGCGGGCGATGCGGGCGAGCAGACTGCCGATCACCACACCGCCGGCGACGGCGATCGCCGCTGCGATCCATTCGTTCATGACTCGTCCTCCATCAGGCTGCGAACGGTAGCGAAGGGAACGCCCATCAGCTCGAACAACAGCGAGAGGTCCTCGCGGTTCTGGATCGAGGCGTTCATCCGGACGCCGAGGCGTTGCACGAGATCGTCGGGGGCCTGCAGGCTCTGCGTGAGGGCCGTGCCGAGTTCGGGCAGCGGCTCGGCGAGCTCCTCGAGCCGATTGGCCGCTCGCTCGTTGGTCGCGATGTAGGCGTCGAGCCGGGGATCGAAGCCGTCGCCCCGCTCGAGCCACCGCAGGAGTCGCTTGTCGCTCGGTCGGAAGCCGAAGCGCCACAAGAACCTCATGGCCGCCACCCCTCCAACGCCGTCGAAAGCAAGCGACGGGCCCGCAGGAGCCGGGTCTTGACGGTGGGGAGCGGCACGTCGAGCACGCTCGCGATCTCGTCGTAGGACATGCCTTCGACCTCCCGCAGCACCACCACGGAACGGCTGAGCTCGTCGAGTTGCTCGAGGGCCGCCTCGAACGCGTCGAACGACGCCCGGTCCTCGACCCGATCCTCGACCGATTCCGGCGGGGCCAGATGGGCCGAGGGCGCGTCCTCGGGGAACTCCGTCGGGTCGAGATGCACGTCACGGCGTCGCCGCAGGGCGGAGATCGCGGTGTTGTGGGTGATCCGCAGCAGCCAATTCTTGAGCGGGGCGTCGCCGCGGTAGGACGGCAGCGCCTGCCACGCCTTCAGCAGGGCGTCCTGGGCGACGTCTTCGGCGAGGTCGGCGTTGCGGGTCACCGACAGTGCCACCCGGTAGACCGCGTCGGCGTGGCGGCGGGTGAGCGCCGCCAGCTGCTCGGCCGGTTCGAGGGTGAGGAGATCGGCGTCGGGCCGGGCCCCGTCGCGTGGCGGGCGACCGTCGCGCGACCGAGCAGGGGGACCACCGGTGGTGGCACCGGCCCGACCGGAGCTCTCGTCGAGCCCCGCCATCGCCAACACCTCGTCCAACCGACGGTCCCACCACGGGGATCGAGGACGGAGCACGGCGACCATGGCCATCCCGACGCTCGACATCGTCCATTGGTCGCGAACCGGCCCGGGAACGAATCCGCCGGTTTCTCGCGACAAACCCGCCGGGCCCCGCGTCGGGAGGACCGGAACGTTGACCGCGGGCACCACCCAACCCGCCTCCGTGGTCAGCCAGCCGAGGGCGTCTCCTGCGGGAGGCGCCTTCGGTGCTTTTCGGCGCAACCCCCGCAACATCGGCCGATTCAGGACGCGGGGTCCAAGAGCCGGAACGCCTCGCCGAGGCCGACGCCCGCCATCCGGCCGTGGTCGCGGGCCTCGCGAAGGGTGCGGTCGCCGAACGCGGCCGCCTGAGTGCCGTCGTCGTCGGCGTCGATCACCATCGTCGTCTCGAACTGGCTTTCGTGGGCGAGCAGCGCCTGCACCTTGGCGTCGAGGTGGGTGCGGTCGATGCGTTCGACGTGATCGGGCTGCTCGCACTCGAACAGCAGCAGCGCCGAGGGACGGTGGTGGGCGAGCCCGTCGGCCATGTGCTCACGGTGATAGTGCGGATCGCGGGCCGCGACGACGGCGTCGACGGTGAGGAAGCCGGCGTTGCGATGGTCGGGATGCATGCGCCAGCGCCGCCACGGGTCGTGCCCGAACACGACGTCGGGCGTGGTCTCACGGATCACGCGGGCCACACGACCGCGCAGATCGACCGTGTTGGCGAGTTCGCCGTCGACCTCGCCGAGGACGTGCACCTCGGCGTCGGGATGGATGCGACGAGCCGCGTCGCGTTGTTCGTCCTGGCGGCGGGCGACGAGGGCGTCGGTGTCGGCGTCGACGTCCCAGGTTCCCTTCGAGCCGTCGGTGCACACGAGGAAGTGGATCGCTGCGCCGGCCGCGCCCCACTTCGCGAGGGTGGCGCCGCACTCGAACTCGATGTCGTCGGGATGAGCCCCGATCGCCAGGGCACTCGACGGGATGGGCAGGTCGACACGCACGGTCAGGATCCTTCCATCTGCAGGCGCACGAGGTCGCCAGGGTCGTCGACGTCGAGCGCCAGGGTCGGTTCGTCGATGACCGTGACGGCCAGGCCGAGACGATCAGCCTCGGCCCGATGGGCGTCGAAGGAACCCGGCCCGTAGTGGAAGGTGAACCCCGCGTCGAGCGGGATCGACATGACGTTGCTGCCGTCGCGGGGGTCGTCGGGGGCGATCGCCACACCCGGCCCGTCGACCACCCGCAGGTCCTCGGCAAGCGGCAGATCGGCGTGGGCGATGATCACCCGGGCGGGTGGGTCGTCGCCGGCGGCGAGGGCGGCGACCGCCGCCGCGATGCTCTCGTTGAGTCCGTTCACGCCGGGTGCGAGGCCCGCTGCGCCGAGTCGTTCCGCCCAGCGGAGCACGTCGGGATCGTCGGTGACGACGTGCACGGGCAGATCCCGAGCAGCGTGAACGACCCGTTCGGCCATCGCTATGGCGAGACGCCGCCGGTCGGCGGGGGAGAGCACGCCGGCCAGGCGGGTCTTGGCGTCGTCGAACGACCGGATCGGGATCAGCACGGCGGCGTCGGTGGCGGCCACGCGGCGAGTCTAGGGTGGGGGGATGTCCATGCGTGTCGCCGTGCTCGGCGCCGGATCCTGGGGGACCACCGTCGCCCACCTGTGCGCCCACAACGCCCCCACGACGATCTACGCCCGCCGCAGCGAGACGGCGGCGGCGATCAACGAGCGCAACGAGAACCCCACCTACCTCGCCGGCTACGAACTGCATCCCGATCTCCAGGCCTCCGACGATCTCGCAGCCGTGGTCGCCCAGGCCGATCTCCTCGTGATGGGGGTGCCCTCGGGCAGCTTCCGCGAGACGCTCGACGCCGTCCGCCCGCACCTCCGGCCGTGGGTGCCCGTCGTGTCGCTGGCCAAGGGATTCGAGCTCGGCACGGGCAAGCGCATGACCGAGCTCGTCGAAGAGGAGCTGCCCGGTCATCCGGTGGGGGTGCTCACCGGCCCCAACCTGGCCAAGGAGATCCTCGCCGGCAGTGCGGCGGCGGCCGTGATCGCCTTCACCGACGACACGATCGCCGAACGGTTGCAGAGCGTCTTCTCCAGCCAGCTGTTCCGGGTGTACACGTCG
>JBCBYI010000250.1:0-5050 GCA_039815945.1 Actinomycetota bacterium | reverse complement strand
CCCGAAGCTGAACACCATGGCGAGGATGTAGCCCGACGAGGTGCGGTTGGTCATCGTCGTGCGGATCGCCCGACCGATGGCCGGCGGATCGATCGGACGGCGCCGATCATCGGGCAGGGTCTCGCCGAACCGGAGGGTCCACGCGGCGCCGAAGAGGGCGAGGACGAAGCCCACGAGGAAGACGATCTGCCAGACGCCGGTGAGCAGCAACGCCTCGCCGAGCAGCGGGGCGACCGTGGGCCCGATCAAGAAGACCGCCATCGTGAGCGACAGCACGCGCGCCATCTGATCGCCGGTGTAGAGATCGCGGGCGATCGCATGGCCGATGACGGCCGGTCCCGCGGCGCCGATGCCCCAGACGAACCGCGACGCCAACAACATGGGGTAGGAGGGTGCGAGCGACGCGCCCAGCGCACCGATCAGGTACAGCGCGAACGCTACCAACAGCACCGGCCGGCGACCGAAACGATCCGACAGCGGACCCATCGGCAACTGGCCGGCCGCCATGCCGAGGAAGTACGCGGTGACGACGAGCGAGACCTCACCGCTGCCGTCGGCCAGGGAGAACTCCTGCCGGATCTCGTCGAAGGCGGGGAGCGCGGTGTCGATGCCGATGGCGAGGAGCGCACCGGTGAAGGCGAGGTAGGCGACGACGCCCGCTTCGGAGCGGGTCGTCGTCGGGGCGGCGGTCACCCGTCGCCGAGTCGCATGGAGAGTTCCGACACCCGTTCCCGGAGCGTGTCGCGCTCGACCCCGAAGTCCTGCAGGCCGGTGACGATCTCCTCTTCGAACGCCCCCCACCCGAACTGCAACGCCGCGCACAGCGCGACCTGGGCGAGCAGATCCGGATCGTCCTCGGCGCGGCCGGTGGCCGATGCCTGACCGCGGACGATGCGATGCATGAGGTCGGTCATCGGCGAGCGGGCATCGTCGAGTTCGAGCTTTGCGAACGTGCGATAGCTGGCCGCGTCGTCGGTGGTGTTGACCGGGAGGATGCCGTCGGTGTCCCAGCGCTCACCCATCTCCTCGGTGGCCACTGACACCGCTTCGGCGAACACGGCGTCCTTGGACCCGAAGTAGTGGTGGATCAGGCCGTAATTGACCCCGGCGTGCTTCGCGAGTTCGCGGCCCGAGATCTGGCGGGGCGACCGCATCGCCATCAACTGCACTGCTGCGTCGATGAGGCTTCTGCGGACGGCCTGGGGCCCCCGGACGGCTTCGTTGGCGTCGACGTCGGTCATGAAATTCCCCTCGGCCTGCTCAGCGCTGGATCTGGCTGATGTCGCGAACGGCGCCCTTGTCGGCGCTCGTGGTCATCGCCGCATACGCCCAGAGTGCGGCCGACACCTTGCGAGGTCGATCCTCGGCGGGCTTCCACGCGTCAGCCCCCTTGGCCTCCATGGCGGCGCGGCGCTCGGCGAGCACCTCGTCACTCACGCGGATGTTGATCGTACGGTTCGGGATGTCGATGTCGACGACGTCGCCCTCTTCGATGAGCGCGATCGCCCCACCCTCCGCGGCTTCGGGCGACGCGTGGCCGATCGAGAGCCCGGAAGTGCCGCCGGAGAAGCGGCCGTCGGTGAGCAGGGCGCACGCCTTCCCGAGACCACGCGACTTGATGTAGCTGGTCGGGTAGAGCATCTCCTGCATGCCGGGGCCGCCCTTGGGGCCCTCGTAGCGGATGATGACGACGTCGCCGGCTTGGATGTGGTCCTCGTCGAGGATGCCGTCGCAAGCGGAGTCCTGGGACTCGAACACGCTAGCCGGGCCCGAGAAGGTGAAGATCTCCTCGTCGACGCCAGCGGTCTTCACGATGCAGCCGTTCTCGGCGATGTTGCCGAACAGCACGGCGAGGCCACCGTCCTGGAAGTACGCGTTTGGCACGCTTCGGATGCAGCCGTTCTCGCGGTCGGTGTCGAGGCTGTCCCAGCGGGTGCTTTGGCTGAACGCCACCGTCGTACGGATGCCAGCCGGGCCAGCTCGGTAGAACTCCTGCACCTCGGGCGAGGGGTCGCGCATGATGTCCCACTGGTCGAGCGCGTCGGCCATCGTGTCGGCATGCACGGTGGGCAAGTCGGTGTGAAGGAGGCCGGCGCGGTCGAGTTCGCCGAGGATGCCCATGATGCCACCGGCTCGGTGCACGTCTTCGATGTGGTACTTGTCGGTCGCCGGTGCGACCTTGCAGACCGCCGGCGAGATGCGGCTGAGGCGATCGATGTCGTCCATCGTGAAGTCGACCTCGGCCTCGCGGGCGGCGGCGAGGATGTGGAGCACCGTGTTGGTCGAGCCGCCCATCGCGATGTCGAGGGCCATGGCGTTCTCGAACGCACCCTTGGTGCAGATCGAGCGGGGGAGGACGGAGTCGTCTTCCTTCAGGTAGTAGCGCTTGGCGAGGTCGACGATCTGGCGACCGGCCTGAAGGAACAGCTGCTCGCGGTCGCTGTGGGTCGCAACGACGGTGCCGTTGCCGGGCAGGGCCAGGCCGAGCGCCTCGGCGAGGCAGTTCATCGAGTTGGCGGTGAACATGCCGGAGCACGAACCGCAGGTCGGGCAGGCGGAGCGCTCCATCTCGAGGACATCTTCGTCGCTGACCGACGTGTCGCCGGCCTTGATCATCGGGTCGATGAGGTCGAGCTTCACCTCGACGCCGGCGAGCTTGGTCTTGCCGGCCTCCATCGGGCCGCCGGTGACGAAGATCGTCGGGATGTTGAGACGCATCGCCGCCATCAACATGCCGGGGGTGATCTTGTCGCAGTTGGAGATGCACACCAGGGCGTCGGCGCAGTGGGCGTTGGCCATGTACTCGACCGAGTCGGCAATCAGGTCGCGGCTCGGGAGGCTGTAGAGCATGCCGTCGTGGCCCATGGCGATGCCGTCGTCGACGGCGATGGTGTTGAACTCCTTCGCCACGCCGCCGGCCGCCTCGATCTCACGGCACACGAGCTGGCCGAGATCCTTGAGGTGCACGTGCCCGGGCACGAACTGGGTGAACGAGTTCGACACCGCGATGATCGGCTTGTCGAAGTCGTCGTCGGTCATGCCGGTGGCCCGCCAAAGAGCTCGGGCGCCGGCCTGGTTCCGTCCCTGCGTGGTGGTGTGACTGCGGAGCTCAGGCATGGCGGAGAATCTAGTTGGTCCGGTGGCTAACTCCCATCACGGATGTGGGGACGGGCCTAGGGTGACGCCGTGCAGGTCCCGTTCCGTCTCCTCAACGCCCTGCGTCTGCACACCGAGATCGGACTCGTCGCGTCGATGGCGGTCGCGATGGCGACCTTCTCGGCGACACCGCTCGTCCTCGCCCCGCTCGCCGCCGAGTTCGACGTGTCGACCGGCACCGCCGCGCTCTTCTCGGCCGCCCAGCTCGGATCGTTCGTCGTCGGCTCGTGGACGGCCGGGCGATTCGTGGATCCGTCTCGCGGGATCTTCGTCGGTGCGATCCTGACCCTCTCGATCGCCAACGTCGCCGCCGCGTTCGTCGAGGCCTTCGAGTTGCTCGTCGCCACCCGCGCCGTGTCGGGCCTGGCGCTCGGCATCTTGACCTGGCTCGCCTACTCCCAGGTCTTCGGAGACGACGAACGCACGGGCGACATCACCACCGTCGGCCCGCTGACCGCCGTGGTGTCCGCGCCGATCATCGGCGTGCTGCTCGAGTTGGGCGACGTCCGCACCGTCTTCCTCGTCCTCGCCGCGCTGTCGCTGCTTCCGCTCGCCCGGATCCCGGCCATCGTCGTTCCCGATCGCACCTCCGCCGGTCGCAACCGGGCGGTCCGGGCCGCGCTCGTCGTGATCGCCGCACTCGCCATGGCCACGCTGGGCGGGTCGGCCGTCTTCGTGTTCATCGGTGCGATCGCCGGCGATCGCTACGGCATGGGCGCGCTCGCCGTCTCGGTCGCGTTCTCCGCCAACGCGCTCGTCAGTATCCCGTCGGCCCGCTATCGCGGCCGTCGACGACTCGCCGGTGCCTGGTTCGTGGTGACCGGCGCGTGTGCGATCGTGTCGACCCAGGCCGACCAGCCGGTCGTGCTGGTCGTTGTGCTGTGTCTGTGGGGTGCGGCCTTCTGGATGGCGGTGCCCGGCTCGTACACGCTGCTCGCCGAACGCTCCCGCTTCCCGACCGAGCGGGCCGGCGACGCCCAGGCCGCGATGGCGCTCGGTCGGGCGCTCGGACCGCTGATCGCCGGCGCCCTGGTCGCGGGCGGCGACTATGCGACGCTCGGGTTCGTCGGCGGTGGCTTGCTGGCCGCAGCCGGGCTGGTGCTGGTGACGGTCGAGGTGCTCGTGCCGCCGATCGAGGCGGAGGCCTAGCTCCGCAGCGCCGACCCGGACAGCCCACCGGGTGCGGTGACATAGCAGAGGACCTCGCGCCCGCTCGAGGTCCAGTTGCCTTCCGCCGGGAAGAAGAAACGAATCTCGGCGTCGAGCGGCACGTTGGCCGGATCGAGATCGAGCTTTTCGATCGCGGTGAGGCACGCCCGCTCGACGTTGGCGAGCGCAGCACTCGTGCCGTCGCCGGGCCAGGCCGACCCCGGAGGGAGGTTGACGATCGCCAGCAGTTCCGCCTCGTGGAGCGTGTCGCAGTCCTGGTCGTCGACGTCGCGGAAGCTCCCGCCGGGGATTGCGAAGCAGTCGCCCACGTCGAGGTCGTCGGCGTCGGTCTGCCCGGCGCTGTACCACACGAACGCGGCGATGCCGACGGCGACGACGGCGGCACCGACGAGGAACCGGTCGCGGTATCGCTGGAGGCCGGTCGGTTCCGCCGCCTCGGCCCGGCCCGCGTCGTCCGGTTCGTCGTCGGGCTCGTCGTCAGCGTCGGGCTCGTCGTCAGCGTCGGGCTCGTCGTCAGGGCCGTCGGGCTCGTCGTGCTCGCTCATCGCCGCTCAGTCAAGCACGGCCGACGACTAGCGTCGGCGCTGTGGCCGAGCCGAAGCAAGCACCCGTCATCCTCGACGTCGGCGGGATCGAGGTCTCGGTCACCAATCCGTCGAAGGAGTTCTTCTCGAAGCGGGGCGAGACCAAACTCGATCTGGTCGAGTACTACCTGGCGATCGCG
>JBCBYI010000024.1:0-27577 GCA_039815945.1 Actinomycetota bacterium | reverse complement strand
CTCGAGGGCGACGCCGACTTCGCCGGCAAGATCATGGAGCTCATGGCCGAGGTCGACGAGTACGTCCCGACCCCCGAGCGTGACCTCGACAAGCCCTTCCTCATGCCGATCGAGGACGTCTTCTCGATCACCGGCCGTGGCACCGTGGTGACCGGCAAGATCGAGCAGGGCGCCGTCCACACCGGCGACGAGATCGAGATCGTCGGCATCAAGGAGACCTCGAAGACCACCTGCACCGGTGTCGAGATGTTCCGCAAGCTCCTCGACGAGGGCCAGGCCGGCGACAATATCGGCGCCCTTCTTCGTGGCGTGGACAAGGAAGACGTCCAGCGTGGCCAGGTGCTCGCCGCTCCCGGCAGCATCACCCCGCACACCGAGTTCGAGGCCCAGGTCTACGTGCTGTCGAAGGAAGAGGGCGGCCGTCACAAGCCGTTCTTCTCCAACTACCGCCCGCAGTTCTACTTCCGGACCACCGACATCACCGGCACGATCACCCTCCCCGAGGGCACCGAGATGTGCATGCCCGGCGACAACACCGAGATGCACGTCGAGCTGATCAACCCGATCGCCATGGACGAGGGTCTTCGCTTCGCCATCCGTGAGGGCGGCCGCACCGTCGGTGCCGGCTCGGTCACCAAGATCCTCAAGTGAGCGTCTGATGGCTGCAGGACAGAAGATCCGTATTCGGCTCAAGGCCTACGACCACGAGGTCATCGACCAGTCGACGAAGAAGATCGTCGAGACGGTGAAGCGCACGCAGGCCGAACTCTCGGGTCCGATCCCGCTGCCGACCGAGAAGCACCGCTTCACGGTCATCAAGGGTCCGTTCAAGGACAAGGATTCTCGGGAGCACTTCGAGATGCGCATTCACAAGCGCCTCCTCGACATCCTCGATCCTTCGCCCAAGACGGTGGACTCGCTGCAGCGGCTCGACCTGCCTGCAGGCGTCGACATCGAGATCAAGATCCAGCAGGCCTAAGCGCCCGCTGATCTGAGAACTGAAAGAGCCCGGGGCCTCGGTCCCGGGCTCTTGTTCGTTTTCGAACCGCGTGTTGCGCTGGAACGCAAACCGCCCCGGGCCGGAGCCCGGGGCGGTGGTCGTCACTCGTTGGTGATGTCGATCAGTCGCCGAGGGTGATGATCGGCGGGGTGGTCGGCGCGATGAAGATCCCCGTCGGGAGTCAGCACGTCACCACGATGTGCACCGGCATTTCGGCGACGGTGCCATCGCTGTCGCGAGTCTCGACGAAGATGCCCGCGGGATCGACCTCGAAGATGGCATCAAAGTCGGTCTGGAGGGACACCTCGCCGTTGTTCTCGTCGAAATCGAAGAAGTTGGTATTCTTCTCAGCGATCGTCGCCTGCCAGACGCAGTCGTCGACGTCCAACGGCCAGTTCACGTCCATCGAGCCGTCGCCGCCGCCTTCGGTTGTCACGCCGAACGATGCGCGGAGCACGCTTCCGTCGGCAGCGATCTCGGCGAAGTAGACGTCGGGCAGGTTGGCGATACTGGTCTTGGCGGCCTCGAGCTCGGAGGTCAGGGCGTCGATCTGGTCCTCGAGGTCGGTGAGCGCAGGTTGGACGATGTTGTCGTCGTAGCGCTTGGCGAAGGTGATGTTCTCGCCTCGGGTCACTGGGTCGTTCGGGCAGAAGTTGCCGCCTCCGCAGCCGTTGGTGATGCCGTTGTTCGCCGCCCACTCGGCCGGAGCCGAGAAGAACCGACCGTCGTCGACGTCGTCGAACAGGTCGGTGCCCGTTGCGACGCCCGCACCGAGCAGTACGACGACGACGATGGCCAACGCGAGTCGGAGTTTGGTGAGTTGCATGATGCTCCCGCTTCATGGCGTACCGGTTCCGCCACGGGCGAGGACCGTAGAAGCAGGTTTCACCACGCCCGCGGATGCCGACGCCGCGCCGATCGGCGAAGATGATCGATCCCGACTCGGAGCGCACCATGACCACCGAAGTCTCAGCCGACTACCTGATCGTCGGCGCCGGTGCCGTGGGCATGGCGTTCGCCGATGTCATCGTGTCGGAGTCCGATGCCACGATGATCATCGTCGACCTCTACGCGAAGCCCGGCGGCCACTGGAACGTGGCGTACCCGTTCGTGCAACTGCACCAGCCCGCATCGTTCTACGGCGTCAGCTCGCGGGAGCTGAGCAACGGCCGCAGCGAGGTCGGCGGGTTCAACGACGGCCTCGAAGAGCTGTCGAGTGGTCCGGCGGTCGCGGCGTACTTCGACGATGTCATGCGCCAGCAGCTGCTGCCCTCGGGTCGGGTGCAGTACTTCCCGATGTGTGGCTACGAGGGCGACGGGATCTTCGTCTCCCGGCTCACCGGCGAGCGTTTCCACGCCACCGCCGAACGCAAGACGGTCGACTGCACCCACCTCAAGACGAGCGTGCCCTCGACCCACACGCCGTCTTTCTCGGTCGAGGACGGTGTGCGTTTCATGCCGCTCAATGATCTGCCCACCATCGATGCTCGGCCCGACGGTTATGTCGTCATCGGCGCCGGCAAGACCGGCATCGACGCCTGCCTGTGGCTGCTGACCAACGGGGTGGATCCTGCTGAGATCACGTGGGTCGTGAACCGCGACGCCTGGCTGATCGACCGCCAGAACACTCAGATGACCGAGCCGTTCTTCTTCGAGACCATGGGGGCGCAGGTGGGCATGATGCGCTCGATCGTGGAGGCGAGCGACCGCGACGACCTCTTCGACCGGCTCGAGGCGTGCGGCTACTTCGTGCGCATCTTCGACGACGTGCAACCCGAGATGTTCCACGCCGCCACCATCTCGCGCCCGGAGATCGACGCACTCGGCACCATCGAGAACGTGGTCCGGCTCGGCCATGTCACCGCCATCCGTGCGCACGAGATCGAGCTGGAGCGCGGCACGATCCCGACGACGGCCGACACGGTCCACGTCGACTGCTCGGCCCGGGCCGTCACCAACGACACCCTTCGCACCGTGTTCGAGGACGACCTGATCACGCCGCAGATGGTGCGGCCGTACCAGCCTGCGTTCAGCGCAGCGCTGATCGCCCACGTCGAGCTGCACTACGACGATGACGAGGATCGCAATCGGCTGTGCGGTGTGGTTCCCCTGCCCAACACCTGCGACGACTTCATCCGTTTCACCGCGGCAGGGATGATGAACCAGTACCAGTGGGGTCTCGATCGGGCGCTGTCGAGCTGGATCTCGGCCAATCGCCTCGACGGTGCCAGCAAGCTCATCGCGACCGTCGAAGCCACCGAGACCGACAAGCGCGACCTGCTCAAGGAGCTGCGTCGGCTCGCCCCCGAGGCGGCGATGAAGCTGGTGGGCTGGGTCGAGGAGCTCGACGGCGCCGAGGCCTGAGCCGAAAACGCGAACCGCCCCGGGCCGAAGCCCGGGGCGGCTGTGTTCACTCGGGCGGGCCCGTCGGCCCGGCGAGGCTGGAGCCTCAGTCGTCGAGCGTGATGATCGGGTTGATGACGATGCCCGGGTCGAAGATGAACACCGGATCACTGCAGGTCGCGGTGATCGAGAAGTCGAGATCGATGAAGTCGGGCAGGGTGTCGCCGTCCGTGGTGGCGCCGTCGTCGGCATCGACCACGAACACCCGGACGTCGTTGTCGTCGTCCGTGTTGTCACGGTCGCTCCAGATGAACGCCTCATTCTGGTAGAGGAGGTTGTTCAGTCCGCCGAAGCCGCCTTCGTAGACGTGGTGCAACGCCGTGGTGACAGCGCAGTTCTCCGGGTCCTCCGGGAGCGTCACGTCGTAGACGCCTTCGGAGACCCTGGTGACCGACATCGACTGGTTGCTGGTCTTCTCGACGTCGCCGTCCGACGCAACGCGGGCGAAGTGGACTCGGGTCGCGTTGTTCACGTCGCTCGCAATCGTGGCGACGTTGCTCTCGATCTCCTCGAGGGCGGGCTGGACGATCTGGTCGTCGTACCGGAACGCGAAGGTGATGTTCTCGCCGCGGGTCACCGGATCGTTGGGGCAGAAGTTGCCGCCACCGCAGCCGTTGGTGATGCCGTTGTTGGACGCCCACTCGGCCGGGGCGGAGAAGAAACGACCGTCGTCGACGTCGTCGAACAGGCTGGTCGCGTACGCCGACGTCGCGGTCAGCGCGATCGCAGCCACGATGCCGATCGCCATCTTCCACTTGCTGATTTTCATGCACATGCTCCCGCACTTTGCCGGTCGGCCTTCTGCCGAGCCGGACTGGTTGAAGGTACGCCGGTACCCCGTGACAAGTCTGTCAGCTGAGCTACCGGCCAAATGTCAACTCCCCGACAAAGCGACACCGCCCCGGACCAGGTCCGGGGCGGTGATGCCAGTGCCACCACGGGTGAGCGGTGGCACTGCTGGAGGGAGTACTCCTCCTTCGGCGTCGGTTGAGGAGTTCTGAGCAGGTTCACGGAGCGTGAGATCAGCCCTCCTCGGCCAACACGATGCTCGGCTGGTGGTCGCCGACGAGCTGCACCTCGGCGGTCAGGGTCATCTCGTCGAGGCGAAAGGTCATGCCGCCGACCGACGCGTGGCCCCAGATCTCGATGTCGTAGGTGCCCGGGTCGAGACGTTCGGTCACGAACCGGGTGGCGTGGGCCTCCCAGGAGTTCGCGCTCTCGGTGCCTTGGTCGTCGGAGTCGAAGGCGAAGCCGGCGGGGACGATGTCATCTCCGTCCACGCGCATCTCGATCCCGCACCAGTTGCCGAGTGCGGTGCCGCCGTAGCAGGAGCTCTCTGCCGAGAAGTCGATGACGATCACACCGTCGTAGCCCTCGGGGATCGTCACCGAGGTGTTCATCCCAGTGAAGGCGGGGGTGGTGCCCGTGGCGCTGATGGTGTTGGGGCCGGCGTCGTGGCCGAACATCGCGAACTGCATGTCGACCGCCTCGTCGATCGCGTCGTCGAGGTCGTCGAGGCCGGGCGCCACGATGTTCTCGTGGTAGCGGTGCACGAAGGTCACGACCTCGTACCGGTTGGTGTCGTCCCAGCCGTTGAAGGTGGTCGGGGTCTTGCCGGTGGTGATGCCCTCGTTGTAGGCCCAGTCGACGGGCTCGGTGTACCACTGCCCGTCGAGGACGTCCTCGAACGGGTTTGCGGCCATCGCCATGGCCGGGATGCCCACGGCGAGAGCGAGGCCGGCGGCAGCGGTCTTGAGGGAGAAGCGGCGGAGGTTCATCGAAGTTTCCTTTGTTCGGTTCCAGCAGCTCCGTGCTGCGTGGTGACCGTCCAGAGCACCGACCGACGGTTCGTGGACACCTTTTGAAACCTTTTTCTCGAATTCGTTGTCAGTACCTCAGAGCCGGGGCAACGCGGCGACCGGGGGGAGATGACCGATGAAGACTCGTGCCACGATCACCGGCTGGGGCAAGTGCGTCCCGCCCGTGAAGCTGACCAACGCCGATCTCGAACAGATGGTCGACACCAACGACCAGTGGATCGTCGAACGAACCGGCATGCAGGAGCGTGGCATCAGCCATGTCGAGGTCACTGAGTTGGCCGAGGTCGCCGCGAACGGGGCTTTGGCGGCGGCGGGCTTGGAGCCCACCGACATCGACCTGCTGGTGCTGGCGACCGTCACCCCCGAGATCACCTTGCCAAGCAACGCCTGCTACCTGCAGGAACGCCTCGGCGCGGTCAACGCAGCGGCGTTCGATCTCAACGCGGCGTGCAGCGGTTTCGTCTATTCGACCGCAGTGGCGTCGTCGATGATCGAAGCCGGCATCTCCCAGCGGGCGCTGGTGATCGGTGCCGAGAAGCTGCACTTCATCATGGACTACCACGATCGCAACCACTGCATCCTCTTCGGTGACGGCGCGGGTGCGGCGGTGTTCGAGGCTCGCGCCGACGGCACCGGAGTGCTCGCCAACGATCTCGGTGCCGACGGCCAGGCCGGCCAGGCGATGGTGTCACCGTCGTTGGGGAGCCGCGGCGAGCTCGATCGACCGAGGGATCCGGCGGTCGACCGCCTCTACTTCGAGGGGCAGACGATCTTCAAGCACGCCGTTCGGGGGATGGAGGGATCGGTGCGCCGCACCCTCGAGCAGGCCGGCCTCACCGTCGACGACGTCGACGTCGTCGTGCCCCACCAAGCCAACCTCCGCATCATCGAGGCGACCTGCAACCGCCTGGGCGTGCCCATGGAGAAGGTCGTGCTCAACATCGCCGACCACGGCAACACCTCCGCAGCGTCGGTGCCGATGGCGCTCAACGACGCCGTCGCCGGCGGCCGCATCGAGCCCGGCGCCACCGTGCTGTTCACCGCATTCGGAGGCGGCCTGACCTGGGGTTCCAACGTCATGGTGTGGGGCGACCGGGTCGAGCCCATCGCCACGAGCGACGCCGAGCTGCCCCCGACCGACAAGACCGTGTTCGACCTGCTCGAAGCCAACCGGTCCTTCTTCGCGCCGTTCCACCAGGTCGACGCCACGACCTGAACCGGGTTCTCGGGACCATCGTCATCGTCGGGCGATGACGATCGTCTCGACGACGCTTGGGCACGGGGGAGTCGCCCAAGTGACCTCCGGCGGGTCCTGATCAAGGGTCGGGTCCGTTGACCCGTAGAGGTCCTCAGATGTTGCGGAGGGGACCTCCGGACAGGAAAAGGACCCACCACCATGACCATTCGAGTGTTTCTTCTGGATGATCACGAACTCGTGCGTGAAGGCCTGCGGGCTGTGCTCGAACGTGAAGACGACATGGAGATCGCCGGCGAGGCCGGCACCGCGATCGACGGCCTGCGCCGCATCGAGGCCACCCGGCCCGACGTCGCCCTCGTCGATCTGATGCTCCCCGACGGCGACGGCCTCGACGTCTGCCGCGGCATCAAGGAGCGCATCCCCGGCGTCACCTGCCTCATCCTCACCTCCTACAGCAACGACGACGTGCTGCTCTCGGCCATCCGGGCCGATGCCGCCGGCTTCTTGTTGAAGCGCACCGCCGGCCAGGAACTGGTGCGCTCGATCCGGGTCGTCGCCAACGGCGGCTCGCTGATCGACCCGACCCTCACCGGCCGTCTCCTCGAACGGCTCCGCACCGGCAAGATCGACGACGGTGACGCCTCGGCGCTCAACGACCTGAGTCCCCAGGAACGTCGCCTGCTCGACCACCTGGCCGAGGGCCTCACCAACCGCCAGATCGCCGAGCGCATGAACCTCGCCGAGAAGACGGTGAAGAACTATGTGTCGAACCTGCTGCGCAAGCTCAACATGAGCAGCCGTACCGAGGCCGCCGTGTTCGTGACCAACCTCCGGGCCGACCGGGAGCGTCGCAGCCGTCTCGTCGACGGTGCCGCCACCCTCGCCTAGGTCGTCACCACCACATCCCCTCCAGTCGACGTCGGCGGGCCCATCGGGCCCGCCGGTGTCGCGTCCGGGATCAGGGCGATCGGCGGCCGCGCCGTGAGGCGCTCGCAGAGAGCGCGTCCTCCTCGACGTCGAAGTGTTGTCGATAGCCCGAGATGAACGCCTGCAGGGTGGCGGCGAACGGGAGGGACAACAGCGCCCCCACCACGCCCAGCAACGCCGAGCCGACCAGCACCGAGCCGTAGGCGACCGCCACGTGGATGTCCATGGTCTGGGCGGTGACCCGCGGGGCGAACAGATAGTTCTCGATCTGTTGGTACGCGATGACCACGAGCAAGACGAACAGGCCGGTGCGAGGCGAGTCGATCAGGCTGATGATGATCGGCAGTGCGCCGGCGATGTAGGTGCCGACGACCGGGATGAACTGGCTCATGATGCCGACCCAGAGGGCCAGCGGGATCGGGAACGGCACATCGAGCGCCTGGAAGGCGATCCAATGGGCGGCCGCGGAGAGGATCGCCAGCACGCCGCGGGAGTAGATGTAGCCGCCGGTCTTCTCGATGGCGAGATCCCAGACCGAGAGCACGACCCGTTGTCGCGCCGGCGGCAGGAACGAACACACCGTGCGGCGCAGCTTGGGGCCCTCGGCGACGATGTAGAAGGTGAACAACAGCACCGTGAAGGTCTGGAACAACACGTTGACGACCGTGGTGCCCAGGTTGACGACGTCGTCGGCGAAGCGGTTGGCCAGATCGGCGGCGCCACCCCCGTCGACGAACTCCTCGGTGACGCGTGAGAGGTCGATGTCTTCGTCGACGTTGCCCTGGAGCCAGGACTCGGCGTCCTCGACGTAGCGGGGGGCCTCGTCGATGAAGCTGTTGATCTGCGTGGCGAGCGCGGTCCCCATCGCGGCGGAGAAGGCCACGATGCCCAGCAGGATCACGAGATACATGATCCACACGCCGAGACCGCGGCGAATGCCCCAGCGCTCGAGCTTGTTGACCGCCGGCTCGATCGCGAAGCCGAGGAAGAGGCTGATCAACACGATGATGAGGAAACTGCGGAGGTCGCGCAGCATGCCCGTGCCGATGTCGGTGAGCACCCAACCAAGCCAGAACATGGCGATTGCCTTGATCACCCAGCGAGGCACCTTGCTGTCGCTGCGCATGACCGTGTCGCTGGACTCGGACGCGCTCTGCTGAGACTCAGGCGGGTTCTCCGGCTCCATGCGTGCCGAACCTAGTCGGCGATGCGAAGAGCGTCCGAGCAACGCAGTGGCCACCGTGGCACAAGGCGCCGTAAACATGCTTTCCTGGGTGGGTGTGGTCGCCGCGATCCGTGCAGAAGGGGAGCTTCGTGCGGCATCGGCTTCTTCTCGTCGGGCTGGCGGCGGCACTTGCAGCGGCTGCAGCGCTGAGCCCAACCTCGCCGGCGGGTGGAGTCGCAGGCTTCGGTGATGTACCTGCGGGGGGCTATTACACCGAAGCGGTCCAGTGGATGGTCGACAACGAGATCACGACGGGGACATCGGCCAACTGTTTTTCTCCAAACGATCCGGTGTCGCGCGGGCAAGCAGCCGCCTTCATGTGGCGCATGGAAGGCGAACAAGACGCACCCCCGCATCCCTTCAGCGATGTTGCCAGGGAATACCAGCAAGAACCCGTGTCGTGGATGTACCACCAGGGGATCACAACCGGCACCACCGAGACGACGTTTTCGCCGGAGGACAGCCTGACCCGCGGCCAACTCGCCGCCTTGTTGTGGCGCCTCGCCGGCGAGCCGGATGCACCCCCGCATCCCTTCAACGATGTTGTTCGGTCCTATCAGCAGGACCCGGTGTCGTGGATGGCCGCTGCGGAGCCCCCGATCACGAACGGAACGAGCGCCGTCACGTTTTCTCCCGACGAGCTCGTCACTCGGGGCCAACTCGCAGCGTTCTTCTGGCGCTACAAGGGCGAACCTGCGGTGTCCGTCGATCCGGGGGGAGCCCCGTGTCGCATCGCGAGTGATGGAACGCCGTCGTTCCCCGGTGATTTTGCCGACCCCTCGCTGCTTCGTGTCCGCAACAGCATCTACGCCTATGCAACGAACGCCTCGTTCGTGAACGTCCCGACGCTTGTCGCTCGCGCCAACGGGACTGGCCGGGAGCTCGGGGACTCGTTGCCGACCTTGCCGGAATGGTCGGAGCCGGGCTTCGTCTGGGCGCCGTCGGTCACGGCAGTCGGTGACACCTACGTGATGCACTACACGACCCGTCACTCAGCGTCGGGGCGACAGTGCATCTCGGTCGCGGTCAGCGATTCGCCGGCCGGCCCGTTTGTCGACGACTCGGACGAACCACTGGTTTGTGCACTCGGGTTGGGCGGCTCGATCGACCCCGATGTACTCGACGATGCCGGCGATCTCTGGCTGCTGTGGAAATCCGACGGGAACTGTTGCGGGCTCCCGACCATCATCTTCGTGCAACCGCTCTCAGCGGATGGCACAGAACTTGCCGGTGATGCCGTCGAACTCATCCGCAATGACCGTGCGTGGGAACGAGATGTGGTCGAAGCGCCCGCGATGATCAAAGCGGATGGCGCCTTTCATCTCTTCTATTCGGCGAATCGCTGGGATACCGATCACTACGCAGTGGGGCATGCCGTGTGCGATGCGGTGACGGGGCCGTGCACCAAGGATCTCGAACCGTGGCTCACCGACACCGAAGGTACGTCTGGGCCTGGTGGGCTTGACGTGATCCACTTCGACGACGACACCGATCTTGTCGCCTACCACGGTTGGTCAGGTGACAATGTCGGCTACGACCGCGGCCAGCGCTCGATCTACGCCCGTTTCCTTCGGTGGGTGGACGGGCAACCGGTGTTTGTCGACTCGTTTACCGACGAGTAGCCGATGCTGCCCGGGTGCCGTACCGGGCGGTTGGGCCTCTTTGGCCGCGTTGTTGGTTCCTGCGGGTGTCGCCGTTAGCATTATTCTCTCGTGGTCGGACGAGTCCGATCATCGCAATCGACGTCCGTGCAGGCCCCCGGGAACCGCACGGCACAACCGAACTGACGCTCCGCCGGGCTTGCCCGTGCGGAGCGTTCGCGTGAATCCCTCGGGACTCACATTCGATGCAGCGAAGGCCCGCCTTCGCTCCGAACCACAGGAAGCAACCATGGCCACCAAGGCGATCGTCGGCGAGAAAGTCGGCATGACGCAGGTCTGGGACGACGAGAACCGTGTCGTCCCGGTAACCGTGCTGCGTGTCACGCCGTGCCGTGTCGTTCAGGTCAAGACACCTGAGACCGACGGCTACAGCGCCATCCAGGTCACGCTCGGCGTGAAGGATGCGAACAAGCTCACCCAGCCCGAAGCCGGGCACTTCGTGAAGGCCGGCGTCGACGCTGGCCGCAAGCTCGTCGAGCTTCGGCTCGACGACGTCAGCGAGTACACCGTCGGCCAGGAGATCTCCGCCGACATCCTCGAGCAGGGCGAGAAGGTCGACGTCACGGCGGTGAGCCGAGGCAAGGGCTTCGCCGGCGCGATGAAGCGTCACGGGTTCGGCGGTGCGCCAGCCTCGCACGGCGCTCACCGCGTGCACCGCAAGCCCGGCTCGGTCGGCCAGTGCGCCACGCCCAGCCGCGTGTTCAAGGGCAAGAAGCTGCCCGGCCGCATGGGCAGCGACAAGGTCACCACCCTCAATCTCGAGATCGTCAAGAGCGACTCCGAGGCCGAGATCCTCCTGGTGAAGGGCTCCGTGCCCGGCGCCCGTGGCGCCACCGTCATCGTCCGCGACGCGGTGAAGGGAGCCTGATCATGGCGAGCGTCACCATCCAGACCCAGGCCGGCAAGAGCACCGGCGAGACCGAGCTCGTCGAGACCGTCTTCGGTGTCGAGCCGAACATGGCCGTCATGCACCAGGTCGTCACCGCCCAGCTCGCCGCCAAGCGCGCCGGCACCCACTCCACCAAGACCCGTTCCGAGGTCAGCGGTGGCGGGGCCAAGCCCTGGCGCCAGAAGGGCACCGGCCGTTCCCGTGCCGGCACCACCCGCGCCCCCGGTTGGGTCGGCGGCGGTGTCGCCCACGGCCCCAAGCCGCGTGACTACAGCCAGAAGACCCCCAAGAAGATGATCAAGTTGGCGCTTGCCTCGGCCCTGTCGGACCGGGCCGCCGATGGCAACGTAATCGTCGTCGACCGGTGGGACTTCGACGCCCCCAAGACCGCCGACGCCGTGGCCGCTCTGGGCGCCATCGGTGCCGAAGGCAAGGTACTGATCGTCTTCGGTGACGACGACGTCAACGCCTGGAAGAGCTTCCGCAACCTCACCAACGTGCACTGCCTGCACGCCGGCGAGCTCAACACCTACGACGTGCTCAACAATGACGTCGTGGTGTTCACCGAGGAGACCCTCCCGACCGGCGTGAGCGCTGCTGGCGCCGCCGACTCCAGCGAAGAGGAGGAGTGATGAAGGACTATCGCGACGTCCTGATCCGCCCCGTCGTCTCCGAGAAGAGCTACGGCCTTCTCGAAGAGAACGTCTACACCTTCGTCGTCGCCCCCGGCGCGTCGAAGCCCGAGATCCGCGACGCCGTCGAAGCCCTCTTCGACGTCTCCGTCGTGAAGGTCAACACCCTCAACCGTCAGGGCAAGCGCAAGCGCAACCGTCGTACCGGCGGCTGGGGCCAGCGTTCCTCGCAAAAGCGTGCCCTCGTCACCCTCGCCGAGGGTGACTCGATCGATCTGTTCGAGGCCTGATCATGGCGATTCGCAAGCGCAAGCCCACCAGCCCCGGTCGTCGGTTCCAGACGAGCTCGGACTTCTCCGAGATCACCACCGACACGCCGGAGAAGAGCCTGCTGGCTCCCAAGTCCAAGACCGGTGGTCGCAACAACCACGGTCGCAAGACCAGCCGTCATCGTGGCGGCGGGCACAAGCAGCAGTACCGCATCATCGACTTCAAGCGCAGCAAGGACGGCGTGCCGGCCACGGTCGCGACCATCGAGTACGACCCGAACCGCACCTGCAACATCGCGCTGCTGCACTACCACGACGGTGAGAAGCGCTACATCCTCGCTCCTCGTGATCTCGGTGTCGGCGACAAGCTGATGTCGGGCCAGGGTGCGGAGATCCGTCCGGGCAACGCCTTGCCGTTGCGCTACATCCCGGTCGGTACCACCATCCACAACGTCGAGCTCAAGGCCGGCGCCGGCGCAAAGCTGGGCCGTTCCGCCGGCACCAGCATCCAGCTGGTCGCCAAGGAGGGCGATTTCGCCACCCTGCGGCTGCCCAGCACCGAGATGCGTCGCGTGCCGATCGACTGCCGCGCCACCGTCGGCGAGGTCGGCAACGCCCAGCACGAGCTCATCAAGATCGGCAAGGCCGGCCGGAACCGCTGGAAGGGCGTCAAGCCCCAGTCCCGCGGTGTGGTCATGAACCCGGTCGACCACCCCCACGGCGGTGGTGAAGGCAAGACCTCGGGTGGCCGCCACCCGGTGTCTCCTTGGGGCAAGCCCGAGGGCCGTACCCGCCGTTCCAACCAGGAATCCGACAAGTTGATCGTGCGCCGTCGCCGGACGCGCGGTTCGCGGAGGTAATCAGTCATGCCGCGCAGCCTGAAGAAGGGTCCGTTCGTCGATGATCATCTGCTCAAGAAGATCGACGCGCTGAACGAGACCGGTGAAAAGAAGGTCATCAAGACCTGGAGCCGCCGCTCCACCATCATCCCCGACATGATCGGCCACACCCTGGCCGTTCACGACGGTCGCAAGCACGTGCCCGTCTACGTCACCGAGGCGATGATCGGTCACAAGCTCGGCGAGTTCGCCCCCACCCGCACGTTCAAATTCCACGCGGGTCAGGAACGGGGAGCTCGTCGCTGATGGCCGGACCCAAGACCAACGAACGTCCGGGCACCCGGGCCAAGGCCACCTACGTCCGTAGCTCTGCCTACAAGGCGCGTGAGGTCCTCGACCTCATCCGCAACAAGAGCTACGCCGAGGCCGCCGAGATCCTCCAGTTCTCCGAGCGTGGGATCTCCGAAGACATCCTCAAGGTGCTCGACTCGGCCGTCGCCAACGCCGAGCACAACGACAACCAGCTCGCCGAAGAGCTCTACGTCTCGGCCTGCTACGCCGACGAGGGCCCGACCCTCAAGCGCTGGCGTCCCCGTGCTCGTGGCCGCGCCACTCGCATCCGCAAGCGCACCTGCCACATCACGATCATCGTGACCCGCTACGACGACGAGGCCCTCGAGGCGCTTCGTGCTCGTGAGGCTTCCGCGGGCCGTTCGGGCAGCAGCCAGGCCGCCGAGGCCCGTCGTGCCCGTGTCGCCCAGTCGAAGGCCCGTGCCGCTGAGCACGACCACGACCACGATCACGACCACGAAGACTCGGTCGAGGATCAGGCCAGCGAGATCGTCGCCGCCACCGCGGCGGAGATGGAAGCCGCCGGTGAGGACTACGACGCCACGGTCGCCGACTCCGACGCCGACTCGATCGTCGACGCCGAGGACGCCACGCCGTTCGGTCCCCTCAGCCACGCTCCCCTCGAGGACGTGCACGAGGCCCCCGACGGCTTCCCCATCAAGGGCAACGCCGACTCGATGAAGTACCACCAGCCCGACGGTCGCTGGTTCGAGCAGACCGTCGCCGAGGTCTGGTTCGCCACCCCGGAAGCCGCCGAAGAGGCCGGCTTCACCGAGGCCGGCAAGAGCTCGACCGAGGAACAGGAGTAAGTCCATGGGACAGAAGGTCAACCCGTACGGCTTCCGCCTCGGGATCACCACCGATTGGAAGAGCCGCTGGTTCGCCGATCGCCAGGAGTACGCCGACAACGTCATCGAGGATTGGAAGATCCGCGATTACCTGCTCAACGAGCTGCCGCACGCCGCGATCAGCCGCGTCGAGGTCGAGCGCACCCGTGAGCGTCTGCGTGTCGACGTGCACACCGCCCGTCCGGGCATCGTGATCGGCCGCCGAGGCTCTGAGGCCGACCGCCTCCGTGCCGGCCTCACCAAGATCTCGGGCAACCCGAAGGTCCAGCTCAACATCCAGGAGATCAAGCAGCCCGAACTCGACGCTGCGCTGATCGCCCAGGGTGTCGCTGATCAGCTCGCTGGTCGTGTGGCGTTCCGCCGTGCGATGAAGCGTGCCGTCCAGAACGCCCAGAAGGCCGGCGCCCTCGGCATCCGGGTCCAGTCGTCGGGTCGCCTCGGCGGCTCGGAGATGGCCCGTACCGAGTGGTACCGCGAAGGTCGTGTGCCGCTGCACACCCTGCGTGCCGACGTCGACTACGGCTTCCGTGAGGCCAAGACCACCTACGGCCGCATCGGCGTGAAGGTCTGGCTCTACAAGGGCGACATCCTTCCCTACAAGACCCAGACCGAGGACAAGGCCACCCTCGAGGCTGCGATGGCTGCCGGCGAGACGTCGGGCCCGAGCGCCAAGCCCCGCAAGGTCGTGTCCAGCGCCGCCCGCAAGCGTGTCGCCACTCCCGAGACCGAAGGCGCCGACAACGAGGTCGAGGAAGAGCCGGCTCCGCTCATCAAGGAAGCCGATCCCGAATTCGAACGCCTGCTCGACGAGGAAGACGCCATCGAGGCCTCCACCCGTGAGCAGTCCGAGACCCCGAACTTCCGGGCCAACGACTGAGGTTGCAATCATGTTGATGCCCAAGAAGGTCAAGCACCGCAAGCACCACCGTGGCCGGATGAAGGGCACCGCCAAGGGCGCCACCGAGGTCAGCTACGGCGACTTCGGGATTCAGGCTCTCGAGCCCGGTTGGATTACCGCCCGCCAGATCGAGGCTGCTCGTATCGCCATGACCCGCCACATCAAGCGTGGCGGCAAGGTGTGGATCAACGTCTTCCCTGACAAGCCGATCACC
Source organism: Actinomycetota bacterium (assembly GCA_039815945.1). Classification (GTDB taxonomy): domain Bacteria; phylum Actinomycetota; class Acidimicrobiia; order Acidimicrobiales; family Aldehydirespiratoraceae; genus UBA11606. The sequence continues at coordinate 12,403 of JBCBYI010000024.1, read as the reverse complement.
CAGAAGCCGGCCGAGACCCGCATGGGTTCGGGCAAGGGCAACCCCGAGAAGTGGGTCGCCGTCGTCCGCCCCGGCCGCGTGATGTTCGAGCTGTCGTACCACGACGAGGAGATCGCCCGCGAGGCGATCAACCGTGCCATCCAGAAGCTGCCCGTCAAGGCCCGCTTCGTGAAGCGTGAGGAGGGGTTCTGATGGCCAAGGCCAAGGCCCTCGCCGATCTCGGCGACACCGATCTGCTCGAGTCCCTCGCCGATCACAAGGAAGAGCTGTTCAACCTGCGCTTCCAGTTCGCGACCGGTCAGCTCGAGAACTCGGCCCGCATGAAGCAGGTCAAGAAGGAAATCGCCCGGGTTCACACCGAACTCCGGGCCCGTGAGATCGCCGCTGCCGAAGCGGCGAGCAGTGGGGAGTGACGGCAATGTCTGAAGCAACGCCTGACACCGAAACCCGCGAGAACGCCCGCAAGGTCCGTGAGGGCATCGTCGTCTCGGACAAGATGGACAAGACCGCCGTGGTCGAGACCATCGACCGTGTGCGTCACCGCCGCTACGCCAAGACCGTGCAGCGCAACAAGAAGCTCCACGTCCACGACGAGGAGAACACGCTCAACATCGGCGACCGGGTGCGGGTCCAAGAGACCCGCCCGATGTCGAAGAACAAGCGCTGGCGTCTCGTCGAGATCCTGGAGCGTGCGAAGTGATTCAGCAGGAATCCCGCCTGCGCGTTGCCGACAACTCGGGCGCCAGGGAGGTCTTGTGCATCAAGGTCCTCGGTGGCTCGAAGCGTCGCTACGCCTCGATCGGTGACGTCTTCGTCGCGACGGTCAAGGACGCGATCCCGGGCGCACAGGTCAAGAAGGGCGACGTCGTCAAGTGCGTCGTGGTCCGGGTCAAGAAGGAAAAGCGTCGTCCGGATGGCAGCTACATCCGCTTCGACGAGAACGCGGCGGTGCTGATCAACGATCAGAAGCAGCCCCGCGGCACCCGCATCTTCGGCCCCGTGGGTCGTGAGCTTCGCGAGAAGCAGTTCATGCGGATCGTCTCGCTGGCGCCGGAGGTTCTGTGATGGCTGGCATGAAGATCATCAAGGGCGACCGCGTGGTCGTGCTCGCCGGCAAGGACAAGGGCGCCGAGGGCGTCGTCCAGTCGGCGAACCCCACCACCGGCAAGGTCGTCGTCGAAGGCGTCAACGTCGCCAAGAAGCATCAGGCCCCGACCCGTGCCGATCAGCAGGGCGGCATCATCGACAAGGCGATGCCCATCGACGCCTCCAACGTCGCCGTGGTCAGCCCCAAGGACGGCAAGGCCACCCGCGTCGGGTACAAGGTGCTCGACGACGGTTCCAAGATCCGTGTGTGCAAGCGCAGCGGGGAGGAGATCACGTGAGTACGTCAGTGATCGTGCCGCGACTGCGGACCAAGTACAACGAAGAGATCCGGGCCCAGCTCAAGGACACCCTGGAACTCGACAACATCATGTTGGTGCCCAAGATCGAGAAGATCGTGCTCAACATGGGCGTCGGTGACGCCGTCGGCCAGGCCAAGCTCCTCGAGGGTGCGCTCGCCGACATGGAGACCATCGCCGGCCAGAAGCCGGTGATCACTCGGGCCAAGAAGAGCCTCGCCAGCTTCAAGCTGCGTGAGGGTCAGGCCATCGGCTGCAAGGTCACCCTCCGGGGCGACCGGATGTACGAATTCCTCGATCGCCTCATCTCGCTGGCGATCCCGCGAATCCGTGACTTCCGCGGCCTTCCGCCGAAGTCGTTCGACGGCAACGGCAACTACACGTTCGGTGTAACCGAGCAGCTCATGTTCCCCGAGATCGACTACGACAAGGTCGACACCACCCGGGGAATGGACATCACGATCGTCACCACGGCGAAGACGAACGAGCAGGGCAAGGCTCTCCTCGATGCGTTCAATTTCCCGTTCCGACGCGAGGGGCAGTGACCCATGGCGAAAAAAGCACTCATCCAAAAGCAGCAGAAGACGCCCAAGTTCAAGGTGCGTCAGTACACCCGGTGCCGTCGGTGTGGCCGACCGCACTCGGTGTACCGCAAGTTCGGCCTGTGCCGAATCTGTCTCCGTGAGATGGCGCACGCCGGCGAACTGCCGGGCGTCAAGAAGGCCAGCTGGTAGGGGAGGAGTACGACGATGACGATGACCGATCCGATTTCCGACATGCTCACCCGCATCCGCAACGCCAATGTCGCGATGCACGACGAGGTGGCCATGCCGTCCTCGAAGCAGAAGGTGGCACTCGCCAAGGTCCTGCAGGACGAGGGATACATCACCTCGTTCGCCGAGGCCGACAACAACGACAAGCCGGGCAGGACCCTGACCATCGAGATGAAGTACAGCCCCGAGCGGGCTCGCGTCATCTCGGGTCTGAAGCGGGTCTCCAAGCCGGGCCTGCGCATCTACCGCCAGCGCAACGAGATCCCCCGTGTTCAGGGTGGCCTCGGCGTGGCGGTCGTCTCGACCAACAAGGGACTCATGTCCGATCGCGAAGCACGGAAGAACCGCATGGGCGGCGAAATCCTGTGCTTCGTGTGGTGAGGAGCTCGCCATGTCACGAGTAGGTACCGCTCCCATTCCCGTCCCCAGCGGCGTCGAGGTCTCGATCGATGGTTCCAGCATCACCGTGAAGGGCTCGAAGGGCGAACTGTCCCGCGAGCTCCCCGGTGGCGTCACCGTGACCCTCGACGAGGGCACCCTCACCGTCGCTCGACCGGATGACTCCAAGGAGTCCCGTTCGTTCCACGGCCTGAGCCGTTCGCTGATCCAGAACATGATCCTCGGGGTCAGCGAGGGCTTCACCAAGGAGCTGCAGATCCAGGGCGTCGGCTACCGCGCCACGGCCAAGGGCTCCAACGCCCTCGAGCTGGCCCTGGGCTTCAGCCACCCGGTCAACATCGAGGCCCCCGAGGGCATCGAGTTCGAGGTTCCCGCCCAGACCCAGATCCTGGTGAAGGGCATCGATAAGCAGCTCGTCGGCCAAGTGGCCGCGGACATCCGCAAGTGGCGCAAGCCCGAGCCGTACAAGGGCAAGGGCATCCGCTACAAGGACGAGCGTGTGATTCGCAAGGCCGGAAAGGCGGCCAAGTAGCCATGGCAGTTTCCGCGAAGAAGCGTCGCGACGACCGCATTCGCCGGCACAACCGGGTTCGCAAGAACCTGCGTGGTACCGCTCAGCGTCCGCGTGTCGCCGTGTTCCGCTCCAACAAGCACATCTCCGCTCAGGTCATCGACGACATCTCCGGTGTCACCCTGGCCTCGGTGTCGACCACCGAGTCGGCCCTGCGCGGCGACGTGAACAGCAACATCGACGCGGCCACCAAGGCCGGGGCTCTGCTCGCCGAGCGGGCCAAGGCGGCCGGTGTCGAAGAGGTCGTGTTCGACCGCGGTGGCTTCCGCTACCACGGCCGAGTCGCGGCGCTCGCCGACGCTGCCCGCGAGGGAGGACTGAAGTTCTGATGGCGTTCCAACGCAACGACCGTGAGCCCAACCCGCGCGATGGAGGCGAAGGCCTCCGCGAATCGCGGGTGATCAACATCAACCGAGTCGCCAAGGTCGTCAAGGGCGGTCGTCGTTTCTCGTTCACCGCACTCGTGGTGATCGGCGACGGCGCCGGTCAGGTCGGTCTCGGCTATGGCAAGGCCAAGGAAGTTCCCCTGGCCATCCAGAAGGGCACCGAAGAGGCCCGTCGCAACCTGTTCACCGTTGCGATGGCGGGCACGACGATCGTCCACGAGACGATCGGCGAGCTCGGCGCCGGCCGGGTCATGCTGAAGCCGGCCGCGCCCGGTACCGGTGTGATCGCCGGTGGTGCCGCCCGCGCCATCCTCGAAGAGGCCGGCGTCGCCGACGTGCTGTGCAAGTCGCTCGGTTCGCCCAACCACATCAACGTGGCCCGTGCGACCATCGAGGGTCTCAAGGGTCAGCGTCGTCCCGACGAGGTCGCCCGTCTGCGCGGCCTCGATCCCGAGGAGTTCCTCCCGGGTGCGCTGTGGACGGCCTACCAGGAGAGCGAGCGCGGCGAGCACAAGCCGAAGCTCGACGAGGAGGACTGATGGCGCTCAAGGTCACCCAGCTCAAGAGCAACATCGGCTGCAAGCCCAAGCAGCGAGGCACCCTGCGTGCGCTCGGTCTGCGCGGCATCGGCCGTACCAACACGCTCCCTGACCGTCCCGAGATCCGCGGCATGATCGCCCGGGTCCCGCACCTGGTCAGCGTCGAGGAAGTAGAAGACTGATGGCGATTCGCATTCACGATCTCGAGCCGGCCGACGGCTCCAACAAGCGTGGCAAGCGCAAGGCTCGCGGCATCGGCGGCAAGGGTGGCAAGACCGCCGGCCGTGGTACCAAGGGTCAGCGGGCTCGCAACACGGTCCCGGTCGGGTTCGAGGGCGGCCAGATGCCCCTGATCCAGCGGGTGCCGAAGCTGCGCGGCTTCACCAACCCGTTCCGCGTCGAGTACCAGGCGATCAACCTGGACACCATCGCCGAGTCCGGTCTCACCGAGGTCACCCCGGAGAGCCTGCTCGCCAGCGGTCTCGTGTCCAAGGGTTCGCTCGTGAAGGTCCTCGGCCGTGGTGAGCTCTCCACCGCCGTCACCGTGAAGGCCCACGCCTTCTCGAAGTCGGCTGAGACGGCTATCACCGAGGCCGGGGGTACTGTCGAGGTGCTGCCCAAGCCGTTCGGGGTCCGCCCGTCGCACGGCAGCTTCAACCAGCACACCAACCGATGATCCTCGGCGGGCGCCTTCGGGCGCCCGTTCTGGTCGGCTCCGGCTGACCGGTCGCTCAGGAGAGCCTCATGCTGCAACGAGTTCTGAACATGTTCCGGGTCGCCGATCTTCGCGGCAAGATCCTGTTCACGCTGATGATCATCGCGATCTATCGGCTCGGCGCGTTCGTGCCGGCCCCCGGCGTCGACGTCGAGGCGGTGCAGCTGCTTCGCGACCAGGCCAACCAGGGCGGCATCCTCGGCTTCGTCCAGCTGTTCTCGGGCGGCGCGCTCACCCAGTTCTCGGTGTTCGCGCTCGGCATCATGCCCTACATCACGGCGTCGATCATCATGCAGATCCTCGGCGTGGTGATCCCCAAGATCGAGCAGTGGCAGCAGCAAGGTGCGGTCGGTCAGCGCAAGATCACCCAGTGGACCCGATACCTGACGATCTCGATCGCCGTCGTGAAGTCGACCGAGTTCGCCTTCTTGTTCCACAGCGGTGGTCTGGTCGGCACTATCTACCTCCTTCCGTACTTCAACGCTTGGACCGTCTTCATCGTCGTGCTCACGCTCACCACCGGTACGGCGCTGTTGATGTGGATGGGTGAGCTCATCACCCAGCGCGGCATCGGCAACGGCATGTCGCTGTTGATCTTCGCCTCGGTCGTCTCGACGCTTCCCGCCCAGGGCTCGCTCGTGCAGGCCGAGAACGGCACCGCCGCCCTCATCGTCTTGATCGTGGTGGCGGTCGCCCTCCTCGTCGGCATCGTGTTCGTCGAGCAGGGTCAGCGTCGCATCCCCGTCCAGTTCGCCAAGCGGGTCGTCGGCAAGCGCATGTACGGCGGCCAGAGCACCTACATCCCGCTCAAGGTCAACCAGTCCGGCGTGATCCCGATCATCTTCGCCAGCTCGGTGCTGTACCTGCCGACCCTCGTTGCGACGGCGCTGCCGTCCACCGGCTTCTGGGGTTCGATCCAGGACTGGGTCGACGGCAACCTGGTCGACCCGACCTCGCCGGTCTATCTGGTCTTCTTCGGCCTGATGATCGTCGGCTTCGCCTACTTCTACACGGCGATCTCGTTCGACCCGGCCAAGCAGGCCGACACCATCCGCAAGCAGGGTGGCTTCATCCCCGGTATTCGCCCCGGTCCCCAGACCGAGCGCTACCTGGCTCGCATCCTCTCCCGCATCACCTTCCCGGGCGCGATGTTCATCGCGGCCGTGGCCCTCGTGCCCTCGATCCTCATCGCCGTCACCATCGGCACCGAGTCGACCTCGGGTGCCGGCGCCGGTGCGGGCGGCTTCGCCTTCGGTGGCATCTCGCTGCTGATCGCCACCGGTGTGGCGCTCGAGACGATGAAGCAGATCGACAGCCAGCTGATGATGCGCAACTACGAGGGCTTCTTGAAGTGAGCGCCCTTCGGATGGTCATCCTGGGTCGCCAGGGTTCGGGCAAGGGCACCCAGTCGCTGCGCATCGCCGCGCAGTACGGGTGCGTTCACCTCTCCACCGGCGACGTCTTGCGCGCTGCGGTCGACGAGGGAACCGAACTCGGTCAGCAAGCGGCCGGCATCATGAACGCCGGCGGCCTCGTCGGCGACGACATCATGATCCCGCTCGTCGCCGAGCGCATCGCCAAGGGCGACATCATGAGCAGCGGCGTGCTGCTCGACGGTTTCCCCCGCACGGCCGACCAGGCCAACGGGCTCGAAGCCATGCTGGCCGACCACGGCCAGACGCTGACGATCGCGATCAACCTCGACGTCCCCGTCGAGGAGGTCACCAAGCGAATGATGGCTCGGGGTCGTGAAGACGACACCGAAGACGCCATCGCCCGCCGGCTGGGCCTCTACGAGGAACAGACGGCACCCCTGCTCGACTGGTTCGCCGAACGGGGCCTTTTGGTCGCGGTCGACGGGCTGGGTGAGGAGGACGAGGTGTTCTCCCGCCTGACGGAGGTCATCGACAGCCGGATGGCGTAGGTGTTTCGCCTGCGCATGCGGTCCGCGCGGGTTGGTCGACTCCGGTACGCCCGGTAGCGTTGTCGATTGGCCTGCAACTAGGTCACCACGGAGATCCCGGCGGATCCCCGTGTTTTCAGGAGGTTCAACTCTGCCGAAGCCCAAAGAAGATGCCATCGTCCTCGAGGGGAACGTCACCGAATCGCTTCCGAACGCCATGTTCCGGGTCGAGCTCGAGAACGGCCACGAAGTGCTCGCGCACATCAGCGGAAAGATGCGCATGCATTACATCCGCATCCTCCCCGGCGATCGCGTCCAGGTGGAGCTGACTCCGTACGACCTCCAGCGTGGTCGTATCACCTATCGCTACAAGTGAGTCCCGGCCGGCGGCCCGGAATCACCCAAGGAAACAACAACTCGGCCGAGCAGTCGGCCACCAGATTCGGTCGTCTCCGGCGGCCGGGAGCATCATGAAGGTTCGAGCAAGCGTCAAGAAGATGTGTGACAACTGCCGGGTGATTCGTCGCCACGGCAAGGTCATGGTCATCTGCGAAAACCCGCGTCACAAGCAGAGGCAAGGCTGACAATGGCACGTATCAGCGGCGTGGACATTCCGCGCGACAAGCAGGTGGGCATCAGCCTCACCTACATCTACGGCATCGGCCGGACCGTTGCGATCGACATCTGCAACGCCACCGACATCGATGCGACCACGCGTGTGCGTGACCTCACCGACGACGAGGTCGCCAAGATCCGCGGGTTCATCGACTCCGACCTCAAGGTCGAGGGTGACCTCCGTCGTGAGGTCAGCCAAGACATCAAGCGCAAGATGGAGATCGGCTGCTACCAGGGCCTCCGTCACCGTCGTGGCCTCCCGGTCCGCGGCCAGCGCACCCACACCAACGCTCGTACGCGCAAGGGTCCCAAGAAGACCGTTGCCGGCAAGAAGAAGTAGGAATCATGGCGAAGCCCGCAGCTGGTGGCCGTCGGCCCCGTAAGCGTCAAAGCAAGAACGTCACGCACGGCGTGGCGCACATCAAGAGCTCGTTCAACAACACGATCATCTCCATCACCGATCAGCGTGGTGACGTGATCGCCTGGGCCTCCGCCGGCAACGTCGGCTTCAAGGGCTCGCGCAAGTCGACCCCGTTCGCGGCCCAGATGGCCGCCGAGAAGGCCGCCCGCTCCGCGATGGAGCACGGCGTCCGCAAGGTCGACGTCCAGGTCAAGGGCCCCGGTTCGGGCCGCGAGACCGCCATTCGTTCGATCCAGCAGGCCGGCATCGAGGTGACCGGCATCAAGGACTGCACGCCGATCCCGCACAACGGCTGCCGTCTCAACAAGCGTCGGAGGGCCTGACCATGTCGCGCTACACCGGACCCCGCGCCCGCGTTTCGCGGCGCCTCGGCACCAACATCTGGGGCACCAAGGGCGAGACCATCGCGCTCGACAAGCGTCCCTACCCGCCGGGTGAGCACGGCCGCTCTCGTCGTCGTGGCTCCGTGAGCGAGTACCTGCTGCAGCTCCAGGAGAAGCAGAAGGCCCGTTTCAGCTACGGCCTCACCGAGCGCCAGTTCCGCAACATCTTCGCCGAGGCCTCGCGCCGTCAGGGCGTGACCGGCGAGAACATGCTCCGCTTCCTCGAGCTTCGGCTCGACAACGTCGTCTACCGCGCCGGTTGGGCCGCCACCCGGCCCCAGGCTCGTCAGTTCGTCGGCCACGGCCACATCAACGTCAACGGCCGCCGCGTCGACATCCCGAGCTACCGCCTCCGTAAGGGCGATGTGATCGAACTGCGTCCCGCTGCGCAGGACTTCACCGTCGTACAGTGGAACCTCGACGTGCTGGACCGCACGCCTCCGGCGTGGCTCGATCGCAACGAGCAGTTCCAGATCACCGTCCGCGAGCTGCCCATCCGTGAGCAGATCGACATCCCCGTCCGCGAACAGCTCATCGTCGAGCTCTACTCGAAGTAGCAGAGGTACCGATGCTCGTCATCCAGCGACCCACCGTCGAGGCCATCGACGAGGCCGAGGGCAACCTCCAGCGCTTCGCCGTCGGCCCCCTCGAGCCCGGTTTCGGTCACACCATCGGCAACTCGCTGCGCCGCACGCTGCTGTCGTCCATCCCGGGCGCAGCCGTCACCCAGGTGCGCTTCGACGATGCCCTCCACGAGTTCGACACCATCACCGGTGTGGCTCAAGACGTCACCGACATCATCCTCAACCTCAAGGACCTCGTCCTCGTGGTGCACAGCGATGAGCCGGTCACCCTGCGTCTCGATGCTCGTGGCCCCGCCGAGGTGTCGGCCGCCGACATCCAGCCCCACCCCGACGTCGAGGTGCTCAACGGTGATCTCGAGATCGCCAGCCTCAACAGCAAGGGCCGTCTCGCGATCGACCTGACCGTCCAGAACGGTCGCGGCTACGTCTCGGCCGACAAGAACAACACCAGCAGCACCATCGGCGTGATCCCGGTCGATTCGATCTACTCGCCGGTGCGGCGGGTGTCCTTCGAGGTCGAGTCGACTCGCGTCGAACAGTCGACCGACTACGACCGTCTCGTCCTCGAGATCGAGACCGACGGTTCGATCAGCCCCCGTGAGGCGCTCGCCTCCGCCGGTGGCACCCTGCGTGCGCTCGTGCAGCTCGTCGAAGAGATGAGCGACGAGCCGCAGGGCCTCGAGCTCGGCGAAGCCGTCCAGGTCGCCTCCGGCGGCCCCGACATGGAACTCCCCATCGAAGACCTCGAACTCTCCGAACGTCCCCGCAACTGCCTCAAGCGCGCCCAGGTCAACACCGTCGGCGAGCTGCTGCAAAAGAGCGAGGACGATCTCCTGGCCATCACCAACTTCGGTCAGAAGAGCCTCGACGAGGTCATCGAGAAGCTTGACGAGCGAGGTCTCTCGCTCCGGAATCGAGACTGACATGCCTGCACGTCCGCGCAAGGGCAAGCGCTTCGGTGGAAGCGCTGCTCATCAGAAGGCCATGATGGCCAACCTCGTCGCCAGCCTCATCGCAGCCGAGGCGATCACCACCACCGAAGCCAAGGCCAAGGCCATGCGTCCGGTGGCGGAGAAGATGATCACCAAGGCAAAGAAGGGTGGCGTGCACAACCACCGCAACGTCGTGAAGTTCCTTCGCGACCGCGAGATGGCCAGCAAGTTGTTCGACGAGATCGGTCCCCGCTACGAGGATCGTCCCGGTGGCTACATCCGGATCATCAAGCTCGACCCGCGAGCCGGCGACAACGCGCCGATGGCTCGCGTGGAACTCGTCTGATCCCAGTCACGACAGAACGTTGATCGAAGCGCCCCTCTTCGGAGGGGCGCTTCGCCGTTTTGGTCGGCCGCCGCGCGCCATAGCCCTAGCCTGACGCCATGGCTCCTCGGACCGTCGCCCCGCCCCCCGACGGCCACGTGCGCGTCCGCCTGACGGTCGCGTACGACGGCTCGGCGTTCCATGGTTTCGCCACCAACCCCGAGGTCCGGACGGTGCAAGACGACCTCCACGAGGCGCTGTCGACGGTGCTGCGAGAGCCGATCACGGTGACGTGTGCCGGCCGTACCGATCGCGGCGTGCACGCCCGCGGCCAGGTCGTGACCTTCGATGCCGAGCGGTCCCATTTCGAATCCCACGCCTTGACTCGAGCGCTGAACCGCATGCTCGGTCCCGAGATCTCGGTGCGCGACGCCCGCGTGACCCACGACGACTTCGACGCCCGGATCTCGTGCGTCGCCCGCAGCTACCGGTACCGCATCCTCAACTCGTCGTGGCCCGACCCGCTCGTGCGTCACCTTTCGTGGCACGTTCGAGAACCGCTCGAGCTCGCAGCGATGCAGACCGCCGCCGATCAGATCCTCGGCGAGCACAACTTCACGTCGTTCTCCAAGAAGAACAAGTCGAAGCCCGCGGAGACGTTCGTGCGTATCGTGCATCGAGCCCACTGGAGTCGTGTGGGCGACACGGTGCAGTTGGAGATCACCGCCAACGCCTTCACCCACCAGATGGTGCGGAGCCTCGTGGGCATGTTCGTCGAGATCGGGCGGGGCCGACGACGTGCGGTCGAGATGGGTGAGGCCCTGCGCGCAAGGACCCGCGACGTGGTGCCGTCGCCGGCCCCACCCCAGGGACTCGTTTTCACCCGGGCGCACTACCACCACGATGTCTGACGGTCGCAGATTTCGCGCCCCGCGACGATTGTCGTTGGCCGGTTGCGCCCGTAGGCTTGACCTTCGGTCCTGAGCGCCCCCGTTCGGCGCCGGACGATTCGTTCTCATCATTCGTTCCGCGGAGGAACACCGTGTCCACCTACACCCCGAAGGCCAGCGACGTCGAGCGCTCCTGGCACGTCGTCGACGCCGAAGGTCTCGTGCTGGGTCGCCTGTCGACCGAGGTCGCCAACATCTTGCGTGGCAAGCACAAGCCGACCTACACGCCGCACATGGACATGGGCGACCACGTCATCATCGTGAACGCCGACAAGGTCGTGCTCACCTCGGGCAAGGCCGAGAAGAAGCTCGTGCACCGTCACAGTGTCTACCCGGGTGGTCTCAAGAGCGAGACCTACGCCGAGAAGATGGCCCGCAAGCCCGAGCAGGCCGTGATGGACACCATCCGGGGCATGATCCCCAAGACCCGCCTCGGCCGGGCGCAGATCTCCAAGCTGAAGGTCTACGCCGGTCCGACGCATCCGCACGCGGCGCAGAACCCGCAGCCGCTCGAGATCGCGCACGCCAAGTACGAAGCCCGCGCCTGATTCGCCACGAGGATCCTGAGATGACCACTCCGCTCACCCAGACCACCGGCCGCCGCAAGCGCGCCGTCGCCCGTGTGCGTTTCCGCACCGGCTCCGGCACCGTGACCGTCAACGGTCGCCCGGTCGACGAGTTCTTCCCATCGAAGGTGCAGGTCGAAGCGCTCCTCGAGCCGCTCGCCGTCACCGAGACCGGCGAGTCCTACGACATCGACGCCACCATCCACGGTGGCGGCACCACCGGCCAGGCCGGCGCGCTGCGTCTCGGCATCGCCCGTGGCCTCGTCGAACTCGACGGTGAGCATCGTGGCGTGCTCAAGCAGGCCGGCTTCCTCACCCGCGATCCTCGCAAGAAGGAAAGCAAGAAGTACGGCCTCAAGAAGGCCCGCAAGGCGCCGCAGTACAGCAAGCGTTAGTCGCGTCGCTCACGCTTCGCGCCGATCCATTGTGCGCGGCCGTCTTCGGCCGATGATGATGACGTGACGCTGACCTTCGGAACCGATGGCATGCGGGGTGACGCCCGCACCGAGCTGACACCGCCACCCGTGCGCGCCCTCGCGCAGGCCGGCGCCGAGATCCTCGGATCCGACGGATTCGCGGTCGGCCGTGACACGCGTGCGTCGGGACCCGAACTCGCCGATGCCGTCCATGTGGGCGTCGCGGCGGCGGGCGGTGATTCGGTCGACCTCGGCGTGGTGCCCACCCCGGCGGTCGCTCAGTGGTGCGCCGATCACGATGTCGCCGGCGCCATGATCTCGGCGTCCCACAACCCGTGGTACGACAACGGCATCAAGTTCTTCGCCCCCGGCGGCGCCAAGCTCGGCGACCGGGTGCAGGACGAGATCCAGGCCCGCTTCGACGCCCTGCTCGACCTCGACGTCGATGCGACCCCCACGGTCGTCGACGGTCACGAAGCCGCCGCCGAGGCCCACGTCGAGAGCGTGGTCGCGAGCATCGAG
>JBCBYI010000249.1:0-5072 GCA_039815945.1 Actinomycetota bacterium | reverse complement strand
CTCACGGCGGCGGCGCAGCAGGAGCCGGACGAGGGGCGTGGCCCCCAGAAGGGCGCCGACGGCGGCGAGCAGACCGCCGACGATCAGCACGGGCGTCCAGTCGACACCGCCGTCGTCGGTTGTGGCGGCCCCGCCGGTGCCGCTCTCGTCGGGGACGAGTCCCTCGAGGTCGGGCACGGCCTGATCGAGCGCGTCCTGTGCGCCGGTGCCGCCGGTGGGGGTCGGCGCCGGGAGCGTGGTGGGCGCGAGCCCCTCGCCGAGCCCGCGGTTGGCGGCGTCGTTCTCGCCGAGTTGCGCCGGGGCGAGGCGGGCGAACGACTGGTTGTGGGCGGGCGCTCGGCCGGGGGTCGGGTCGAGCACGACCCAGCCGACATCGGCGAAGAACACCTCGGGCCAGGCGTGAGCGTGCTCGCCGCGCACGACGTACTCGCCGCGCGTCGCATCCCACTCGCCCCACGTGAAGCCGACGGCGACGCGGGCGGGGATGCCGATCGAGCGCGCCATCGCCGCGAAGGCCGAGGCGAACTGCTCGCAGTAGCCCTCACGGACGTCGAAGAGGAAGTCCTCGATGCTGCTCACGTCGTGCTCCAGCGCGACGGTGAGGTTGTAGGCGAAGTTGTCGGGGTCGATGAAGTAGTTCTGCAGCGCCAACACCCGCTCGTAGTCGGTGGCGAGGCCGGCCGTGATCGCTTCGGCCTGTGCGGTGATCGCCGGGTTCCAGCACTGGTTGGCCGTGGTCTCGCCGGGCTCGCACTCCTCGGGAAGCTGGGTGTACTCGGCGACGAACTCTGCGCCGAGGCCCGACGTGGCCGAGGTCGGAAGCGACGCCGGGTCGTAGTCGGGCACCTGTGACTCGATCACATAGGTGAATCCCGCACCCGCGGCACGCTCCGATTCGCGCTTCACGACGAGGGCACCCGTCTCGACCTCGTACTCGAGTTCGATGCCGTCGGAGTCGAGCACGTTCGACACCTCGTACGCCGCGGGCAGGTAGATACCGCCGAGGGTCTCGGTGCTGATCTCCTGGCGCACGGTGGTGCGGTTGACGGTCGGTGCGACGTTCGACGCGACGCGGCCATCGGCATCGTCGAAGCTGCTCGAGCGCCGCCACTCGTCGCCGGTGAAGGTGGTCAGCGCCATCTGGCGCCAGTAGTGGCGATCGGCGGGATCGTCGACGCGTACCGAGAACATCTCCCGCTGGGTCTGGTTGACGAGGCTCGCGCTGACCTGGACGAGGGGACTGACCACCCGCCGCGTCTCGGGGCCGTTGTCCCACTCCGACGGGTCGAGGAGTTGCTCGCCGGCATCGGGCAACGCGGGGCCCGCGACCACGCCGACCACGAGCGCTGCGCCGGCGGCCACGACGCCGGCCCGCATCGTGGAGGAGAGCCCGGCCACCGCGCCCGATGCGACCCACACGTCGTCTCGCGCCTGGCGCGAGATCCGCAGGGTCAAGAGCACCGCGCCGACCGCAGCGGCGTAGAGCGCGGCGTGGAGCACCGGACGCGTGCCGTCGCCCAACAAGACGGTGAACACGAAGATGGTCGTGGTCGGGGCGATGGTCTCGAGCGTGGAGCGCAGCCGGAATGCCGCCCAGTCGGCCAGGACCGCAGCCCACCACAGCGCCAAGCCGGCGGTGGCGACGAACCCGCGAAGGGGATCGACCGGCGCCTGCTGGACTTCGAACGCGGTCCACGCCCCTTCGAGGTCGGCCCGCAGCAGGTCGAGCGTCTCACCGGTGGGCAGGATCGACCCCGCTGTCTCGGGGAACAGCACGACGTTGCCGACGATCAAGACCCCGGCCGCGCTCACGAGCGCCGACACGCCCATGCCGAACCCCGCCCGCCGGACGACGATGGCCAAGAGGTGGGATGCGATCACGAGGGTGACCAGGTCGGCCCGCCAGCTCAGGTCGACGAAGAAGCGGGCCAGGCCGAAGGTGACCACGACCGAGAGGGCGACGACCGCGATCTCGGTGGCGGTTTCGGTGATGCTGCGAGGGTTCACGATGCTCCCACGGTCGAGGACGGACGCCCGAGCTGCCAACGATCGGCGAGTTGGCCCGGGCCGGTGAGATGGATCCACTCGCCGGTGCCGATCGATGCCGCCGACCCGGAGTCCCACCCGTCGACGTCGACGGTGATGACGATCGCGGCCCGGAGCCGAACGGCGAAGCGGCGACGGGCGGCGGTGTCGGACACGAGGGCCGGGTCGGCCGAGACGGCGACGACGGTGCCCGCCCCGCTCGGGACCGCCGGGCTGAGCTGTTCGGATCCGTCCTCGAGCAGGGCGAGGAATTCGAGCACCGGGTCGAGTTGCGCGTTGCCCGAGACGAGCGGCGTCGAGCGGCCGTCGGTGGTCTCGATGCGAGTGGCGTCGCCGGCCGCGAGCACCGATGCGGCGATCGAGCCGGCGATCGAGGTGGTGCGGTCGAGGGCCACGACGCCGTCGCTGGGTGGTCGGGTGTCGATCACGACCGACAGGCGGCCGTGACGGGGCGGCCGGAACTGGCGGACCTGGAGTTCGTCGCCGCGGGCCGAGGACGGCCAGTGGATCTTGCGGAGATCGTCGCCCGGGACATAGGGGCGCAGGCCGTCGAACTCTTCGTCGCTCAAACCGAGCGACTGGCGCAGCTCCTCGCCGAGCAACGGATCGTCGCCGGCGGGGACGCGAATCGGCGGGAGAGCCTCGATCGGCGGATGGACGACGAGACGCACGCGGGTGTCGATGTCGTGACGCTTGCGGGCGAGGCCGAGACCATCGACGTCGTCGATGCGGATGGGGCCCAGGTCGAGCACGCCGCGCCGGGTCGTGGGTAGGCGGTAGGCGCCACGCACCGACCCGCCGTCACCGGCGACGGGTGCGAAGGCGAGATTGACCCCTCGGGTGCCGGTCACCGCGTCGTGCAGCCGCAGTACGGGGGAGCGGCCTCGGCCTCGATTGACGAGTTCGAGATCGACCCGGGCGGATTCGCCGGCCGGTACCTGGGGCGGCGTGAGCTGACGAGCGACCGCGAGCCGGCTGGGCCGCAGCTGGCGCAACAGCACGGCGCCGACGACTGCGGCGAGCGCTGCGATGCCGACGACGAGGAACTCGATCGCGCCGAAGAGGCGCCCGGCCACCAAGAAGACGGCGCCGGCGGCCAGGACCCCCCACCCGGTGCGGGTCGGCATGTCAGTTCGCGGCGGGCCGGGGCACGGGAACGCCGTCGAGGATCTCCGTGACGACGTCGATCGGGCGGGTGCCGCGCATCCGGCTCTCGGGGGTGACGAGCAGTCGGTGGGGGATGACGTAGCGCGCCAGCTTCTTCACGTCGTCGGGGGTCGCGTAGGCGCGACCCTCGGTGGCGGCATGGGCCCGCACGACCCGCTGCAGGGCGAGCACCCCGCGAGGCGACATGCCGAGGGCGAGCGCCGGGTGGCGACGGGTCGCGTCGGCGAGGTCGAGGAGATAGCTCTGCAGCGCCGGCGCCAGGTAGACGTTCTCGAGCGAGGCCGACATCGCGTTGATCTGGGCTGCGGTGAGCACGGCGGTGATGCGATCGGCCGGCTCGCTGGCGTCGCCATGCGACTCGAGGATCTCGAGCTCGGCGGCTCGGTCGGGATACCCGATCTCGAGCCGCATCAAGAAACGGTCGAGCTGGGCCTCCGGAAGCGCATAGGTGCCTTCGTGCTCGATCGGGTTCTGGGTGGCGATCACCATGAACGGCGAGGCCAACCGGTGGGTCACGCCGTCGGAGGTCACCTGGCGCTCCGCCATCGCCTCGAGCAGCGCGGACTGAGTCTTGGGCGACGCCCGGTTGATCTCGTCGGCGAGCAAGACGTTGCTGAAGACCGGGCCGGGCCGGAACTCGAACGTGTCGGACTTGCGATTCCAGACGCTCACGCCGGTGACGTCGGTGGGGAGGAGGTCGGGGGTGAACTGCACTCGACCGAATCGGCCGTCGACGCTGCGGGCGAGCGCCTTGCCGAGGCTGGTCTTGCCGACCCCGGGAACGTCCTCGACGAGAACGTGACCGTCGGCGACGAGCGCGAGCGCCATCAGGTGGATCACGGTCGCCTTGCCCTTGATCGCGGTGGCGACGTTGGCGGCCAGCGCATCGAAGTTCGCCGCAAAGTCTGCGCTCGCGCCGTGGGTGCCGTTGGTCTCGGGCCCCCCGGTCGATTGGTCGGTTGTCGTCACGCAGCCTCCACCGTCGGTAGCACGGCGCAAGCGTAGAACGTCTGACGCCGCTCTGGCGATCGGCACACCGTCCGTCGGGGCCCATCGGATGCCCCTCTACGATGCGAGTCGTGGAGCACGTCCTCGCGGTCGACATCGGTGGCACGAAGATGGAGGTCGGGATCGTCGACACCGACGGCTCGATCCTCGATCGGCGCCGCGCGCCGTCGACCGGGGTGGCCGACGCCGAGGAGCTCTTCGCCCGCCTGACCGGGCTGATCGACGAGGTCGGTGCCCACGCAGCGATGCCGTCGGTCACGGTCTGCGGGGTCGGGTGCGGCGGCCCGATGCGTCGCGCCGGCGAGGCGGTCTCGCCGATCAACATCGCGGTCTGGCGCGACTTCCCCCTGCGGTCTCGGCTCGCCGAACACACCGGACTTCCCGTGCACGTCGACAACGACGCCAAGGCGCTCGCGCTCGGCGAGGCGTGGAAGGGCCGGGCGCAAGGAGTCCCGAACTTCATCGGGATGGTCGTGTCGACCGGTGTCGGCGGCGGCATCGTCCTCGACGGCCGCCTCCTCGACGGCGATGCGGGCAACGCCGGCCACATCGGTCACGTCGTGGTCGAGCCCGAGGGCACCGACCTCCACACCCACGTCCAGGGGGTCCTCGAGGCGGAGGTCAGCGGCACCGGCATCGCCGCTCGCACCGGCCGACCTGCCGCCGAGGCCGACCACGCCGAACGGATTCGGGCCGGCACCCTGGTCGGCCGAGCGGTCGGCTCGGTCGCCAACCTGCTCGATCTGCAACTCGCCGTCGTGGCCGGTTCGGTCGCGTTGGGCTTCGGCGACACCTTCTTCTCCGCCGCGCAGCACGAGATCGACAGAGTGGCGGATCTGCAACACTCGGCG
>JBCBYI010000248.1:0-5180 GCA_039815945.1 Actinomycetota bacterium | reverse complement strand
CCGCCTGTTGCACACCACCGGCTTCGACCGCATCGTGCCGGTCTGCGAATCGCTCGGCGACGCGGTCGCCGCGCTCGACGAACCTCAGAGCTGACCCGCCCCGGCCGTTCAGGCCGTGAGCAGATCGGCGATGCGGCGCAGGCCGTCGAGGTCGTGCACGTCGTCGGTCAGCAGCGGCACCCGCACCACGACTGCGTCGGGAGCGCTCTCGGCGAGATCGGCGACCCGGTCGTCGTCGTCGGCCGCCGCCGCGGTGAGGTCGGCGAGTGCGGTCGCGGCGTCGGCGCCGGGCGTGTCGGCGAGCCGCATCTGGATGACGGCCGCCCGCTTCGCGTCGACCCCGGTGGAGGGCAGCATGCGGTTGACGACCACGCCCGATGCGTCGAGGTCGGCGGCCCGGATCCGATCGAGGAAGTAGCGGGCCTCGTCGAGGGTGTCGCCGCGAGGTGACGCCACCAGGATGAACGAGGTCCGATCGTCGCCGAGCAGGGCGAGGGTCGACTGGGCCCGCTCGCGGAAGCCGTCCTCCATGCCCTGGAAGGCCTGGAAGAAGGCGACGGCCTCGTCGACGACGGTGGCGCCCACCACTCGAGCGAGCTGGCGCAGCACGCCCTGCGCGGCCCGGTTGGCGACCCCGATCAGGCCCTTGTTCGAGGCGGTGACGATCTTGTAGATCGGATTGTCGAGGAGCCGGGTGAGCAGCTTCGGTGCCTCGAGGAAGGCGAGGGCGTCGCGGGTGGGCGGCGTGTCGACCACGACGAGATCCCACTCGCCGCTGCTGTAGAGCTCTGAGAGCTTCTCGACCGCCATGTAGTCCTGGGTGCCCGAGAGGGTGCCGCTGACGTTCTTGTAGAAGCGGTTGCCGAGGATGCGATCGGCCTGTTCGTCGTCGTGAGCGTGGCGGCGCACGACCTCGTCGAAGGTCGACTCGGTGTCGAGCATGAGCGCGGCGAGGGTGCCGTCCCACGGGCCGTCGATCACGGTGGGCGTGTTCGAGAGCTCGCCGATGCCCAGGGCGTCGGCGAGCCGCTTGGCCGGATCGATGGTGACCACACACGCCCGGCGGCCCGCCTCTGCGGCGGCGAGGGCGGCGGCGGCCGAGGTGGTCGTCTTGCCGACGCCACCCGTGCCGCAACAGATCACGACGTGGCTCTCGGCGAGGAGCTCGGCGAATCCCGTCACTCGTCGTCCTCCGGCTCGGGGAGCGCGTCGATGGCCTCGCTGAGCACGGTCGCGAGCTCGGCGACCTCGTCGGGTCCGATCGACGAGCCGAAGAGCTGTGGTAGCCGCACCTGCTCGAGGGGCAGTGCGGCGCTCAGCCGGTCGAGCTGCTCGGCCTGGAGGGCGAGTCGCCCGGCGCGGAAGTCCGCTGCGGTGGCGAGGGCAGCCCGTTCGTCGTCGGTGAGGTCGAGGTCGGCGTCGGTCGCCAGCGTGCCGACATTGTGCTCGAGGCCGTCGAGTCCAGGGAGCACGCTGTTGACCACCACGGGGCCGAGGTGCACGCCGAGCTCCTCTTCGATGGCGAAGCTCGTCTCGATCAATTCGTTGACCGGCGTCTCCTCGGGGATGGTCACCAGCATCACCTTGCAGCGGTCCGGGTCGCTGATCATCTCCAAGACCTCGACCGCCTGGCGATGCAGCACCCCGGTCTTGGCGGCGTCGCGCACACCGGCGGGGGAGCGGAGGAAGCCGACCGCATGGCCGGCGGCGGGCGCGTCGATCACGATGAGGTCGTACGTCTCCTCGTCCTCGAAGGCCTTGATGCGGCCGAGGATGAGCAGGTCCTTGATGCCGGGCGTGGCGGTCGCCACGACCTCGAGCATGCCGGTCGTGGCGAAGCGACTCACGATCCGCTTGAAACCATGGGTTTCGAGCCACTCCATGAGGGCGGCGTCGGGCGTGATCGACTTGAGGGTGATCGAGCCGTGACGAACACCATCGATCTCCGCCTCCTCGAAGACGACGGATTCCTCGTAACCTTTGGAATCGGCACCGAACAACGGTGCTGCGCCGGACCGACCGGACACCTCCACGAGGAGGACCGACCGGCCGGCACGAGACGCAGCCGTGGCGATCGCCGCCGCGGTCACGGTCTTGCCGACTCCCCCTTTGCCCGCGACGATCAGGACGTTCGACGATGAGAAGAAATGGCCGGGATGCATTTCCCTCTTCGCCGCTGCCTTCCTTGACCGGGAGCTCATCAGCCGACGGTGGGGGCGGTCGGCCGTCGTCGCTTCGACGCCGGGTCAGCCTATCGGTCGCCTTCATCGCGCTCCTCGTCGGGGCCCTCTCGGCCATGAGCCCGGCTCGAGCGCAGGATCAGGCGCAGGATCCGACCCTCGATCCGCTGATCTTCGACGTCGTGCAGATCTCCGGTTTCGTCGACCGCATCGTCGCCGACTTCATCGAGTCGTCGATCGACAACGCCGAGGCCAGCGGGAGCGGCGGCTTGATCCTCCAGGTCAACAGCACCCGCGCCGTGATCTCCGACGAGCGTCTCGTCGAACTCGCAGAGAAGATCAGCGAGGCCGAGGTCCCGATCTACGCGTGGGTCGGCCCGTCCGGCGCTGATGCCCGCGGCAAGGTGGCGCAGCTGATCGCCACCACCGATGAGCTCGGGGTGGCGGTCGGCGCCGACTTCGGCGATACCGGCGAACTCGTGATCCCCGAGTCGCTCTTGCTCCCGGAGTTCGTCGAGGTCGCCGAGTCGCTCCGCGAGAACACGGTGGACGAAGAGACCGTCATCACCTTCGGCCTCGCCGACCGCGACTCGCCCACGCTCGCCTTCTTCGCCCTCGACCTCCCGGGCTTCGAGTCCGAGATCGACACGAGCGGCGAGGAAGCCGTCCGCGTCCCGGTGTCGCCGGTGCGCTTCTCCAAGCTGTCGCTCTTCGACGGCTGGATGCATACCTTCGCCAGCCCCGCGATGACCTACCTGCTGTTCCTCATCGGGGCGGCGTTGCTGATCTTCGAGTTCTACACCGCCGGAGTCGGCATCGCAGGGGTGCTCGGCGCGGGTTGCTTCGTGATCGGCTGCTATGGCCTCGATCTCTTGCCCACCCGTCCATGGGCGCTCGCGCTCTTGATCATCGCCATGCTCGGGTACGCGGTCGATGTCCAGACAGGGGTGGCACAGCTGTGGTCGGTGATCGCGACGGTCTGTCTGGTGATCGGCTCACTGTTCCTCTTCGACGGGTTCGCGATCTCGTGGATCACCCTGCTCGCGGGCATCGTCGGCATCTCGGTGTCGATGGTCTCCGGCATGCCGGCCATGATCCGCACCCGCTTCGGTACGCCCACCATCGGGCGAGAGTGGATGATCGGCACGATGGGCGAAGCCGCCGAAGACATCAAGCGCGAGGGGGTCGTCACGATCGACGGTGCCCCGTGGAAGGCCCGGGTCAACCGCACGACGCCGATCGCCAAGGGCGATCCCGTCCGGGTGGTCGCGATCGAGGGTCTCTACCTCGAGATCGAACCCGAGGAGGGCGGCGCGCGGGACTACCGCGAGATGCGAGGCTCCCGAGGTGAGGCCGACGACGGCACCGCCGAGGCCGACGACGCCGACGTCGGCGAGAACGCCGAGGCGTAGTCGAGCCAGCCGGCAGGGCGTCAGACCGAGTCGGTGCCGCTGAGCCGTCGCTCGAGCATCAGCGTCGACTCCTCGATCGGGCCGCCGAGTTCGTCGAGCACCTCGTGACAGTGCTGCATCGCGCGGCGGGCCGCCGCACGATCGCCGCGCTGCAGGTACGCGGCCACGAGGGTGGCGTGGGCCGGCTCCGACCACGGCTCGATCGACGTCGTGCGTGACGCGAGCGCGATCGCCTCGTCGATGCGGCCGTGGGCGAGCAACAATTCGCTTGCCCGCACCGACGCCGCGACGAACCGGACGTGCAGGCGCTGGCGTTCGACGAACAACCACTCGCCCTCCTGGATGCCCGACAGCAGGTCGCCGCGGTAGAGCGACGTGGCGTCGAGCAGTCGGTCGAGCGCGAGCGTTGGGGCACCGTCGCGTTCGAGCCGGTCGGCTTCGTCGAGGAGTTCGTCGAATCGCCACACATCGACGTCGAGCCGGTCGGTGCCGGCGAGGCGGAGGCGCGACGAGTCGGCTCGGACGAAGTAGGCGGCGTCGCCGCCGGTCCGGCCTTCCTCCAGCACGCCGAGCAGCAGGTTGAGGGTCGAGCGCAGGTTGCGACGGGCCGCCTCTTCGTCGGCATCGGGCCACAGTGCCGCCATCACCGCATCGCGGGTGGTGTCGGGATGCACCACGAGGAATCCGACGAGCGACCGGACCCGCTCGCGTCGCCAGTCCTCGTGCTCGGACTCGATGTCTCCAAGCAGCAGCAGTTCGGGGCCGAGGAGCCGGAGCCGACGGGGCTCGGTCGGCGGCAGCGGTACCGACGCGAGGATCTCCTTCGCCGCCTTGGCCACCGCCGGGATCGGATGGTCGGTGTGGTCGCGGAACCGACGCCGGGCCGGATCGCCGACGACGTCGAGCAGCCACTGGACCGTCGCCGGGGCCTCGGGCCGACCTGCCGCCCACGCAGCGGCCACGAATTCGCACGAGGTGCGAAGGAAGAGCGACGAGATCAGTTGCCCGTGATGCTGCGGCCACGGCACGGTGATCATCGGCGTCACATCGCCTCGCTGATCCATCGCCCGCAAGGTCAGCCCGAGGCTGGTGTCGCGTTCGGGGAGCGGGAGGCGCAGCGCGTCGAGTGCCTCGGGTTCTTGACGACAGACGAGCGCGCCGGTGCCGTTGTAGGAGAGCCGGGTGTTGTCGGCGAGCGGCACCCGGTCGAGCAGTTCGCGGAGCTCTCGTTCGGCCTCCTCGACGCGGCCCTCCTCGTGGATCACCAGGATCCGGGGCAAGGCGAGCGTGATCTCGACCTGTCGGGCGCCACGTTCGCCCGCGAGCGCTTCGGCCGCCGTGAGGTGACGTCTTGCGACCTCGAGCCGACCGACTCCGGCCGACACTGCGGCGAGCCAGGCATGGCTGAGGAATCGAGCTCGTTCGGATCCGCTGCGGGCGCCGAAGGCGTCGGGATCGGCCAGGAGTTCTTCGATCTGACCGGCCCGCCACCGGGCCGAGATGGCGATGACTTCGGTGCCCCGGATCGCGCCGGCGCTCTCGAGGTAGCGATCGGCGAGCTCGATTCCTCAGCCATGCCTGGCTCGCC
>JBCBYI010000247.1:0-5273 GCA_039815945.1 Actinomycetota bacterium | reverse complement strand
GCGCCTCTTGGGCCACGGTGCCGGCCCAGTCGTCGGCCGAGGTGACCCGTGGCGCGACCGATTCGACCGGCACGGCGGTGACCAGTTGGGTGACGACCCGCACGTCGCTCCCCGGGTCGCTCAGGTACCATGCCAACCCGACGAAGAGCGCTCCGGTGATCGCCGAGACGGCGCCGACGGCGAGGACCCGTCGGTCGGCCCGGCGCTTGGCCTGACGGCGAGCAGCGCCGAATTCCGAGGGGTGCTGCCACGTGCGGTCGGCGGGTGCGGGCCGGTGGCGGCTGATGAACTCGTCTCCGTCGTGCTCCCCGGGTGCCACGGATCGCGATGGTACCGACGGTGCCTCGCTTGCGTACCGCGCCCCTGCCGGTGGTCGGTCCGTCCCGTGCTCCTACGATGGCCTGATGCTCAACCCGCCCGCCAGCGGCGACGACTGGCTCGGTCTGACCGAAGAACCGTTGCCCGTCGGCACCGCCGCCGACTGGGCCGTGCTGCCCCGTTGCGGGGCGATCGTGCTCTTCAGCGGCACCGCCCGCGACCACGCGCCCGGCCGCGAGGGAGTCGAGCTGCTCGACTACGAGGCCTACGAGGATCACGTCGTGCCCCGCCTCGCCAACATCGCCGCCGAGATGCGCACCCGCTGGCCCGATCTCGGCCGCGTCGTGTTGATCCATCGGATCGGGCCGGTCGACATCGGCGAGTCGTCGGTGGTCGTCGTCGCGTCGGCACCGCATCGTCCCGCCGCGTTCGAGGCGGCTCGCTTCGGCATCGACACGCTCAAGGCGACGGTGCCGATCTGGAAGCGTGAGCGCTGGTCCGAGGGCGAGTCGTGGGGGCTCGAGGCCCAACACATCACCGATGTCGTGTCCGAGGAGGCGTCGTCGTGAGCGATGCCGTCGTCTTCCTCGTCCTGCCGTTCGTCGCGGCCTTGCTCGGTTCGGTCCTGCTGTGGCTGTGGTCGCGCCGGCGACGTCCGGCCCAGCCCGGGTTCCACGAACAGCTCCGCGCCATCGCCCCCGACGAGCGGTCGCGGCCCCACCCGCAGCCGAGCGGTATCGTGCGCCTCGACGAGCCACCCGTTGAGGAGACCTGACCCTGGCACGCGACCTCGCGATCGATCTCGGCACGGCCAACACGCTGGTCTACGCCCGAGGTGAGGGCATCGTCTTGAACGAGCCCTCCGTGATCGCGCTCAACAGCCGGTCGGGTGAGGTGCTCGCGATGGGCCACGAGGCGTGGCAGATGATCGGCCGCACACCCTCCTACATCGTCGCGGTGCGACCCCTCCGCAAGGGCGCCATCACCGACTTCGAGGTCACCCAGCGCATGATCCGGCTGCTGTTGCAGCGAGTCGGTGTGAGCCGGCTCAACCGGCCTCGTGTCGTGATCTGCGTGCCGTCGGCCATCACCGCAGTCGAACGTCGCGCCGTCACCGAAGCCGCCCGCCGTGCCGGCGCGGCCGATGCCCGCCTCATCGAGCAGCCCGTCGCCGCGGCGATCGGCGCCGACATGCCGATCAACGAGCCGATCGGCAACATGGTGATCGACATCGGTGGTGGCACCACCGAGACCGCCCTGATCTCCCTCGGCGGTGTCGTCGCGCTGGAGGCGGTCCGCGTGGGCTCGTTCGACATCGACAACTCGATCCAAGGCTATGTCCGTCGTGAGTACGGCATCGCTGTGGGCGAGCGCACCGCCGAGGAGATCAAGATCGTGCTCGGTTCGGCCTATCCCACCGACGATGAGGTCAACGCCGAGGTCCGTGGTCGCGAACTCATGAGCGGTCTGCCGAAGACGGTCGTGCTCACGCCAGAGGAGATCCGCGTTGCGATCGAGGAGCCCGTCACCGCGATGGTCGACTCGGTGCTCAGCTGTCTCGCCCAGGCTCCGCCGGAACTCGCCCAGGATCTGATCGTCCAGGGTGTGCATCTCGTCGGCGGCGGTGGCCTGCTCAAGGGAATGGACCTCCGGCTCACCGCCGAATCCGATGTGCCGGTCCGGCGCGTCCGGTCGCCGTTGGAGTCGGTCGTCCTCGGCGCCGGCAAGGTCATCGAGCACTACGAATCGGTGCAGGCGATGTTCATGGACGACGCCGGCGGCGGTCGCGGGCGCCGCTGAGTCAGTCGTCCTCGACCGGCCCCAGCAACTCGTCGACCGCATCGCGGACCTGACGGTCGCGGTCGGTGCGGGCGCGGGCCCAGGCGGCGTCGACCTTCGGTCCGTCGAACGCGGCGAGCGCCAGCACGGCCCGACGGCGAACGGCCGGCTTGTCGGTCGTGGCCTCGAGTACCGCGGGGAGACCGAGCTCATCGCCCAGGGCGCCGATCGCCGCGACGGCCGCTTCGCGCACGAGCGGATCGTCGTGGCCGGTCGCGAGCGCGGCGAGCCGCAGCGTCGGTGGACGGGGATCGGTGTCGCGTTCGCCACAGGCCCACGCGGCCACCTCGACGACGGCCGGATCGGGGTCGTCGAGCAGGCCGTCGATCGGTGGTTGCTCTCGATGCGCGGCGATGTCGAGCGCGGCGATCCGGACCGAGGGATCGGGATCGTCGAGCAGCGTCTGCAGGCGGTCGGTGTCGAGGGCGTCGAGGCGTTCCGCGCTCCGCAGACCGGCGATCCGCACCGACGACTCCGGGTCGTCGAGGGCGGCGAGGGCTGTCGTGGTGTCGCCGAGAAAGCCGGCCTGGCCGGCGGCTCGGCGGCGGGCCATCACCTCGTCGTGCACGAGGCGACCCTAACCGGATGCACCGTCGTCACCCCGGTGGGTCGGACGGCCCAGTTCGTCAGGGGCGAAATCCTCAAGAACCGCGCTGGTCGCGCCGACGGGACTGGAGTCCGCCATGGAGTCCAGGAGCAAGCCGATGTCCCACATCGTCATTCACGAAGACAGCGCCGGCGCCACCCAGTATCGCCCGTTCGACGACCTGGGTTCCGCTGTGCAGTTCATCGAGGAGCAGCGCAACGCCGGTGTGGCCACCGCCCGCCTCTTCGAACTCACCGAGATCCACCTCGCGGTGACCTCGTACTTCAAGGTCGAGATCGCCGATGCGACGTCGACCGCGCCCGCCGCCGCGACGCACGAGCCGGTCGTGGCCGAGCCCCTCGCCGATGTCCCCGTCGCTCCGGTCGAGACCGCCCGGCCCGAGCCGATGCTCGCCGAGAGCACGCCCCTCGAGAGCATGCCGGTCGAGCACTCACCTCTCGAGAACGTGCCGGTCGAGGCCGTCCCGCCGGCCGTCACCGATGCCGTGGTCGAGCCGATCGACGACGTGTCCTACGTCGAGGCTGCGATGGCGTCCCCGATCGAGGCCTTCGCGACCGACGCCCCGCCGCTCCCGGAGTACAACGACGCGCCGGAGCCGGCGCCGTCGACCGAGGTGCGCCGCGGCCTCTTCGGTCGCTGAGTCAGCTGATCGCCCGCTCGAGCAGGAAGCCCAGCCCGAGCACGGTGATCCCCACGATGGCGGCCAGGGCGATGCCCAAGCCGACGACCATCGCGGCGAGCACGATGATGGCTCGCAGTCGTTCCCACCAGCGGACGTAGGCCTTGCGGCCGACCACCGGCCGGTCGACGCGTCGCCGGACGAGGCCGACCACCCGCAGGCTGTCCATGATGATGTTCGTGTCGTCCTCGTCGTCGTCGACGGGCACGATGCCGAGCATCGTCGGGCCGAGTCGGCGCCGGAGTTGCTCGCGACCGTTTGCCGCCCGCACCATGGCAGGCTGCATCGACGTGGGCGGCCGAAGGCCGGTGCCCAGGATTCCCGCCACGAGGACGAGCACGAAGATCATGACTGTGGAGGACACGACGGGCGCGATGTTACCGCCACCCCCCGGTTCCCCGGTGGCGGCCGTCTCGGCTCGTCCCTGGTACCTCGACCGCATCAGTGTCGCCGTGATCGTGCTGGTCACGCTCCTGATCGCCGGTGCGGTCGGCTTCTACACCATCCCCGCACAGTGGGCCGGCCGGGTGTTGCCCGGCAACTCGATCGTCGACGACGGCGCGGTGGCCCTCAAGCCGGGTTCCGCCCGAGCGACCGACGACCGGGTGCGAGCCTCCGACATCGAGATCTTCGAACCCGAGGGTGAGATCCTGTTCACGACGGTTGCGATCGACGACCAGGTCACCATCGCCGACTGGGTGAGCGCGAACACCGACGACGCCGTCGAGCTTCGCACCCGCGAACAGGTCTTCGGTACCCGAACCACCGCCGAACAGCGGGAGCGAAACCTCCAGCTGATGGCCGTGTCGAAGGAGTCGGCCGTCATCGCTGCGCTCGAGTATCTGGGCGTCCAGGCCGTCGTCGAGAGCGGTGTCGGCTTCAACGCGGTGGTCGAGGACGGACCGGTCGACGGTCTGGTCGAGGTCGGCGAGATCATCGTCGCGATCGACGACGACCTCATCACCGGCCTCGACTCGCTGCTCGAGGTCCTCACCGCCACCGATCCCGGCACCGAGGTCGAGCTGACGCTCGAGCAGGTCGACACCGGTGAGCTCCGGACCCAGGCCGTCACCCTCGGCACCCATCCCGAGGGGCGTGAGGGTGGCTTCATCGGGATCATGGACGTGACCGTGCGCGCCGTCGACGCCGAACTCCCCTTCGATCTCGCGATCGACTCGGGGGCGATCGGCGGGCCGTCGGCCGGTCTGGCGTTCACCTTGACGATCATCGATCTCCTCACCGAGGGCGAACTCACCGGAGGCGGCCGGGTCGCGGTCACCGGCACGATCTCCGCCGGCGGCACCGTCGGCAACGTCGGCGGCGTCGCCCAGAAGGCGCGGGCTGCCGAGGACGCCGGCGCCGAGGTCTTCATCGTCCCGGTCGAGTCGGTCGAGGCCGCGGAATCGACCACCGATGATCTCCGCATCGTCGGCGTCGCGACCCTCGACGAGGCGATCGACGTGCTGGCGGGCCTGGGCGGCGATGTCACCGAACTGGCGCTCGAGATCGACGGAGTCGCCGCCAACTGAGCCGCTGTGGGGGTGGGGGATACCGCACCGCCTCGTGATGCACTTCTACGATCGAGAGGATGACCGACGGTGCATCCCTCGATCCCGGCGAGCTCGACCAGGCCTCGTTCGAGCTGGTTCGACGCGGGTTCGATCCGATGCCGGTGCAGCGCACCCTGCGCCAGGCGGCTGCCGAGATCCGCGATCTCCGGCGTGAACGCGACGCCCTGGCAGCCCGGCTCGCCGATCTCGAAGCCGTCCCCACCGAACCCCTCGAAGCGCATCGGGTCGCCGAGGCGTTGGGGGTTGAGGCGACGCAGGT
>JBCBYI010000246.1:0-5281 GCA_039815945.1 Actinomycetota bacterium | reverse complement strand
CTCGAACTGACCGAGGGCTACGAGGTCAGCCGCCACACGGTGCGCGAAGCGATCCGTCACCTCAACAAGACCGGGATCCTGAAGCGGGAGCGCGGACGCGGCACCGTCATCAACCGCAGCGAGTTCGAGCAGCCGCTCGGCACGCTGTACAGCCTGTTCCGCTCGATCGAGGCCACCGGCACGGAGCAGACCAGTGAGGTTCTCGACCTCGCGGTTGTCACCGATGCCATCGCGGCGTCACATCTCGAGATCGACGAAGACACCGAGCTGTTCCACCTCGCTCGGCTCCGGCGCGCCGGGGGTGAGCCGCTCGCTGTCGACCGGGCGTGGCTGCCGCTGCACGTCGTCGAGCCACTGCTGTCGGTCGACTGGACCCACACCGCGCTGTACGACGAGATGAGCCGCATCGGCGCGCCGACCCCGACCGCCGGCTGGGAGCGACTCTCGCCGCTCGTGCCGCCCCCGTCGGATCGATCACTGCTCGACCTCCCGTCCGGCGCGGCCGTCTTCTCTCTCGAACGGCTCGGCACCCACGACGGCACCCCGGTCGAGTGGCGTACGACGATCATCCGCGGCGATCGGTACCGCTTCGTGTCGGAGTGGTCGCCGAGCGGTCGGGCCGAACTGCGCCCGGCGGCCGATGAGGCCGCCCCGTAGGATCTCGCTATGTCGAGTCCCGCCGACCGCCCCGGAGCCGCACTGTTGATCGTCGACGTGCAGGTCGGCGTGATGGACCCGTCGATCCGTCGCGACGGGGTCGTCGCCAACGTGGCGAGCCTCGTCGATCGGGCCCGCGGCGCCGCCGCGCCGGTGGTGTGGGTCATGCACGGCGACGATGAACTCCGACGCGACTCCGACGCGTGGCAGCTCGTGCCTGAGCTGGTGGTCGGCGATGGCGAGCGGGTGGTGCACAAAACCCACGGCGACTCGTTCGAGGCCACCGATCTCGACGACGTGCTCGCAGATCTCGACGTCGGCCGGCTGGTCGTCGCCGGGGCACAGAGCGACGCCTGCATCACCTCCACCCTGCACGGCGCCGCCGCCCGCGGGTACGGCGTCATGTTGGTGAGCGATGCGCACACGACCGAGGACCTCACCGAGTGGGGCGGCGCTGACCCCGCCGCCGTCATTTCCCACACGAACTTGATGTGGGGCATGCACACGGTGGAAGGTCGTGCCACCGGCACGGTCACCACCGCCGAGGCCGCATTCGGCTGAGCACTCGAGGAGCAGCACATGGACGTCGTCAACGAGGTCAACCCCACCGAACCCGCCCAGATCGCGGCGATGATGGAGCCCGGTCCCGACGGGCCGATCTACATGGTCAACCTCTTGAAGTTCAAGGAGCGCGCCGAATACGACGACGGTCGAGCGACCGACCTCAGCGGGCGCGAGGCGTACAACCTGTACGGCCAGGCGGTCGCAGGCGGGATCCTGCAGGAGTTCGGGGGCGAGGTCGTCTTCATGGGTGACGTCACCCATCTCACGCTCGGTCAGGTCGAGGATCTCTGGGACGAGGTCGCGATCGCGAAGTACCCCAACCGTGCCGCGCTCGTGGCCATGTCGACCTCCGAGGTCTGGCTCGAAGCAGCGGTCCACCGCACGGCCGGTCTCGCCGGTCAGCTCAACATCGAGACGGTCGGTAATCCTTTCTCATGAGCGACCTGCGGGTCGGGCTCAGCGCACCTGACGACCTCGGGCGATTCGACCCCGAGGCGCAGCGGGCGAGCCTCGCCGCGATCGTCGACGCCGGGATCGATCACGTCTTCACCGCCGACCATGTCAGCTTCATCGACGGCAGCGGCATCGACGGCCCGGTCCGGTTGGCTGCGCTCGGCGCGATGGAACCGCAACTCGGTCTGCACCTCGGGGTCATGCTGTTGGCGCTGCGCCACCCGCTCGTCGCGGCCCGACAGATCGCCACGCTGGCCGAGTACGCCCCCGGCCGGGTCTCGATCGGTGTAGGTGTCGGCGGCGAGGACCGCCACGAGTTCGAGGTCTGCGAGGTCGACCCCGCGACCCGTGGCCGTCGCACCGATGTGGCGCTCGACATCGTCCGCCGCCTGCTCGACGGCGAGACCGTCGATGGCGACGGCGAGTTCTTCTCGTTCGAGCAGGCGCAGATCCGTCCGACACCTCGACCACGAGTTCCGTTCGTCGTCGGCGGTCGCAGCGATGCCGCGCTCGAACGGGCCGGCCGGCTCGGCGATGGCTGGTTGGCCGCCTGGTGCTCGCCCCGCCGGTTCGCGGAGGGTACCGCGCTCGTCGAACAGGTCGGTGTGGAGCGCGACGTCGAGTGGCGCCACGGACTCCAGATCTGGGCCGGGGTCGGAGGCGACGCAGTCGAGGCCCGCGAGCATGTCGCCGCCGGCATGCAGCGTTTCTACGGCATGCCGTTCGAGCCGTTCGAGAAGTACACGCCGGTGGGCAGCGCCGACGACATCGTCACCTTCCTCGAACCCTTCGTCGAGGCCGGGGCCACGACGCTCAGCCTCAAGGCGTGCGGACCCGATCCCGAGACCGAACTCGAGGTGATCGCCGAGGTCGCTGCCCGTCTGCGGGGCTGACTCAGGCGAGCGCGGCGAGGCGATCCAACGCCTCGACGTCGAGCGCGTGGCGGGCGTGTCGGTTGAGCATCAGCGCGAAGAGGTTGTTCCCGCGGTCGGTCTCGGTGGCCATGATCGTGGCCGTGATACCGACGACGATGCCGTGGAGCGACGCCAGCGCGTAATCGTCCCAGCAGCGGTCGGCCGGGTAGTCGACGCCATGTCCGGCGAGCAGGTTCCGGTAGGTGGCGAGGTGATGGCGTTCGACCTCGCGGCGACGTGCCGGCTCGATTGCGGCGCCGAGGAGGTAGGCGACATCGGAGACCGACGCGCCGATGGTGAGGGTCTGCCAGTCGACGACGGCGAGCGGCGGCGCATCGGCGGTGCGGCCGAAGAGGAAGTTGTCGGGACGGAAGTCGGCGTGCACCAGCCCCTCGGTGTCGATCGGTCGGTGGAGCCAGACGGTGGCGAGCTCGACGAAGCGGCGCAGCACGGGGATGGTGTCGGCGTCGAGGCGACCACCGAGTCGATCGAGGCACATCGGGAGGAACACCTTGAGGATCCCGGCCAGGGCGTCGCGACCCTCGTCGCCCCCGCGCAGCTCCTCCAAGGCGGGATGTCGGGCGCCCCACGACGGGCCGTGCAGGCTGGCAGCCTGTTCGACGGCGAGCGTGAGTTCGTCGTCGGTCGCCTCGCTGAACTGGTCGCCGGCTTCGGAACCGGCCATGTCCTCGAGGACGAGGGCGAAGTCGAGCGTGTCCGGGTCGATGTCGACCGCCAGTGGCCGTGGCGTGGACACCTCGACGAGATCGACCACCTCTCGATAGAAGAGGCACTCCTTCGGATACAGCCCCTGATCGAAGCCGATCTGGCGGACGCCGGGATCCTCGGCCGGCACCTTCACCACGACCGACGAGGCGGCGTGGCCGGTGATCGAGAACCGGGCGTTCCGGCCGATCTGGCCGGTACCGATGAAGCCCTCGAAGGTGGCGCGTTCCGCACCGATCTGGGCGGCGACCCACGCGGGGTCGAGTCCTCGGGCGTTCAGTTCACTCACCGGCTCAGACTCGCGGGTCGCCGGAGGCGGGGCAAACGGTGTGGTCAGCGCAGGTCGTCGAGCAACGCCCGGGCGAGGGTCGGGAGTTCGGCTCCGGCCGGCCACACGGCGCGCAACTCGCGCGCCACGGAGAGGCCCGGCACCTCGACCTCGACCAGTTGCCCGGTCGCGACCTCGGCGTCGATCGCGAGTCGACTGATGACGGTGGGGGAGTTGCCGTGGACCACGGCCGACCGCACCGCAGAGGTCGAGCCGAGTTCGAGCACGGCGCCCGGCTCCCCGAGGCCGAGTCTGCGGAGCGCGGCGGCGAGCGCGGCCCGGGTGCCGGAACCGGCCTCGCGCATCACGAGCGGGGTCGCGGCCAGCGCCTCGACCGGCACCGTGCGGAGCGTTGCCCACGGATGGCTGGGCGAGACGACGGTGACGAGCTCGTCATGGCCGACGATCATCTCGTCGAGTCCGGTGAGTTCGGAGGGGGTTTCGATGAAGCCGAGGTCGGCGGCGCCATGCCGGAGCCGGTCGACGACCGTCGTGGAGTTCGCGACCTCGAGGGCGATCGAGTCGCGCGGATGATCGCGCGAGAAGCGGTCGAGCCACTGGGGGAGGAGGTACTCCGCGATGGTGAAGCTGGCCGCGATCCTGAGTCGTCCGGCCTGCGCCGCCTGGAAGGCCGACAGCCCGACATCGAGTTCGTGAGCTGCTCGCAAGATCGTCTCGGCCCACCCGGCGACCACCACGCCGGCGTCGGTCGGCAGCGAGCCGCTCGGCCCGCGGTCGAGCAGTCGCATCCCCAGCTGTCGTTCGAGATGCTTGATGCGGCTGCTGGCCGAGGGCTGGCTCACGCCGTGCGCCGCCGCAGCCCGCGACACGCTGCCCAGTTCAACGACCGAGACGAACAGATCGAGCGACGCGAGCTCCGGAAACGACGCGGGCAAGGGCATAGTTCGATTCTATGACGTGATAGAGCACTGCCCTCTAGCAGCCGACGCTGTGACGTCCGACACTGTGACGGTGACACGACTGGGTTTCCTTCTCGACAGCGACAGCTGCATCGGCTGCCACGCCTGCACCGTCGCCTGCAAGAGCGAGCACGACGTCCCGCTCGGCGTGAACCGCACCTGGGTCAAGTACATCGAGACCGGCACGTTCCCCGACGTGGCCCGCAAGTTCTCGGTGATGCGATGCAACCAGTGTGACGACGCGCCGTGCATGAAGATCTGCCCGACCTCGGCGCTGTACCGCGCCGAGAACGGCGTGGTCGACTTCCAGGATGACGACTGCATCGGCTGCAAGTCCTGCATGAACGCGTGCCCGTACGACGCGCTCTACATCAACCCCGAGACCAACACGGCGCACAAGTGCAACATGTGCAACCACCGCATCGAGATGGATCTCGAGCCGTCGTGTCAGATCGTGTGCCCGACCGAGGCCATCAAGATCGGCGATCTCGACGACCCCAACTCCGAGATCTCCAAGATCATCGCCCGTGACGATGTCGCCGTCCGTGCGCCGGAGCAGAACACGAAGCCGAAGGTCTACTACCGCGGCGCCGACCAGGCGTCGCTCGACCCGACCCGCACCGCCATCGCCAACGACGGCATGATCTGGGCCGACACGATCACCGGCACCACCGGCAAGAACCACCCGACGGTTCCGGTCGCCCTCGGCAAGAAGCCCG
>JBCBYI010000245.1:0-5322 GCA_039815945.1 Actinomycetota bacterium | reverse complement strand
ATCCACCAGTACGGCGAGTGCAGGGCGTGGGCCCGATACGACACGCCCGGGTCGAACCCGGCGCCTTCGAGCTTCGAGCGGACCTCGTCCTCGGTGTAGATGCGGACGTGGCCGCCCTCGGCCTTGGGGGCGTGGTACTCGTCGCTGAGCTTCCAGCAGATCTTCTCGGGGAAGGTCGCCGGCACGGTGGCGGCGATCATGCCGCCCGGCTTCAGGATGCGGAAGAACTCGTCGTAGGCGGCGACGTCGTCGGGAATGTGCTCGAGCACCTCGCTCGCGATGATCTTGTCGAAGGTGTTGTCGGGGAACGGCAGGCGGGTGCCGTCGCCCTGCACCTGGGTGTGCATGAGCTGGCCGTCGAACAGGCCGTCCTCGATCAGCAGCGGTGCGGTGTTGCGGATCGCCTCGAGCTCGGGCATCGCCATGTCGCAGCTGACGACGTGGGCACCGCGGACGAGGGCCTCGTAGGTGTGGCGGCCGAAGCCGCAGCCGAGATCGAGCAGCAGATCGCCCGCTCGGAGTTCGAACTTCTCGTAGTCGACGGTGAGCATCAGCCGGCTCCGTTGCTCTCGCTCGGGGCGGCGCCCGAGACCCCGCCCGGCCGTGTGCCGTTGACACGGTCTGCGTGCTCGTCGAGCACGGCGCGGTACTGCTCGACGGTCTTGATCGCGGTGTGGCGCCACGACCACTGGCTCTTCACCCGCTCGCGACCGGCGGCGCCGACCTTCTCGCGCAGCTCGGGGTTGTCGAGCGCTTCGCGGATGGTGGCGGCCAGGGCGTCGGAGTTGCCCGGCTCGGTCTGGAAGCACGTCTCGCCGTGGGTGCCGGTGACCTCGGGGAGCGCGCCACCGGTGGTGGCGACGAGCGGGACACCGCACGACATCGCCTCGATGGCGGGCAGCGAGAAGCCCTCGTAGAGCGACGGCACGCAGGCCAGCTCGGCTTCGCTGTAGAGCTCGACGATGCGTTCGTCGGGCACGCCACTGACGAAGTTCACACAGTCGTCGAGGCCGAGGGCGGTCATCGTCTGGCTGGCATGGGAGTCGGGACGACGCTTGCCGATGATGGTGAGCTCCATGTGGCGCTCGGTGCGCAGCTTGGCCACGGCCTCGAGCAGGAACTTCAGGCCCTTCATCGCGACGTCGGCCGACGCGGTGGTGACGATGTGGCCCGGGCGACGCTCGACGCCGGGCACTGGCAAGAAGAGCTCGGGATCGACACCGACGGGCACGACGTGGATCTTGTCGAGGTCGACACCCTTGTCGGCCGAGATGTCCTGCTTGGAGTTCTCCGACACCGAGAGGATGCGCGGCATGCGCTGGGCGACCTGGGTCTGCATCTTGGTGAAGGCGTACCAACGGCGCTTGCCGAACTTCTCCCACGGGGTGCGGGCGTGTTCGAGCTCGAGCTTGCGATCGACCGTGATCGGATGGTGGATCGTCTCGAGGATCGGCCACTCCTCCTGGTGGAGCTTGAGGATGCCCCAGCCGAGGGTCTGGTTGTCCTGGATCAGGTCGAAGTCGTCGCGGCGCTTGCGCAGCTCACGCCACACCCGCCAGCTGAACGCCATCGGCTCGGAGAAGGTGCCCGTCGCGAACGACATGTGTTCGAGTGCGTCGGTCCAGTCCTTCCACTCCCACAGGCGCGGCTTGCGCATGGGGTGCGGGTCGGCCCAGATGTCGAGGCTGGGCAGCGGGTGGAACGGGATGCGCTCGTCGATGATCGGGTACGGAGGACCCGCGTAGACCTCGACGTGATGGCCGAGATCGACGAGCGCCTTGGTGAGGTGACGGCTGTAGACGCCCTGGCCTCCGACGTGCGGCTTGCCTCGGTAGGTGAGGTACGCGATCCGCAGCGGCGAATCCGGGTCGGGGGGCGTCCATGGCATAGGGCGACAAGGCTACGGCTACCGCGGGGTAGGTTGCGACTCGTGAGAGGACTCGTGCAGCGCGTCAGCCGGGCGAGCGTGACCGTCGACGGGGTTTCGGGGGAGCGAGAGGTCACCGGTGAGATCGGGGCCGGGATCCTGGTGCTCGTCGGCGTGACCCACGACGACACCGAGGCCCAGGCCGCCAAGCTCGCCGACAAGATCTGGAACCTGCGGATCTTCGACGACGCCGACGGCGTGATGAATCGCTCGGCCGCGGACGAGGGTCACGAGATCCTCGTCGTCAGCCAGTTCACCCTCTACGGCGACACCCGCAAGGGTCGTCGACCCGGCTACAGCGACGCCGCGCGCCCCGAGCAGGCCGAGCCGCTGGTCGAGAAGGTGATCGAGGAACTACGCGCCGCCGGTGCGGTCGTCGCCACCGGCCGCTTCCGCGCCGACATGGCCGTCGAGCTCGTCAACGACGGACCCATCACCCTCAGCATCGAGGTCTGAGGCGTCGCCGTCGAGGAACCGACGTCGGCCGTGGATCGCGGCCAGGGCGACGACGCCGTAGATCATCATCGGCCAGGCGCCGAGCTGCACCGACAGGGTGCGGCCGCTGCGGAGCTCGACCGTGTCGTAGAGGACCTTCTGTTCACTGACGCCGGTGCGCTGCAGCACGTCGCCGTCAGGGGCGATGACCCCGGAGAAGCCGGTCGGCGCCGCCTGGAGCACGAACCGGTCGGTCTCGACCGCTCGCAGCCGGCTCGATGCGATCTGCTGGCTCTGCACGATGGTGAGCCAGTAGCTCGACCCGTTGGTCGGGTTGAGCAGCAGTTGGCCGCCGTTGCCGATCGCGTCGCGGGCTCGATGGTCGAAGAAGACCTCCCAGGAGATCGAGATGCCGAGGGTGCCGAGGTCGGTCTCGAGGATGGCCGGCTCGGTTCCGGGACGGACGTCGCGGCCCGGGATCTCGTCGCTGAAGTTCTCGATGAACGACCGCAGCGGGACGAACTCGCCGAACGGCACGAGCCGGACCTTGTCGTAGCGGCCGGTCACGGTGCCGTCGGGCGACTGGGCGATCGAGTAGTTGGCGTTGGCGAGCCCGTCGTCGGTCGGCTCGAACCAGCCACTCACGACGACGGCGTCGAGGTCGGCGGCGAGTTGCGTGAGCCGCTCGGTGGCCTCGGCGTTGCGCAAGAGTTCGTCGTCGCAGCGGGCCGGAGTGATGCGGCCGTCGGACGCAGGGTGCACGACGTCCTCGGGCCACACGACGAGGTCGACCTCGCGGTCGATCGTCTCCGAGGCGGCCATGTGGCGTTCGAACACGGCTCGCGTGGTGCACACGTCGGCCCTGGTGTTCTGCGGGCCGCCACCCTGCACCACGGCCACGTCGATCGTGTCGATCGTGTCGACCCGGAACGATCCGAGCATGCCGCCGACGACCAGCACGACGATGGCGGCGACCGCGACGGCGGCATCGCGCTCGCGGCGGGCGAGTCGGCCGAGCGCCAGGCCCGCCCAGGCCACGACGACGGTGAGCCCCGGCGACCCGAACGTGCGGGCGGTGATCCAGAGCGGCGTCGACACGCCGACCATGGCGTAGGTGGCGATCGGGGTGCCGCCGAAGGGGTAGTTCCAGCGGATGAGTTCGACGAGGACGAGCGCGGCGGTGAAGGCGAACGACCGTACGACGAACCCCTCGGGGGGTGTCGCCGCGCCGACGACGCCGGCGAGTCCGGAGAAGACGAGCACCGCGACCGGCCAACCGGCTGCGGTGAGGTCGAACATCCACAGCGTCGCCGGGATCGACCAGGCGAGGCCGACGACGAACGAGATCGAGAACCGTGATCGACGTTCGTGGCCGGCGATCAACTCGAACCAGACCGCGACACCGACGAGGGTCAGCGGCCACCAGCCCCACGGCGGGAGGCCGGCCGCGATCAGCAGACCGGCAGGAATGGCGAGAAGACGAGGGCGCGTGGTCACAGGTCGAGAGTGAGGCGATGGATGCCGCCGACGGAGCCGACACCCTTGATCTTGACCGAGACCCCGCCCTCGGCCTTCACCCAGGACGGCAACTGGTCGTCCTCGCAGACGGCGAGCATCTCGTTGGGTTGGGCGGCCGCACAGAGCTTGGCCGCGAGGTTGACGGGCTCGCCGATGTAGTCGTCGCCCTCGAAGAGCAGCGCGATACCGGTGGCGAGCCCGACGCGAACGTCGATCGGGTTGTGTTCGAAGTGGTGCATCAGGTGGGCGCCGGCGGCGACGGTCGGCGTCGCGTCGGTACCGACGAGCATCACGCCGTCGCCCAACCACTTGGCGACCCGGACCCCGCGGCGGGCTGCGACGTCGCGGGTGACGCGGCGGAACTCGCCGAGGGCTTCGACGGCGGCGTGGGGGCCGTGGGTCCGGGTGTAGGCGGTGAAACCGCTCAGGTCGGCGAACAGGAACGTCCGCGTGACGTTGAGGTGCACCGTGCCGTGGTGGATCTCGTCCGGGGACGCCACGGCGTCCTCGCGTGCGGCGTCGGCCCACTCGCGTGCCGGGCCGGTGTCGGCCGCGACGAGCGGCACCAGGATCTCACCGGTGGGCTCGTCGAGGCTCGGGTTGCGGTCCGCGTTTCGGCGGTCGATCGGATCGGACACGGCCGTCAGGATCGCACACGGCGGTGCGAACCCCACCCGCGATCGGGCGCTTTCGTTCGCGGTCTCGGACCGGCGGTCAGACGCGCTTGCCGCAGACCGGCCAGGGCTGGCGGCCCCGCTCGCTCCACAGCGCCCGGGTCATGGCGTCCTGCCACCACGGGTCGGCGTCGACCGGATCCATGTTGACCAGCCAGGGGAAGTGCCGCTCGGCGACACCGTTCCACGTCGGCTGGTCGAACTGGTAGGCACCTCGGTACTTCCCGGAGGGCGAGGTGGCCTGGTAGTTGTCGGTCGACTCGCACATCCGCAGGCGCAGGAGTTCGTCGTCGGTGAGGACGTCACGGGTCGGGGCGGTCGATTCGACGAAGAGGGCGATCTCTTCTGGGGTGCACGCGGTGCCCACCAGGGTGAGGGCGAGCGCGAACGCAACGAGGCGGATTCGGGTGCGCATGGAGTGCTGCCTCCTCGGGCCGGGCCCGCGTCTGACGTCGCTGGGAGGTGTTCGTTCACACGACCGCTGGTCGTGGGCAGGGGAGCAGGCGAAACACCGACGCCGGTTCAGCGACCGGAACGCTAGCGGCGGTTTCGTCACACAAATGCAACATTGTGGCCCATGTCACAACGGTGTGATTTGCGCCGAAGACGGTCGGGGAACGGTCCGGTGCCGTTCACCGACACGAAACACGATGGACCTTGGCGCGAGACACCCGTTTCGTACGGTCTCCCCATGGCACCCACGGCATCACCCCCGAACGCATGGGCGCTCCACTCGGTGACGCAGCCCGACAACGTCGTCGAGTTGCG
>JBCBYI010000244.1:0-5391 GCA_039815945.1 Actinomycetota bacterium | reverse complement strand
CGCCGCTGAGTGGGCCGACATCCAGTCTCAGATCGCCGCGCTGCAGGCCACGCCGACGCTCGATCCGCAGGTCACCGTCGAACCCGTCGTCACCCCGACCCAGCGCCTCGGCCGTTTCGCCACCGCCACCTTCGCCACGGCGGGCGCAACCTTCGCCTTCGACGACACCGAAGTCCGTCTCTCGACGGTGAGCGTCGGCGGTCCCATCGCCGCCGCCGCTCCCGAGCAGACCGGCGACCGGGTCGTCTACGACCGCGGCATCGTCGAAGAGTGGTTCGTTGAGACCGACCGCGGTATCGAGCAGGGCTGGACCATCGCCGAAGCCCCCGCCGGTGTCACCGACGAACTCGTCATCGAGGTCGCCGCCGCGACCGAGCTGATCCCGGTGTCGCTCGCGCCCGACGCGATCGGCTTCCTGTCCACCGGGGGTGATGTCGTCGCCCAGTACTCGGGTCTGTTGGCGTGGGACGCCGACGGCGTCGACCTCCCGGCGTCTATGGCCTACGTCGGCG
The DNA here is from genome assembly GCA_039815945.1 of Actinomycetota bacterium. Classification (GTDB taxonomy): domain Bacteria; phylum Actinomycetota; class Acidimicrobiia; order Acidimicrobiales; family Aldehydirespiratoraceae; genus UBA11606. Next base: position 4,879 of record JBCBYI010000244.1, on the reverse strand, counting down.
ATCGCATCGAGATCACCGTCGACGTCGCCGGTGCGACCTACCCGATCACCGTCGACCCGACGTTCAGCGAGGATCAGGTCCTCTTCGCCGGTGGCAACACCGCACAGGATCGCAACGGCAGCGCCATCGACGTCGACATGGACGCGGTCGCCGGTCCCGTGGCCGTCATCGCCGTGCCCGGCGGCGACCTCTTCGGCAACGATCTCGGCTACGTCAACGTCGCCCGCTTCACCGGGGGCTCGTGGGGCATCGTGGCCCAACTCCGTCCCGACCCCGCCGCGAACCCCAAGCCGACCGACCGCTTCGGCGAGTCGGTCGCCATCTTCGACGACCGCATTGCGGTCGGTGCGCCCGGCAAGGACGACGATGGCGTCAACTCCGGCATGGTGTACATCTACGACTTCGACGGGGTGAACTGGCAGTTCGGTAGCCGCCTCTCGGAGTGTCAGAGCGTGCCCGTGCCCTGTGGCGACGCCACCGGCCAGGGCGGCGCCATCACCCACCGTTTCGGCGCTGCGGTCGCCTTCGCCCAGGACCCGGACGGCGGCGAGGCCGAACTCCTGATCGGTGCACCTCGGTCGGCTGCGTACAGCTCAGACGGCGGCATCGCCTATCTGTACCGCGACAGCGGCTCGGGCCTGCAGCTTCAGTCCACCGCCGACGTCATCAACAACCCGGGCTTCACGTTCGGAGACGGATTCGGTTCGGCCGTCGACGCCGACGCGTTCGGCAACCTGATCATCGGTGCACCCGACGCCGACCGCGGTACCCCGGGATGTCCGGGGCCTCCGCTCGGCATCGGCAACGAGACCGGTCGGGTCTTCTGGGGTCAGTACAACGCCACCGCCGTCTCGGCGCTTGGCGAGCTCGACAACTGCATCGAGGCCGGCGCCCGCCTGGGTCAAGACGTCACGATCGACGAGGACGACACCGGTCGTCGCATCATGGGCGCAGCGACCGGCAGCACCACGCTCAACCGGTTCTGGCTCTGGCGAGTCGCCGACGGCGCCGCGCCGACCGCCGACAGCGAAGCCACGATCTTCAGCACATCGCTGTCGGGTACCTTCGAGCCCACCAGCTCGATCGACTTCGACGGCGACAACCTCGTCACCGGACTCCCGTCCGTGGGCGGCCCTTCCGTCGGCGCGCGGTCCTGGAACTCGGGCACGCTCACCTTCACCTCCGCCCCAGCCGCCTTCTCGGGCAACGCAGGCGAGGAATCGGGCGCGGCCGTCGCGGTCGCCGGTCCGAACGTGCTCATCGGCGAGCCGGGGGCCCTCGGTTCGACCCTTTTCCGCGACGACGATGAGCTCGGCAACGTCCGGGTGAAGGCGCTCAACGATCTCGGTGGCACGACGCAGACGTTCCTGCAGTCCATCCAGAACGCCGGCGGCGACGGGTTCGGCTCGGTCGTCGCGATCGACGGCGACATCCTCGCCGTCACCGCCACCAAGGAGGACAACGACGCCGTCCGCGCCGGCGGTGTCTACGTCTACGTCCGTTCCGGCTCCAGCCAGCCCTGGACACTCGAAGACGTCCTCATTCCGGATGCCGGCGAGGGCAACGAGGACGGCTCCTTCGGCGCCGCGCTGGCCGTACGAGGAAACCGCGTGGCCGTCGGCGATCCCGACAACCAGCGCGTGCTCGTCTTCCAACAGGGATCGGGTCTCGGTGACTGGTCGCAACTCGGTAGCGACATCGTGGCGCCCGGCGGCGCGACGACGACGCTGTTCTTCGGGACCTCGGTCGCCTTCGGCAGCGATGCCGACGAAGTCCTCATCGGCTCGCCCCGAGCGAGCTTCAGCGGCGGTCCGTTGGTCGGTGCGATCTTCAGTGCCAACCGATCGGGCCTCGCCTGGCCGGTCTCCGAGCTCATCCAGGGCACCACCAACCTGACGGACTTCGGTACTGCCATCGCATCGCACGTCGACGGCAGCACGCTCCGCGTCGTCGTCGGCTCGCCCAACGGCGGGGCGGGCCTCGACGTCGGTCTGATCTCGCTCATCACCCGCGTCGGTGCGGGCGTCCCGACTCGCGTCGATGCGGCTCAGGCGAGCGGCGCGCAGGCCGGTGACGAGTACGGCGTCGCGGTGGCGATCAACGACACCTACTATGCCGGTTCGAACCTCACCGGCGAGGTCGCTGTCGCAGAGATCGGCTCCGGCGGCGTCAGTGTCGGGCAGGCGTTCGGCAACGGCAGCAGCCCGCTCGTCGCCTTCAGCGATTCCCAGCTCGTCACGGGCGGCCCCGGTGTGAACGAGCTGCGCGGCTACGACTTCCCGTTGACGACCTCCGGCTTCTTCCCCAGTGCTGACGACGAGTACGAGAACCTGTCGACTGTCGGCAACCCCGCCACCGAGTCCGTCGCCGCCTCCGGCACCACGATCGTCGCCGGCAGTCCGCTCGACGACACCGGCTTCGCAACCGATTCGGGTCTCGTCGTCTCCTTCGAGGCCGCGGCGCCCGTCATCGGCGCTCCGAGCGTCGACATCGAGAAGAACTGGGCCGTCCTCGGCGTGCCCGCCGACGATGTCGCCTACGTCTTCGAGCGGGTGAGCGGCGTCTGGACGCTCCGAGACACGCTCACCGGAGCGGCGGGCACCTCGTTCGGCGCGGCCGTGGCCATCGCCGACCGTGCGATCGTCGTCGGCGCCCCCGGTGACGACACCGCCAGCCTCGACGCAGGCGCAGTGTTTACGTACTACCGAGCCGATTCCATCACGACGTTCGCGCCCATCGCCGCCCAAACGGGCGGCTCCGCGGGCGAGCGCTTCGGGTGGTCGGTCGACATCGTCGCCGAGGCGGGCCGTATGGCCGTCGGCGCCCCTGGTGCCAGCTTCGGGGCCGCCGGTTCCGGTTCGGTGTACACCTACACCGGCGCTCGAGGCCTCACGGCGCCGGTGTTCGACACCCGCTTCGACGGCGCGAACCCCGGCGACGAATACGGTTCGGCCGTCGCGCTCGCGACCAAGGCCTCGGCCCCGCCGGCGCTCGTGATCGGCATCCCCGGTCTCAATGGCGGCGACGGCGGTATCGAGGTGCGTCAGAACGCCGGCACCTGGGGAAGTGGGCTCTCCTTCGACGCCTCGCTCGATGGCGTCGGCAGCGGCGACCGCCTCGGTTCGGCGCTCGATGCGGCCTACACCGGGTTCAACCGTCTCACGGTCGTGGCGGCGATGCCCGGCGCGCAGAAGGCGGAGTTCTTCGATCTCAACCCCGGCGGCACCGGCGACTTCCGCGACACGCTCGCCACCGACAGCGGAGGCGAGGTCGGCTTCGGCAGCTCCGTCAGCATCTCGGGCGACTCGATCGCCATCTCGAGCGACGTGGCGATCACGGTCTGGTCGACCAACGGCGGCGCCGACGTCAACGACAACCAGATCGAGGTCATCGAGGAGATCTCGAGCACGCCCGCGGTCGGCGCGGCAGCCGTCGCCATCGAGGGTGCGCTCGCAGCGGTTGCCTTCGACGGCTCGAGCAACCTGGGCGATCTCGACCCGGCCGATATCACCGGTCCGGTCGCCGACGGTGGCTCGAACATCGGCGGCATCACCAAGATCCGCGCGCCGTTCCCGGCCGACAGTGAACAGTTCGGCCGCCCGGTCGTCATGCGGGGCGACACGCTCATCGTCGGTGCCCAGTTCGCCGCCAACCGCGACGCCGACCTTCAGGGCGAGGTGTTCGTCTACACACGTAGCGGCAACGACTGGGTCTTCAGCCAGCAACTCCCGAACACCAGCCCCCTCGGCACCAACTTCGGCGAGGAGATCGACGCGTCGCCCGACGGCAACGTCGTCGCCCTCGTGGCGAACGGTCGTGAGGTCCACTGGTTCGCCCGGGCCTCCGCGTCCGACCCGTATGTCTTCGTCGACCTGATCGACTTCGGTCCTGGCGTCCGCGACGTCGACACCGACGGCTCGCTCCTCGGCGTCGTGATCAGCGGTTCACCCGACACCGTGACGGTCATTCCGGGCGGCCCGGGCGCCTGGGACTTTGCGCCGCAGGCCGTCTCCGGCATCCCCGGTGGAAGCGCGTCTCAGGGCGAGATCGCAGTCGCAGATCCGTACGTCATCGTCGGGTCGAGCTTCGGCCGGGTCTCGAGCCCCGACACCCAGAGCTACGGCATCACGACCGTCTTCAGCCTCAGCACCGTTGCGCTGCCGGTCCTGTCGTTCCGTCAGGAACTACAGGGCGACCGACTCAACACCGAGGTCTCGGACCAGTTCGGCGCCGACCTCGAGATCGACCCGACGACGGGCGTGCTCGTCATCGGTGCCGCCACCGATGGCCCGACGGCCAGCGCCGACCCCGGCACGGCGACCGGCGGTGCGTACGTCTACGACTGCACCGGCCCGCTCGCGGCCCCGTGCTCGTTCGACACGAAACTCGCCGCCAACCTCGACAGCCCCTTCGTCACGGGCGAGGACGGCTACGACGTGGCCGTCGCCGGTGATGCGATCGTGGTCGGCACCCGGCTGGCTGGCAATGCACCCGTCAGCTCCAACGCCACCCTGTACGTCAACACCGGTTCGGCGTGGGAGCGCACGACCAGCGTGTTCGATCCGCCCGAGGTCGAATCGACCGACGCCTACGTCGAAGTCGCCGTCAGCGGCACCCACGTGATCCTCGGTGGGATCGAGGAAGACCAGTTCGGCGCCCAGGCCGGCGCCGTCGTGTCGTTCCCTCGACCGGCACTGAACGAGATCGTCAACCCGGCCCTTCGCGGCACCTCGTCGAGCGACCCGCTCGGCCCTCGATTCGCCTCGAGCGTCGCGATCGACGGTGACACGATGGTCGTCGGCGCCGATCAGGACGACAACGGCAGTGCCTACGTCTTCGATCGCTCGCCCGGCGGTGTCTGGAGCCTCTCGGCCGAGCT